>JAZQWA010000071.1:0-27724 GCA_045632065.1 Eubacteriales bacterium | reverse complement strand
AAGCCTGCATAGTTAAATGGATATAATAAACCCCTCCTAAGGGTTAGTTACAGGTTCGATTCCTGTTGCGGGTGCCATAGCAAAAGAGCCTGCCCTTGCGGTAGGCTCTTTTGCTATGGCATCTGCCCAGCGAACCTGCTCCGTGGCAACGCCACGGAATCAGGTTCGAAACATTGCTCCGTCGCTTCCGTGTCGGAAGCCTAGCAAGACGGAGCAAATTCCTGTTGCGGGTGTGATATTTTTTGTAGATCGCAGTATACGAAAAAGCAATATGTTTCCACTTTGCTAAAATCTCGGAGAGGGGTTAAATTGTCGGAGCGATGGCAATTTTACACCACTACTTATCCTGTTTCCTAAAATTCACGAATTAGGCTTGACAAGTCTTCTATTTTGTGCTACAATGTTCTATGTTACAGAACACATAACAAGGAGGTGGGAGTGTGAATAGAAACATTGATGAATCAATTGAAAGTTTCAAAAAAGAACTTGGACGTTTGATCGCGGATTGCCGTGGCACTATGAGCCAACGAAAACTTGCTTCGCTCGTTGGACTCCCACCGTCAAATATGAAATATATCGAGGATGGCGTAAATGCTCCGAGTCCTGAGATTTATGCCAAAATTATAGACGCATTAAATCCAAGTGAAGATTTGCGTAAAACAATGGACCATTTTTACACCGCGATTCGCAAAATTCCACCACCCGATATTTGTGACCTGTTTATTAAACATGAGGAAATGGTTGAAGTTATGCGAATTATATGTGGACAAAGTTTAAGTGATAGCAATATAGAACAAATTAGAAAAGTATTTAAGAGTTTAACGATAAATAACGGAGGATAGTCGGTATGAACATGAAAACTGAAGATCAAGTAAGGGATTACGCAGGTAAAAAGTTGGGATTTGCAAATAGTGAATCGGCTGTGTCTGGTGTAGGACAATTAACATCCTTTAATCAATTAGGTTTTACTGGCGTAAAGGATAGACCTGACGGATGGTATTTGCCGAACGATAAAATGTTTCCTGCAATTATTCTTGAAGTAAAAGCACCCAGAGTGCCGCTAAAACAACAACAGGTCGATGAATTGTTGAAAAATTGCGATATTGTTTCCACAAAATATAAAAATGTCATTGGTATTCTCTATAATGGTGAAGAAGTGATTGTATTCAAAAATGATGTGCAAATCCCAGCACATGCAGAACTTCAAAACAAGGAATACTATCTTGCTTTTTTCACTGAAAGCAAAATTGACAAACAACGCATCTACACATTAACTGCAAAAATCAACAACTGTCTTCATTTCGAATTTGGAATTAAAGATTTGAAACATCGAATGATATTTACTGCCTGTGCATTGGTTGCAAAAAGATACGGTGCAAATTTGATGGTTGGAATGAATTACCAAACATTCCATACCTCAATACATTCAACGCTTGCAAAGTCTTTTCAAGCGGCATTGCAGCAAAATATTAAGTTGAATATTTTGCTTGAAGTGTACTCAAGCATAAAAATGAATTCAACCGAGAATCAAGCGGCGATAGACAACTTCATTCAGTGGGTAAGCGAAATTTCCGATAATATCAACTCTGATTATTGGAACGGAGAGGATGTTATGGCCATATTCTTCAATGAATTTAACCGTTACAAAGGCAAGTCAGAAAGTGGTCAAGTGTTCACGCCTGACCACATTACCTCTCTTATGTATAGGCTTATTGAGGTTGGGCAAGACGATTGTGTTTTGGATGCCGCTTGTGGCTCGGGTGCTTTTCTTGTAAAATCCATGTGCAACATGATAAAGGAAGCTGGTGGAAATTCAACCGCAAAAGCAAAGCGTATCAAACAAAGTCAGTTGTTCGGCATTGAATTTGACAGAGAAATCTACGCATTGGCTTGTGCTAATATGTTGATTCATAAGGACGGAAAAACAAATCTTGAGCAATTAGACACGAGAACCGCTGAAGCTTGCGAATGGATGCGCTTGTTGAGTTATACTATTGACGAAAATGGCGAGCCCGTATTGAAAAAGCAAAGAATTACTAAGGTGCTTATGAATCCGCCTTTTGAGCGCAAGTACGGCTGTATAACAATCGTTGATAATGTTTTAGGAAGCGTTCCCAAACACACCTTATGTGCATTTATTCTTCCCGACAAAAAGCTTGAAAAGGACAATGGCAAAAAGCTCTTAAAACACAGCAAATTATTGAAGATAATCAAGCTACCCGAAAAAGTTTTCTCCGAGGGGGTTACAACTTCTATATTTATCTTTGAAGCGGGTGTGCCCCACGGAAACAGTGAGATTTTTGCTTGCTATATTGAAGATGACGGGCTTGAAACGGTAAAGAATCAAGGTCGTCAAGACATCAAGGATAGATGGCAGGAAATTGAAGATCGCTGGGTGGAAATCATCAGAAGGCAATCGGGGGATGATACTGTACAATGGTTAAAGCCCGCCGAACATTTGAGTTACCAAAAGCCAGAAAAAGAATTTGAGGTTTTCGAGGAGGATTTCACCAAGACAATGATGGACTATTTGATGTTCCAAGAACAAGTTGATGTTAAAGAATTTAGCGAAAGATTGGTTTCAAAGGTTATGTATAATAGCACTGTGGAATCTACAGAGAAAGGTATTATAATAACCTTGAAAGGAGAGCAAGATGCTTAACATAGAAAAACAGTGGAGGAGTTTCAAAATATATCAATTGTTCAAAACCGAAACAAAAGGAAAAAAACTTCAAGTTCCAACAGGTTCGAGTGTTGAAAGAAAAAAATTGAAAAATGGCGTTACTCCAAGAATAACTGTAACAGGGATAAACAATGGTGTATTCGATTACTATGAAGATATCTCTGATGATAACAATTACAGAATATATGAAAATTTTATCAGCGTATCATTTTTAGGAACTGTTTTTTATCAAGAGGGCAGGGCATCACTTGATATGAAAGTGCATTGTTTGCAACCCATAAATATTAGGTTAAACAAACATATAGCTCTCTTCCTCGTTACAATAATTAGAAACAGCATTAAAAACAATTCGTACGCAGATCAGATTTCAAGTACTGTGTTGCCGAATTTAACAGTAATGTTGCCTGTTGACAAAACAGGCAACCCAGATTTTGCATATATGGAAGAATATATGCAAAATCTGGAATCTGCGGTCAGCTCTTCGCTGACTGCTCTGCGGTCAGCGAAGAGCTCCGAAAATTGCAATTTGCTTGATGTAAGCGAGTGGCAAGAATTTCACATATACGATATATTTGATATTGATTCAGGTACAAAATTAGATAAAGCAAAAATGGACACATCGGTGCAAGAAATATGTTTCGTTGGTCGATCTAATTTTAACAACGGCATTACACAAAAAGTAAAGAAAATCGAAGGACTTGAACCATATCCAGGCGGTTGTCTCACTCTTGCGCTGGGAGGTGCTTATTTGGGTTCGTGTTTTGTGCAAGAAGAACCTTTTTACACAAGTCAAAATGTGGTAGTGTTGATACCAAAATTCAATCTATCTTTTTTATGCAAACAATTCATAGCAACTGTCATATTTAGAGAAAGCCAGAACAATTATCAAGCGTTTATCAAAGAGTTAAATGCACACATTAAACGAGATTTTGTTATAAAATTGCCCATAAAATCAAAAGATTCAATTGATTTCGATTTTATCGAATTGTATATGACAAAAATAAAAATGCAAGCTGAAAATTTTCTATCAAACGTTTGCGTTGGATGATGGAAAGCTTGTTGCTTGTTTTTGTATACCCTTGTACATCTACACGCTACAAAGTACCAGCAAGGCCATCAACAACCACAAAACCTAAAAGCGTAAAATTCATCTTTTCGGTGGATCTACGCTTTTTCTTTGCTTTCTCAATTGATTTTTTTGTTTTATATTTACTTTCTTGCGATAATGTGTTATATCAAGTAAAGACTTTTCCCGGCTGAAATTTTCCCCCTTCGTAAAATTTTTTCTTGACATTTTAGAGGGGGAGTGCTACAATAAAAACGGAAATACTTTTTCCAAAATGGCATTTTTAGTGCCGACACCACATATTATCTTACAGAAGGAGGAATTCAAAATGGATATTCTCAAGAAGTTTTTCCCTTATTCCTTTAAGGCAAAGGACGGCGTTGCCGGTCTTATCATTAACATCCTTGTATACCTTGTTATTGGCTTGGTAGCTGGTGCTCTTATCGGTATCTTCGCAAAATTGCCTATCATCGGTATTCTTATAGGTCTTTTGGGCGGTCTTGTAGACCTTTACGTTTTGGCAGGAATCGTTATTTCCGTGCTCGACTACCTCAAGGTTCTTAAGTAATAAGGGTACATAAAAGGGCGCTTCGGAGCATTGCTTCGAGGCGCTATTTTTGATCAATTTTCATTTTTACGAATAAAAAATCCTCCCGAAAGCAACAATAATGTAAAGTATGATTTGCAAAAGCGAGGATAAAACGTGGAATCTGTCTGGCAATCTAATGTTAAAATGCCGAAATTTGATGAGCTTAAATCGGATATCAAGGCTGACGTTGCGGTAATCGGCGGAGGTATAGCGGGGTTGCTTTGCGCCTACAAGCTAAAAGAGCGCGGAGTGGATTGTATCGTTCTGGAAAAGTGGCGCATCTGTGAGAGAACCACGGGACACACCACAGGCAAAATTACCGCTGGGCAGGGACTTGTATATGACAAAATCATAAACCGCTACGGCAGGGAAGCCGCCGAGGGCTATTACCTGATAAATACAGAGGCGATAGGGGAGTTTGAGCGACTTGCGGAAAAATACCCCTGCGATTTCGAGCGTCGGGATAATTACGTCTATTCCTTGGACAACAGAGAAAAGATTGAAAAAGAAGTAAAAGCCCTTGACCGCATAGGCGCAGATGCAACCTTTTTCGCAAAAAGCGAGCTTCCATTTAAAATTTCGGGTGCTGTAAGGCTCTCAAATCAGGCGCAATTTCACCCTCTGCTTTTCCTGTCGGGGATTGCATCCGAGCTGAAAATTTACGAAAATACCTTCGTGAAGGCGGTGCAGGATAATGAAATTATCACAGAGCGGGGCATCGTAACGGCAAAAAACATTATAGTCGCCACTCATTTTCCCTTCATAAACAGTCACGGACTGTATTTCGCGAAGCTTTATCAGAACCGTTCCTACGTTCTGGCGCTTAAAAATGCCGTCAAATACAATGGAATGTACGTTGACGAGGCGGAGGAGGGCTTGTCCTTTCGAAATTACGGAGATTACCTTCTTCTTGGTGGAGGAGGACACAGAACGGGCAAAAAGGGCATGACCTTCAGAGAGCTTCGGCAGATAAAGGACAAGTATTTTCCATCTGCTGTAGAAAAGTATGCATTTGCCGCCCAGGATTGCATGAGCCTTGACGGCATTCCATATATCGGCAGTTATTCCTGTGGTTTGCCTGGGGTTTACGTCACCTCGGGCTTTAACAAATGGGGGATGTGCGGCAGTATGGTGGGAGCAATGCTCATCGCCGACGAAATAACAGGAAAAGAGAATCCTTATGCTGAAATTTTCTCGCCCTCACGTAAAATATTGCACCCACAGCTTCTTTTGAACGGCTTTGAAACCGCTCTTGGACTCCTGACGCCTACTCTGAGGCGCTGTCCCCACCTTGGCTGCGCGCTGAAGTGGAACAAGGCGGAGCATACATGGGATTGCTCCTGCCACGGCTCGAGATTTTCGTCAGACGGCAAACTGATTGAAAATCCGTCGCAAAAGAACGCAAATATATGATTTTTTCGTAGGCAATAGCCAATTTTTGAGGTTATTGCCTATTTTTATTTAAAAAAGTTGACAAATCGACAGTCTTGTGATAAAATGTATTTTGTAAAAATATGTTTTTATTTTGGGGTGAATTATGAGAGAAATGTTATCTGCTCTTAAACCTAAGGAAAAGCTGGCGATTGTCTTATCTATGTCGGGATTTGCGCTGATATTGGCTGCTATTCTGATGGCATTTTCATTCTGCTCGGCATCTCGTCACGAGCATAAATACGACTATCACCTGGAGCTTATAGATGGTAAGTTTAACCTCGTGGGCTACTGCGGTATTGCCGATTGTCCCTCTCCCGAGTGCGTGACAAAGGACGTAAAGGGTGTATCTCTTGTTTCTGCGGAAAGTCCTACCTGCGCCAAGGAGGGCAAGCGCGTTTACGCTTATCGCTACGGCGGCGCCAATCTTCAGTACGTAGAGAAAATACCCACCACGCATCATAGATATAACGTAGATGGCATAAAGATAAACGGAAGCACTCTGACTCTTGAATGCACACAGTCGGGTTGCCTCAGCCCCAGCTTGACGTTGGAGAACGTTACCGAGTTCAAGCTTTCTCAGTATATCGAGGGCGATTGCTTTATCACTCGTCAGGCGATATATAGCTACGTTGCAGATGGCAAAGCGGGTAATTTTGTAACGCTTTTGAACGAGAGCAGGCCTCATACTCTTGCAGGCAAGTCTGCCGACAAGCTTCAGATTTCCGAGGGCTTGTTCGCATACGGACAGACTGGCGTTAAGCTCTTTGACACCTCGGCATCTCTCGGCTGTGGCTCTGTTTCCAACGGCTTCTATATTTGCGAGAAGTGCGCTCAGGTGGTGGTTGTTAAGGTTAAAAAGCCCAACCACAATTTAGTGTACTCTGCGTCCGACGTGGTTGAGCCCACCGTTCTTGATGCAGGCTCGGTTAACACTCATTGCTCAAATGAGGGATGCAGCTATACTCAGACTATTCCGCTTCCCACCATCGTAATCGGTGAGAACTCGACGGTTATCGCTCCTGCCACCGAGGAAAATCCCTTGACCGTAGCTTACAGCTATACGCTCTATGGATGCAAGGTTGAGCTTGTGATTGAGATTGGCACACCTGTTGTGCATAACTACATTTACGAGCTTGTGCTTGTTCCCACAGGCGATGGATTTGGTCAGTTTAACCTCGTTGGTGTATGTAATGACGCAGGCTGTGAAGAGCCTAACGTAACTATTTATGACGTTAATGTTGCCTTCGAGAACACCTCGACCTGTATGAAGGGAGAGATGAAATGTATTCACGAAAGAGACGGCAGAACCTATGAGTTAACTATGCCTGCCGTGCCTAATGACAATCACGATTTTACCTACGATATTTCCCAGGCTACCAAGCCTACTCTTGACTCCGAGGGTGAGATTGTGATTTCCTGCAACCGCGGCTGCGGATATGCCAATGAAAAGGTAACTCTTCCCAAGGTTGAGCTTGGCGTTAATGCAAAGGTTGTGCTTGACACAGAGGCGTATACTCTGCTTGAATATCAGCACGTAACCGATAAGGGCTGTGTGATTATCATTGCAGTTGTTATAGATAAATAAAAGATAAGAGGCTGTCTCAAAAAATCGAGACGGCCTCACTTTATTTTGCAAGCCTGAGATTTATCAGCCTTGCTAGTGGCAAAACCACAAGCGACAGCCCCATCCACATCAGGCTGAACCTAAGGCACACCTGCCCGAACAGGTTGAAGGGAATACCGCTGTAATCCCATACTCTCATACCCAGCATAATGTTGAAAACAACCCCGAAAACAAATTCAATAAAAGTAATGCCAACGGCGCAAATAATTGCTTTAAGGGCAATCGGCAGGGCATATAGCCTGTCCGCAACTACCGAAAACATAACGAAAGCAATTCCGCCTGCAATAAGCATGCTCCAATGAGTATGACCTCGCCATAAAATCTCAATAAGTCCGTATCCCAAGCTGCCGATGATAAAAAATAAACCGAATCTCTTTAAGCCCCGCATCCTACAACCCCTAAAAATTACTACTTTTGTAGTATTTGTAAAATCCGGGGGTTAATACCGATTATTTAACTACAAGTAAAAAGTTTTATTCAAAGATATTGACATATCGGTTATTTTATGGTAGAATGGTCAAGGAAAATTTCATAGGGGTATCGCCAAGCGGTAAGGCAAGGGACTTTGACTCCCTCATTCGTAAGTTCAAATCTTGCTACCCCTGCCAACAAAATAGACCAACCCTCGTGGTTGGTCTATTTTGTTGGTTGCGGCGTAGCCGCTTTGAACTTAGCGCCGTAAGGCGCGTAAGTTCACATACCTCGCCCGAAGATATGCAAGCTGGCTTGCAAAGCGCAGGGCAAAGGTATCTTCGCTTTGGCGAATACCTTGCTACCCCTGCCAACAAAAAACGCACTTTTGTCTACCGACAAAGGTGCGTTTTTTGAACTAAGTGTTCCGCTTGCGCGGAACGTGAAGTATGCTTCGCAAGTGAAGCGCACTTCGTGCGTGAAGTGTGCCTTTGGCACGATATGTGGAACACTTAACTTCACTTTGCGCCCTCGGCGCAATACTTCACTTGGGCGCAAGCCCAAACTTCACTTTTTATATACAAGGCTTCACCTTGATTTATTGGCGAAAATGTGATATAATGCTTCGGGAGGGAGTGATATTAACCTATGGAAAAATTGTATGCAGAGTTTCTTTTATGGTTAAACGAGCTGAATACAAATGAAAAATATGAATCGCTGTTACACAAATATTTTTTAAACGCTCCAAACGATAAAGTTTTGCTTGAATTAGAGGAGTGTTCTTCGGATATACTCAGAACAAATGCGATATTAGAAAATTATTGGGATTCCGAGCATAAGATTTTAGATGTTGATGTGTTTGGAGAGTACTTGTTTTCCGAATTGGAATCTATTTATAAATTCAACAAATTCAGCATTAATGAATTTGGCAAGCGTTGTTATTCACTATGGAACCATTTACCATCACACATACAACAGAAAGAGCCTTTTTGGACATTGAGTTATGCCGATGATTGCTTGTCTTGGAATGACGAAACGCAAACGCGCAAGCTATATGAAGAGGCGTTCTTCTTTTTTTGTCAGAAAAAATAAATTTCACACACCTTTTCACTGTTCTTACCTACATTTACACACCTTTTTACTGTTCTTTCACAACAAAATAGACCAACCCTCGTGGTTGGTCTATTTTGTTGGTTGCGGCGTAGCCGCTTTGAACTTAGCGCCGTAAGGCGCGGGAGAACAAAACTTCTTCTCTTTAAAAAAATTCCTTGCAACTTTATTTATTATATGATATAATTAAGATGTATAGATATGGCAATTTTTCGTAAAAATCGCCTAAAATGGTAAGGATTAATTAAAAGTATGCTCTTTGTTTGCCCAAAATGCTCGGGAAAACTGAATATTGAAGAAAAAAGATGCATTTGTCCTCTGGGACACTCATTTGACAAGAGCCGTGGCGGTTATTACAACCTTCTTCTCTCAAATGCAGGTGGCACTCACGGCGATAACAAGGATATGGTGCTTGCAAGAAGAGCCTTTCTTGGCGGTGGATATTACGAGCCATTGGCGGAGAATCTTTCGCATCAGGTGCTTTTGCACGCCGAGAGGGGCGCAAGGCTCCTTGATGCAGGGGCAGGCGAGGGCTATTACACCGATATAATCGAGCGCGCCTTGACCGAGCGTGACGGTGAGAGCAACGTCTATGCTTTCGACATTTCCAAGGATGCGGTGAGGGAAATTCACAAGAAAAATCCTCGCATATCGCTTGCAGTTGCAGGTTCTTACCATATGCCTATTGCCGACGAAAGCTTCGACGTGGTGGTAAACACCTTCTCGCCTTTAGCTCTCGACGAAACACGCAGAGTGCTGAAAAAAGGTGGCGTATTCATTATGGCAATCCCAGGGGAAATGCACCTTTACGATTTGAAAAAGGTTATCTATGATACGCCCTACAAAAATGAGGTTGCCGATACGGCGCTTTCAGGCTTCGAGCTTATCTCGGACGAGCATTTAAGCTATACCATTCACCTGAAAACAAGAGAAGCGGTGCAGAGCCTGTTTATGATGACACCCTATGCTTATCGCACAAAACCCAGCGACAAGGCAAAGATAGAAAACCTGTCAGAGCTTGATTGCACTGCTGATTTTCATACTTTAGTTTACAAAAAGCTGTAAAAAGGAAGAAAAAATGGATATTACACACGGAAAATATCTTGGAGTTGACTACGGTGACAAGCGTACGGGAATTGCCGAATGTGACGTCTCGGGAATGCTTGCAAGCGGTATTTGCACCATAAGCGAGGGCGGCATGAGAAACACCGCCGTAAGAGTTGCCAAGGAGGCAGAATCTCGCTCCTGCAAGAAAATTATAATAGGCCTACCCAAGAATATGGACGGCACCGAGGGCGAGCGCACTGAGGTTATCCGCGCATTTGCAGCGCTGCTTTCCGAGCAAACCAAAATCCCCATTGATTTTTACGACGAGCGTATGACAACTATGATTGCATACCGTTTCCTCGGTGAGACGGGCACCTACGGCAAAAAGCGCAAGGATGCGGTGGATACGCTCTCTGCAGAGATAATTCTTCAAAGCTACATAGACAAGGAAAGAGCCGAGAAAAACAGATGAAAAAACGCGTTTTGATTATATACACGGGCGGAACAATCGGAATGAAGAAAACTCCCAAGGGATACGCTCCCGTTGAGGGCTATCTTGGCGAGGTTTTCCCAAACATTTACGATATGAATAACCCCGCGGCGCCCGATTGGGAGCTATACGAGATGAAGCCGCTGCTTGACTCCTCGGAGATAACCGTCAGGGAGTGGAACAAAATTGCAGAGGTTATTTACGATAATTACGCAAAATACGACGGCTTCGTCGTGCTTCACGGCACAGACACCATGGCGTATACTGCGTCTGCGCTTTCGTTTATTCTTGACGGACTTGATAAGCCTGTGGTGCTTACAGGCTCGCAGATTCCTCTCTCGGAGATGCGCAGTGACGGCTGGGATAACCTGGTTACCTCGCTTATCGTTGCGGCAGACGGAGTGGCAAGGGAGGTTTGCCTCTATTTCAGCGGTAAGCTTCTTCGTGGCAACAGAGCAGTGAAGATGAGCGCTGACAAGCTGGTTGCCTTTGATTCGCCTAACTTCCCCCGCCTTGCCGAAATGGGAATCAACATCAAATATAACCACTCGGTTATGTCTTATAAGAAAAGCGACGGTCTTAAAATGCAGCCACTTTCAAATATCCCGATAGGCGTTCTCAAGGTCTTTCCCGGTATACAGTTCGGACTTTTCAGGGCAATTATGACCGAGAATCTTTCGGCTGTCGTGCTTGAAACCTTCGGCTCGGGCAATATCCCCTCTGATGGCGGAGCGCTGATACCCATAATTCACGATGCATTTGAGGGCGGCTCGGTTGTGACGGTCTGCTCGCAATGTCCGTCAGGCACTGTAACCCTCGGCGCATACGAAACCAGCTCTGCCTTGAAGACGGCAGGCGCTGTAAGCGGTGGCGATATGACCACCGAGGCGGCGGTTGCCAAGCTTTACTATCTTTTCAGCCTTGGCATCGACAAGGAAGAAATCAAAAAGAAAATGGAAGAGAATCTCCGAGGTGAGATTTCTGCCGTTTAATCGGGCAAAATCAAGCGTTTTTCTTTGAAAAGTTATATTTTTGTCTACTCACTCATATTTTTTAGGGGAGGGGCAAAAATGAAAAAGCTTGTGTGCATCATTCTTTTAATAAGCCTTGCTCTTGGGCTCTGCTCCTGCAATGAAAAGCAGGACGCATACGGAATGCTCTGGGAATTTATCAGAGCCTATGGCGCAGAGGGGGTTATTTACTCACCTGCCGTGCCGGAGGGAGACGACGGATATATCAGCGAGGGCTTAATAGAGAAAATTTACGTGTTTTCGGGGCGATTTCCTGAAAAATACGCCATTTTTCTTAATTCGCATAGCGATTACGGCTCGGAGTGTGGCGCTTTCGTTTGTGAAAATGCCGATATGGAGCTTATGATAATGGAAATGTGCCTTGAACGCATCAGACTGCTTGGACGGGGAAGCGATACTGCCTTCGTCAAGCGTAACGGCAATCTGATTTTCTATTCAACCATGAAAGACAGAGACCGCGCCGAGAAAATCTGGCGGCAAATTGCTAAATAGGCAAAAAATCTACTAAATAACGATAAAACAGACCGCCTCGGGCGGCAAATCACAAAATAAAGGACGATAAAATGAACATTCAAGAGGTTATACTTTGTAAATTCGGCGAGGTTGTCTTAAAGGGCGCGAATCGCCAGAATTTTGAATCCCAGCTTATAAAGGAGCTTCGCCGCAGATCAAGTCCTCACGGCAGCTTCAAAATATACTTCAAGCAGAGCACCGTTTACGTAGAACCCACGAACGAATTCTGCGATATGGACGGAATGTACGACGCGGCAAGAAAGGTGTTCGGCATAGTTGGCGTTAACCGCGCTGCCGTTTGCGAGAAGAATATGGAGAGCATCAAGGCAAAGGCCCTTGAGTATCTGCCCGAAAAGCTTGCAGGCAAGCGCACCTTTAAGGTTGAGGGCAAGCGCTCGGACAAGCGTTTTCCCCTTACGTCTATTGAGATTTCCAAGGAAATCGGCGGTGTAATTCTCTCGTCGGTGAGAGGAATCAAGGTTGACGTGCATAATCCCGAGGTCGTAGTTACCGTTGAGGTGCGTGACGAGTACGCATATATCAGAGCAGGGCAGGAGCCCGGCGCAGGTGGACTTCCTCTGCGCTCTGCAGGCAGAGGTCTGCTTCTTCTTTCGGGCGGAATCGACTCCCCTGTGGCAGGTCTTATGATGGCGAAGCGCGGAATGGACATTGAGGCGCTTCACTTTGAGTCCTTCCCATATACCTCAGAGCGCGCCAAGGAAAAGGTAATGCAGCTTGCTCAGGAAATGACCGAATTCTGCTCGAAAATCCACGTTCACGTAATCTCTCTTACGCATATTCAGGAGGAGCTTCGCGACAAGTGCGAGGAGGACTATTTCACCATACTTCTCCGTATATTTATGATGCGACTTTCAGAGCGTTGCGCCAGAGAATACAAGTGCCATGCTCTTATTACAGGCGAGAGTCTTGGTCAGGTTGCCTCGCAGACTCTTGCGGCAATCGAGGTTACCGACTCGGTGGTAAATATGCCTGTGTTCCGTCCCTGTATCGGACTTGATAAGAACGAAATTATCGTGCAGGCTCGCCACTACGGCACCTTTGAAACGTCAATTCTTCCTTTCGAGGATTGTTGTACCGTATTCACTCCTCGTCACCCCAAAACTCAGCCCAGAATTGCTGACGTAATGCGCGAGCTTGAGAAGGTTGACGTCGAGGCTTTGCTTGATGAGGCGTACGCAACAATGTACACCGAAACCAAGCTTGTATACCCCGAATATCGCTAAAAATGACAACTAAACATAACAAAAAACTGCCTATTTCTCGCGAAATAAGCGGTTTTTTGTTGTTAATCAATTCTGAATTTTGAATGATTTGATTTTAGCAGATGGTAGATAAAAACTCAACTCGAATTTATTTTACTACCTCAAGCTTGATTGTGTTGGTATTTCCTCTCGGGCCGCCGATTTGGCCGCCGGTAAGAACTACGTTATCGCCGGGAGAGAGGCGGAGCGCTTCCTTTGCGGTCTTTACGGCATTGTAGAACATAACGTCATTTGACGTATATTCCTCGGTGAGGGCAGGGAGCACGCCCCAGCTCATATTGAGCTTTCTCATAGCCTTCTCAGAGGTAGTCAGACCGATAATGTCAACGGGACATCTGAAACGGCTAACCATCCTTGCGGTCATACCGCTGACGGAGTTAACTACGATGCACTTCGCGCCAACGTCGATTGCCATAGCGCAGGTAGCGTGAGAAACGGCGTCTGCGTTGTTCTTAATCTGGAAGTTGAAGCGGTGGAATCTTTCCTTGTAATCGATACCGCCCTCGGTAAATTCGCAAATATCAGACATATATCTTACTGCCTCGGCAGGATGCGCGCCAACTGCGGTCTCGCCCGAAAGCATAACTGCTGACGAGCCGTCGTAAACTGCGTTTGCAACGTCGGAAATCTCGGCTCTGGTGGGGCGGGGATTGGAAATCATAGATTCAAGCATCTCGGTTGCGGTGATAACTCGCTTTCCGAGCAGACGGCACTTCTTGATAAGATGCTTCTGCACCGCGGGCACCTCAACGAAGGGAATTTCAACGCCAAGGTCGCCTCTTGCAACCATAATTCCGTCAGCAACCTTGCAGATTTCGTCGATGTTGTCAACTCCTGCACGGTTCTCAATTTTTGCAATAATGTCAATATCCTGACCGCCGTTTGCATCGAGGAAATCACGCACCGCGCGAATGTCAGCCTCACAGGAAATGAAGGATGCGGCAACGAAATCAACGTCGTTTTTAATGCCAAAAAGTAAATCAGACTTGTCGATTTCAGACAAATACTCCTGTTTTAAGGTCTTATTCGGGAAATTCATGCTCTTTCTGTTTGAGAGAACGCCGCCTGTTATAACCTTGCACACAGCCTCGGGGCCGCTTACCTTGGTAACCTCGAAAATCACAAGACCGTTGTTGAGAAGAATCCTGTCGCCGACGTTAAGCTCGCTAGTCAGGTGCTTGTAGCTTACCGAAACTCTTGTCTCATCTCCCTCAACGTCCTCGGTGGTAAATGTGAAGGTGTCACCGTCGTTAAGAGTGATTTTGCCCTCTTTGAAAGTACCGATACGGTATTCGGGGCCCTTTGTGTCAAGCATTATGGCAATAGGCATACCGATTTTTTCTCTTACGCGTTTGATAAGGTCAACCTTTTCCTGATGCTCCTCGTGGGTGCCGTGAGAGAAGTTAAGTCTGGCAACGTTCATGCCGCTGCGGCACATGCGTATGAGTATTTCATCATTGTCCGAAGCAGGACCGATAGTGCAAATTATTTTTGTCTTTCTCATTTTATATCTCCAATCGGGTTTCTACATATCATATCTATTATAATCACTTTTCGCCAAAAATCAACTACAAATTTAAATTTTCATATCCGTTTTTTATTTTTATACTCCGATGCCGATACACCAAAGTGCTTTTTGAACACTCTCGAGAAAATCGACGAGTCGATAATGCCGCATTTTTCGGCAATTTCGGAGAGACTCAGGTCGTCGCCGTACAAATCAATCATAGCGGCGGCATTTTTCATTCTCACGTTGTTGAGATATTTTTTCGGTGTCATTTTCGTCACCGCCTCGAACTCAATGCGTATGTAATCTCTGGCGTATCCGCTCTCGTCGAGCAGAGCGCCAATGCTCAGCTCGCTCTGGCTGAAGTTCTTTTCCATTTTACTAATAATCTTATATATAGCGGCGGTGGTGTTCTTCGGCTCTAAATCAATATTGGTAGAAAGATACTCCACGTAGGCATCGCAAAGCCTGCCAACGTATCCCTCGTTGCCGAAGCGGTTGTAGAGAATCAGCTCTGCAAGCTTTTTGCCCTCGCTGTAAATGTTGTCGCGAATAATCTTGATTCCGTCGAACAAAAAGGGCTTGTCGAAGCTGCCTGAAACCGAAATCAGCCTGCAAACGTCGGTAGAAGATATGGAATATTTCCGCTCGGGCGCAATAAGAATAATGCTTCCCGAGCTGATAGGGTAATCGGTGCCGTCAGCCGAAAAAACGCCCCGTCCCTCGCTGACAAGCAGTATTTCGTTATAGTCCTGGGCTGTGGAACGGATGGAAATATCCGAATTTCCCTCGCCGACAGTAATAACCTCTGCGTAAATAGTCATAAACTCTCCTAAAAAACCTTGTTTTTTGAAATAACAGTATTACTGCTCCTTTGCATCTTTTGTTGCACAATGTTTCCTTTGTTAAAGCCTTCCCCTTGGGGAAGGTGTCGCGCGAGCAGTGCGAGCGTGACGGATGAGGTGGTCGTAATCTGTTATCAAAATACCTCATCCGACCTTCTCGGATAAACCTCGAAGCCCACCTTCTCCATGGAGAAGGCTAAGGGTAGATTTCGCTTTGATGCAAACAAGAAGATTTCTCGTTTTTGGTATGTCAAAAAACGAGGTAAGATTTTGTGCAAAATAGACAAAAACGCTCATAAACTATATATATTATAGCACGAACAGTATAGAAATACAATGATTTTTGACTAAATAATTCCTGAAAATCTCGTTTTTAGTCAAGAAAATATAGCAAATAGTCTAACCGTTTTGACTTGGAGTGTGTTATACTGTAGTAGAACTCATATAATTTTTTGCCGTCGCATAATGCGCGAGGGCGCATATAAGTTTTTATTTTATTATTTCATATACGCGTTCAGTGAACGCAGTCGTATCTTTAGAAAGGAGTAGCTATGGAAAAGAAAAACGACTATATCTCCCCAGAGGTGGAGATAATCTTGCTTGAGCTTAGTGACATCATCACGAACTCAACACAGAATCCTGATTCCACAACACCTCCCGGTGAAGGTGAAATGGATGAACCGGATATCTGGTAATCGCACATTCCCGAAGAGAAAATTAATTAAATTTTACATTTTTTGAAAGGAAAAAGCAAATGAAAACAAGAAAGAATTCAAAACTTCTCATTCTGGTTCTCTCTCTTGCGCTCCTCATCAGTTCCGTATTTGCAATTACGGCTTCTGCTGCTGAGGCAGAGACTGGAGATCTTTATGCGGTTACCATTAACCACAATGATAAGATTTCCGTTGCCTTCATAGTTAAGGCGACCCAGGCTGAAATCACTGACGGTACCGTAGCCGTTAAGTACACCTGGGAGGGCGGAGAAGAGCAGACTGCTGTATATCACAGCAACTATTCCGAGCCCGGATACGTTTACGTTGTAACTAACGGTGTTGCAGCTTACGAGCTTGGCAAGACCCTTACCTTTACCGTTTACACTAACGGTGTTGCAGGTGAGACCGGTACATACAGCGTAGCTAACTTCCTTTATAACAAGCTTTACAGAGATGGCGCTACAGGCGCAAAGAAAGACGTTTATGAGACTCTTCTTGCATACGGCGCAGCTTCTCAGATATACTTCGATAAGGATGCAAGCAAGCTCGTAACCGAGTTTGATTATGCTTATACTAACAACGCTAACGTTAAGTTCGAGAATGGTAGAAACTCTATATTCGGCTCTACTGCTACTGCAACCTACTCCGGCAGCGGCAACGTAGAAGCATGGATCATCAACGGTGAGGAGATCGCTTCCTCCGCTACTACTTATGAAGTAACTGTTGACGGTGTTGTATCCGTTGACATTAAGGTTCAGTGCGTACACGCTGACGAAAACAAGGACCACAACTGTGACTACTGCGGCGCTAACGAGTTCGGCACCTGCGAAGACACAGACAAGAACCACAAGTGTGATTACTGTTGCGCTACTCTTTCCGAGTGCGCAGACACTGACAACGATCACTACTGTAACGTTTGTAACGCTAAGCTTTCCGACTGTGTAGACGCAAACAAGGATCACGCATGTGATATCTGCGGCGGCAACGTAGGCGGCGCTTGTGCAGACGGCAACAAGGATCACAACTGTGATTACTGTGGCGAAAAGCTTTCTGACCATACAGACAACAATAACGACCATGACTGTGACTACTGTGGCGCAGAGGACGTTACTGAGTGCGTAGACGGCAACAGAGACCACGTTTGTGACATCTGTGGCGCAGCAGGCGCACCTTGTGCAGACGGTGACGGCGACTACCGTTGCGACGCTTGTAACAAGTTCAGCTTCAACACTAACATGACCTCCGGCAACAACGGCGTAACCATCGCACAGAGCCAGAGTAACGCATATAACACTACTGCAAGCACTGTTCAGCACTCCAACCAGATTACAAACGCTGATAGACCCTCCGGTTATGATTACGGTACTTACTTCTCTATCGTAGCAGATCCTAAGGATGCTGCAAACCAGGTTCTTTGCATTGACATGCCTAAGAGAGTTATGAACGGTGGTGTTTACCTCAACAGCAAGCTCTTCTTCACTCCTACCGGAGATGGCGATCTTACCGTATTTGACTTCGACTTCATGATGGACGGTGAGAATACTACTGCTACCGATACAATGATCGTTTACCTCATTGACGATAACTACAACTACAGCGCACTTGACGGTACCGGCGAACCCAGCTCTGCTGCTGCAGATATGGGCTTCCAGAAGATTATCTTCAGAACCGCTGCAGGCGAGAATGAGGGTGATCCTGCTAAGGTTGTACTTTGCAACAGCACCATTGATGCAGTTGCAGGTCAGTGGATCTCTATCAGAATCGTTGTTGACGCAGCTACTGAGACCTTCAGCGTATACTACTCTACTGACGACGGTCAGACCTATAGAAGCCCCAACTCTGATTGGGTTAACAGAAGCACTACCTACGTTGATCTTGCTAACCTTACCGCTATCGGCTTCGGTTCTAACACTTATAAGAACGCTGCTCTTCAGCATAAGGAATACGTTGACAACGTAGACGCATACAAGACCACTTGCTTCGACTTCGTTGCTAACAACGACCCATGGGTTTACTGCTCTGCTATCGATACAAACCGTGACCACGTATGTGATTCTTGTGGCATCGAGTACAACTGTGAGGACCTTGATTCCAACCTCGACGGTAAGTGCGACATCTGTGGTGTTCGTGGCTTCGCCTCCGACATGACAGACGGCGAGAACGGCTTGACCATTCACTATGCACTTTCTACTCTTACAAGCGGTGCAACAACAGCAGAAAGCTGCACAAGCTACAACACAATTACCGATGCTTCTAAGCCTGCGGGCCAGAACAGAGGTTGTTACTACTCCATCACCGATGACCCCACTGATGCAACCAACTCCGTTCTTTCTCTTAACGTTGTAATGCCCGGTACCAGTGGCGGTGCTAACCTTACTAACTACATGAAGGTTGCTCCCGATGGCGATGCTGATGCGAGATTCATTATGCTTGAGGCTGACTTCTATGCCGTAAGCGTTGATGCAAGCAAGAACATCTTCCACTTCACCGCGTTTACCGATGCGTTCGATGGCGTTCCCGGAACCGGTGCAACTAAGGGCTTCCAGAGAGTATCCGTTACTACCGTATCTAAGGCAACAGCGTCCTCGCCAGTAGCTATCAATATCGGTGGTGCAACAACAAGCGCTAAAACTCTTCAGTGGGTAAGCGTTAAGTACATCCTTGACACTGTAGAGAACAAGTACTACGTATACTACTCCGTAGACGGCGGCGAGACCTTCACTGCACTTAAGGAAGCAGTATCTCCTCCTAACACAACCAGACTTGCTAACTATGCTGACGTAACCTACATGGGTATCGAAACCGATACTTACCAGGTAACCGGTGGTCAGGCATACGTTGATAACCTTAAGGTTGTTAGAGTAGACACAATTCAGTTTGGTACTGTAACTCTCGGTTCTGCTGAGTAATTAAAAACACACGCTTTAGGTTATTTAAAGACTAACCTTTAAGTAACTTTGTATTCGCGGCTTTCGCGCTAAACGAAAGCCGCGAATTTTAAAGCGCGCACTTTTATTACCATATATAAATATACAATATATACAAAAGGGATATATTGTAGTTTGTATATATTTTATACTTATATAACGTTAGTTAACAAAGTAAAATATTTAATAAATATTTATATAAATTTATTTTTTTAACGCGCGCGAGCGCGAATAAAACCACAGGGCAATTAGCCCACAGCAAAGCGGCACTGCCGCATGAGGAAACTATTATGTTTACACGCACAGATTTGATTACCGAAGAAAGACTCGCATCCTTGCGAGAAATCCGAAACAGAAAGAGGGAAGAGAGCTACAAGGAGCTGATTCCCATGATGGGAGAGGACGGCGTTGACGAACTTCGCAAGATTTACGACCTCTTCGACGAGAGAATGCTCATCTGGCTTGCATCTCTTTACGAACCCGAGGTAGGCGGCTTCTATTTCTCCGAATCCGCAAGAGACACCGAGGGCTTTTTACCCGACATTGAGTCCACCGCCCAGGCCGTTAACTACATAGCCGAGAGCTGCGGTCTCAGCAAGGGCGAGAATAACGGAGATTTCTCTATCAACCATTTCCCACCTCACTTGGCGCAGAAGATTTCTGATTTCGCCTACAATCTGCAGGACGAGGACGGATATTTCTACCACAAGCAGTGGGGCAAGGACGTAAGCCAGGCAAGACGTGGCAGAGACTGCGGCTGGGCTTGGAGAATGATTACTCCTCTCGGCAGACAGACGAAGTACCTTCGCGTTACCGAGCGCCAGGGCAGAACGGACGTAAAGCAGACATTGCCCGACTATCTTCAGGACATAAATTTGTTCAAGGAATGGCTTAAGAGTCACGACCTGAAAACAAAGTCATACCCCTTCGGCAATCTTATCAATGCTACCGCGGGACAGATAAAGGCGGCAGGCCCCGAATTCGTTAAGACTCTCGTTGATTACCTTAACGAGAATCAGTATCCCGAGAACGGACTTTGGGAGCCCCAGGTTAACTACGCATCGGTTAACGGCCTTATGAAGCTTGGTACAACATATCCCGGCTTCGATGCAACCCTGCCTTATCCCGAGCGCTCCTACGAGAGCGCGAGAACGGCTCTTATGTCCGACGAGCCCGTGACATTCGCTTGCCAGTTCTACAATGCTTGGGCGGCTCTTCGTGCTTCGCTCACGTCTATTGAACTTCTTGGCGATATCGAGAGACTGGAGGCGCTTCGCGCAGAGCTTCGCCGTGACGCTGCGGCTATGATTCGCAAGACTCGTGAAAAAATGCTGAAAACCAGATGTGAAAACGGCTGCTTTGCCTACTTTGCAGCTGATTCGGGACTTTACTGCAACACCTCGCAGGGCGCGGTTGTTTCTCCCGACGGCATCAGAGAGCCTGACGTGAACGGCAACGGCTGTTCCACCAGAGGACCGCTCAGATATATGTTTGGCGCATTTGGAATGGACCTTATTCCTTTCTTCACCGAGGAGGACGCAGAGTTCTTCTTCGAGCTGATGGATGCCAAAGCACCGATAGTTAAAAAATATAAGATAAATAACGATTAAGGAATGGAAAGGAGCTTTTTATGAAGAAAATTTTGCTTTTAATGCTCGTCCTTATTATGTCAATGGCTATTTTTGCATCCTGCAAAAAGAATCCCTCGGGTCAGACCCAGGGTGGCGTTGACATTAAATATCCCGACGGAGCAATTACACAGACGAGCCCCGAGGACGGTGAGCTTATTTGGTCCCAAAACGTTCAGTATGCTATTATATACGAGTCGGAGGACAACGAGCCCACTGAGATTACACAGCTTTTCCGCCATCTTAACACCGTAGTAGGAGTGGCGCCCAAGGTTGTGACCGATTTTGCTGATTCCTATACTCACAGAATTATAATAGGTGAGATTGACTCCCCCGTAGTTACCACCGCGTATCAGAAGCTTGACAGATACGCTGACAAGTACGCCCTGGAGGCAAATGGCGAGAGCGCATATCTCGTTTATGCCGAGGGCAACACCCTTGTAGTTTCATACAGCGACATGATCGCAAGATGCGCTGCTATTGATTACATCTGCAACTACGTATTTGCACCCGAGTTCTATGCAGAGGGCGTTATCTTTGCAAAGACCTTCAACACAGTTAAATATATTACCGAACAGAGAAACGCAGCGCGTGAAAAGGGCTTCCAGGAGCTTGAAAGCTACATAACCAAGGCTGGTGTAGAGTCTCTTGCTAAGATATACACCCTCTTTGATGAGGAGCTTTACATCTGGCTTGCTAACCTTTATGATCCTGCAATAGGCGGCTTCTACTACTCCATTTCGGGTAGAGATAACGAGGGCTTCCTTCCCGACCTTGAGTCCACCGCGCAGGCGCTTGGTACTCTTGACCGTAGTGGACTTACAGGCGATATTCTTAATCAGCAGTATTATAATGGCGCAAACTACAAGTGGCAGAACTTCATCTCCGATGAAATGAAGGATAAGCTTCTTGACTTCGCTATTAACCTTCAGGCTTCGGATAAATACTTCTATCACCCCCAGTGGGGCACAGGCATTCAGACCTCTCGTAGAAACAGAGACGCAGGCTGGGCGAGAACAATTATCACCCTTCTTGGCGGTACTCCCAAGTACGGCTACGTAAGTGACAGCGGCACGTCGCTCACATCTCACGTAAGCGCGAATGCAGTAACCCAGAGCCTTACTAACTCTGTTACATCCTCTGTTTCTGTTGTAGTTCCTACCGTAGCGGCAGAGTTTGCAAGCCGTGAGGCGCTTAAGAATTACCTTGACAGCGCAGGCATTGAGGAAAACTCCTACAGCTTCTTCAACACCTTTGCAACCAGAGCAACCGAGCTTCGTCAGGCAGGTCTCTTTGACTATGCCGTAGAGCTTCTCTGCGAGAAGCAGAAGGCTAACGGTCTCTGGGAAGAAACCGTTAGCTATCAGTCCGTCAGCGGTCTTATGAAGATTTGTAACTTCATCGGCGGCAAGATGGATCCCGATAAGGCAAAGGCGGCTGTTGAAAGCTCTATTGCTATGGCTCTCGCTAAGGATTACGAGGGACTTGCACAGCTTACCTTCGTTTACAACCCCTGGGTTGCTATCGCAGACGTTCTTACTCGTACAGGTGAGCACGAGGCAGCTCTCAGAGAGAGCATTAAGAACCAGGCAGGTGCTCTTATAGACGAGACCTACAACAAGCTTAAGCTCTTTACCAGAGACGACGGCGGCTTCTCTATGAGCCAGACTCACACCTCTGCTTATTCTCAGGGCGCATACGTTGCTATTGAGGACACCCCCGAGAGTGACGTTAACTCTACAAGTATTGCTATCAGTACAGTACGTACTTATATGATGAACGTTCTTCTTAACGGCGCAAAGATTGACGGTAAGAAGGTTGAAGCGCCTCGTCTTTACTACAAGTACGATGCAATTTACTTCCTTGATACACTCAACGGCCTTGGCCCTGTAGAGAAGAAGCCTTACTCAGGTCCCATGCCCGAGACCGAGAAATTTGATACTTATGATCCCGCAGAGGGCGGCGAGCAGAACGGTATCGTATTCCATCCCGGACCCTTCATCGATATTAACCTCGGTACAGAGGAAATGGGCAATGACGGCAATTATAAGTTCTATCACACATCCATCGTTGACAACCCCAAGGGCGTATCAGGTGACCTCGTTCTTTATATGAAGAGCTTGGTTTACGACATGGATAACGACGGCAAGATCGACGGTAATAACGGCCAGGAGTGCGCAGTAAACGGCGACGGCTCCAACGCTCAGTTCAATATCGTAAACGCTACTATGAGAGGTAACTGCTACGTATTCGAGGCAGATATGCTCTTTGAGGATGCATTCATTTCCAGCGGTACCGCATTCCAGCTTATGTTCTCTAACGGCGCAAGCTGGTCGCCCAAGAACTCCACCTGGGTTAACTTCAACGTTGCTACCGATGCATTCGGTAACAAGTACCTCACCGTAGCCGATAATGCAAGCGGCGCGGATGGCAACAAGGATGCCGCTTATGTACAGAGCTTCCCTGCAGGCGAGTGGGTTAAGTTCCGTATTGAGATGTATAAGATTCACGACACAACAACCGGTAAGCTTTCTGTTGTGAATAAGTTCTTCATCAACGGCAACTACGTTGGCGAGTCCGACGGCTCCGACTACGATAGCAAGAACAAGACATACCAGGATTATCCCATCAACTGCGTAAGACTTTCATGCTTCCGTTCAGGCGGCGCGTCCATCTACCTTGACAACGTATACGCAGGCAAGGAGCAGAAGGACTACGTTTCTGAGGAAATCAACGATACACTTCACGATAATAAGGTTGAGGCTGCTTCTCGCTACGACTTCGAGACTACTCTTTCTAACGGCATTTACGCCGAGAGATACAGCACTCAGAAGGCAGATCCTGCCCGTACAACCCAGTATCAGACTTCCGTTTCTATTGACGGAACTGCTCCCTCTGGCCACGATTACGGTATCTTCTTCAGCATCGTTACCGATCCTAACGGTAGCGCTGACAAGGTGCTTAAGATTACATCCAAGGGCGCGAACAGCGCAGTTCCCGGTTACGTAACCGTTGATACTGCAAAGGATGCTGACAAGCGTATCCACGTTCTTACCTATAACTATATGTTCGTTAACAACTCTGCGGCAACCGCTGAGATTCTTCAGCTCGAGCTCCTCGACGTTAACGGCAATAAGATGGGTAGCGCAGTTACCTTGGCATACAACACCGCAAAGAGCGGCACCAAGGAAGTATTCAAGATGAAGAATACCACCGCGGCAACCAAGTTTAACGCTAACGTTTGGTACACCTTCAGAATCGTAATCGACTCTGACAACAAGACTCTTGAGTATCATTACTCCACCGACGGCGTTGAATTCATTGAGGCTGCTCCCAAGGTTACTATCGCAAGCTCTGCTACCATCGGCGCTCTCAGATTCGTTTGCAATACCTACAACAACACAGGTGTTCAGTATCTTGATGACATCAACTATGCTATCACCGATACTGCTCCCACAGCCAAGGTAATCGTAAGCGATATGGCAGCTGCTCCTCAGCTTACCGAGAAGGTGACCTACGACTTTAGCGACGGTCTTATTCCTTACGCTACTGATAGCTACAAGTTCATCGCAACATCTCTTACTAAGAATATCAACACAGGCGCAGATCCTACTTATATCGCAGGTAGCGCAGAGTACAACAACTACGTTGCACAGAGTGGCATTGGTAAGACAGGCGATGCTAACCTTATCGGCACATACGGTGCTCAGTACTATGTTGTAAACGATCCTACCGACGCATCCAACCAGGTATTGCAGCTGCTCTACCGTTGCGGAGGTAAGAATGCAGGCGGTATGCCTACCAACTACATTGACATCCAGGGCTCCAAGCTTGCAAACAACGTAAGCGTTCTTGAGGTTACATTCGACTATTACACCGACTTCTACGGCTGGTATGCGAACAACTTCCCCGCGCTTGTAATGCTGTTCTGGGACGGTCAGTATTCTGTTGACGATTCTGCGTCTAACCGTAGCTTCGGCGTAATGTATAACCCCAAGGAATCTAACGGTACTACCTATGCTGAGGCATTCCAGTTCACCAACAACGGTACTCCTGACGGTACAACAAACAAGCAGGAAAATGCCTTCAAGGTATCCGGTAAGCTTCTTGATTCTCACACATGGTACACCTTCAAGGTTATCGTTCGTGATGGCAAGAACTACGTTTACTACAAGCTTCGTGGCGCTGACAAGTTCGAGCTTCTCGGCAACTCCGACTTCAAGTTCGAGATTCCTAAGATGAAGTACGTTCGCTTCCAGATGGGCGGATATAACAACACTTCAAGACAGTATCTTGATAACATTACCTATGTAATGACCGACACCTACGTCGATCCTACTAAATAAAACACTAACGGCTCCGTCAAATTGGCGGAGCCGTTTTATATATAATATAAAGGAAGAAATATGCTATTGATTTTTCGATTTTTTTCGTTTATAATATAAGTAATCAAAATCAATCAGTAAAATACGAAAAATGCTTGTTGAGGAATGCATATGTTTAAAAATCAGAGGCAAAACGAAATACTTGAAATGCTCGCCAAGGAGAAATTTATCTCGGTAAACACCCTTGCCGAAAGGCTTTATACAAGTCTGCCTACGGTGCGCCGCGACCTTACTGCCCTTGAAAACGCAGGGCTTGTAAAGCGCTCCCACGGCGGTGTAATGCTCTATGAGGGCAGGGAATCAACCCCTGTTTCATTCCGCCAAGGCAAGCAAACTGGCGAAAAGCTGAAAATGGCGAGGCTTGCCGTAAGGCTTATACAGGATGGCGACCTGATTTTTATCGATAGCTCATCCAGCGTGCTCCATATTGCCGATTTTATAAATGGCCTAAAGGATATTACCGTAGTTACCAACGGCCTAATTGCCGCAAAGAAGCTTGCCGATGCAGGCGCAGAGGTGTTTTCCACAGGCGGCAGACTCCTTGCCGAAAGCTCGGCGCTTGTCGGTCAGCTTGCAGAATGTGCCTTGTCGGAATTTAATGCCGATGTGATGTTTTTCTCGGCTGCCGCCCTTTCCATGACGGGCGAGATTTCCGACTGGTCGGAGGACGAGCGTAATATGCGTCGCGCTATGGCAAAAACTGCAACAACCAAGGTTTTTATCTGCGATAGCTCAAAGCTTGATAAAAAATGCTCCTACCGCTTCGGTAGCCTCGGTGATGTGGATTATATCGTCACAGATAAGCCTCTGCCTGATGAATTTACCCAAAAAGTGACGCTTATTTCAGGCGCAGACGACGACGCATACCTTTATAAGATTAACAAGGAATAAAAAACGCAGAGCAGGGGATAAAACCTCTGCTCTGCGCGCTTTTTACAAACAATTATTTGCATTTTAGTCAGAATTCCATTTCCTCAAGCTCGCTCGCCAGCCTCTTATAGAAGGTGTAAATCTGCTCCTTCTGACTCTTTTTCGCAAAGAAGTCAACGATTTGTGAGTGCGAAATAGGGATATCAAGACAATGGCCTCGGTAGTTGCCGAATTTTGCCGAATCCTCGCTTACCATGCCGTCGTTTGTGTAATTTTCGTAATGATGATGGATTTTTAGCGGAAGTGCCATAATAAAGCAGTCCTTTGCCTTGTCCATAACCGTAGAATAACTCTGACAGTAAACCTTGTAGGAGAAATTCAGGGTGTCCATACTCTCATCTGACTGTCTCAGCTGCTCGCATGCCTTAAGACAGTCGGGATGCTCGTCATGGCACACAATGCGGTAAAATCCGTCTAGGAAAAAGGCGATAAATCGCTTTATCGGCTTTGGCAAATCCCACAGCTTCGATGCAATAATCGATCCGTTGTGCGGAGTGCAAAGCGTGGTCAGCGAAGCAACCTTGTCCTCCATGTCGAGATGGGTAATCATATATTTTGTGTCAAGACCGCCCTTTGAGTGAGCAATAATGTTGACCTTTTCGGCATTTTCCTTTTCCAAAACGGCATTTACGTATTGTTTCAGCTGCTCTGCATTGCTCTCAATGCTTCCAAAGCCGTCAATATCGGCAACGTAAACGGCATGGCCGTCCTTTTTAAGCTCCTCGCCTATTTGCCCAAATGCGTTCAGCATCCGCATTTGCTTCAAAATAATTCCGTGAACAAGGATAATCGGATACCTGCACATAAACGAATCCCCTTTTTATTTTATTGTAGCACAACAAAAAGTAAAATTCAAGGCGATTTTTATTAAGAATTATTAACTAAATAATTACAAATAAAAATAGAAAAAAGACAGTCCTAAAACTGTCTTTTTTCTGGCTAATAACCCTAATTTTGATACAAAATTTTAAGGGGTATCGTTTTTATTTGTCGCTTGGTCTATCTTGTTAGCAAGCGTTTCAGACATATGAACCATAGACTCTATATGTACTTTTCCATTAGCTAAAATCAAAGTCATTGAATCTTGATTTACGCGCAATTTCTTTATGTCAGAAAAGCGATACACAGTTGTTTTACCTAAAAAGGTCGTGTACTCAAAAGTATCATCGTCAACAATCCTAATTGTTTGATTTTTCCAGCAAAGCCACGCGGCAATACCGAGTCCTCCGCAAATAAGAACTCCGATAATCAATCCCCAGATTTGCGTAATAAACGTTGCAACCAAAAATGCTACTGCCGCAGCATCAAGAAAGAAACCGAAATATTTCAAAAAATCGGGCAAGAACATATCGGCACGAGGTGTCGTTTTACATTCTTGAGGTTTGAAGATTTTCATAATAATACCTCCATTTTTAATTGATACCATTATTATAACACAAAAAATCAAAAACCGCAATCCTTTTGTATCAAAATTGCGGTTTTTATTTGGATGATATGAAGAGATTCTT
>JAZQWA010000070.1:0-17328 GCA_045632065.1 Eubacteriales bacterium | reverse complement strand
TTTTTTGGCAGGGGCGGAAGGACTCGAACCCACGACCCATGGTTTTGGAGACCAGTACTCTACCAACTGAGCTACACCCCTACATGCAAAGTATATTATACTAAACGGTCGGGGCTTTGTCAATAGCTTTTTTATAAAAATTTGCTTATATTAGCGTTTTTTTGTGATTTTTTTAGAGTTTAACCTCAACAGGAGCGCAAAGCTCCATAGAGTCGGGTGTCAGCCTACAATTATAGGCTAAAATCTCAACGCCATTCTCTCGAGCGCGGCATAAGGCGTCTGCAAACTCGGGGTGTGTGGCTCTGTTTGGTGTAAAATATTTGCACTCAGCCATTTGCACCACAAAAAGCACGTAAGCCTTATATCCGTCGTTTTTTGCAGCGACAAGCTCATTTATGTGCTTAACGCCTCTCTCGGTGGGGGCATCGGGAAACATCACTACCCCGTTTTCCTCAAGGGTTACACCCTTTACCTCGATGAAAATTCTGTCATTTTCAGTCTCCACATATAAGTCAAATCTTGAGTCGCCGTAGGTTGTTTCAGGGCGGATTTTCGTTACATTTTCAAAGAGTCTGCCACCCTTCAAAAATTCAAAAACCGCCTTATTGGGCGCCATACTGTCAACATTTATTAACATTTTGCCCTTTTTAACGGCTACAAGGTCGTATTTCGTGCTTCTTTTGGGGTTGTCAGAAATTTCAAGATACACCATAACTCCCGGTATCAAAAGCTCCCTGCACCGCCCTGTGTTTTTTACATGAGCAATCGCCCTCTCATTGCCTACCAAAACCTCGGCAATAAACCTGTTTGGCCTCGACAGGAACGTCGCTTCAACTATATTTTCATATTTCACGGACTTTTTACCTGCTGTTTTTTGTTACAATTATACCAAAAAACGCGCAAAAATTCAACATAATAATAAAATCTTATTAAATATTTTATGTTGACTTTTAATAATGCTTGTGCTATAATTATCTTTGTAATAATATATATGTTATAATGCAAGGAGAGAAATTATGAAAAAACTCTTTAGCCTACTGATTTTCACTTTGGTAGTGATTTCCGTTGCTCTCGCATGTGTTTCCTGCAAAAAGGAACATGCTCACACTCCTGACAACGCGGTTGTGGAGAACGAGGTTGCTGCAACCTGTACCGAGGGCGGATCTTACGATCTCGTAACCTATTGCACAGAGTGCAAGGAGGAATTATCTAGAACTAAAAATACCACCAAGCCTGCAGGACACAAGAACTCAAGCCCCGTGAAAGAAAACGAGCAGCTCGGCAGCTGCACCACCGACAAGCTTCACGATGATGTTGTGTATTGTACTGTTTGCGAAATTGAGATTTCCAGAAAGCAAGTTGTTGACGAAAAAGCTCCCGGACATAAGGGTGCGGATGCAGTAACCGAGACCATAGCTGCGACCTGCACGACCCACGGACACACCGACAAGGTGGTTTACTGCCAGGTGTGCAACGAAGAAATGTCCCGCAAAGAGATTTCTTATGATGCTGTCCCCCTCGGACACACTCCTGCGGATGCCATTGTTGAAAATCTTGAGGAAAGCACTTGTACCAAGAACGGTAGCTATGACCAGGTTGTATATTGCTCCGTTTGCGAAGAGGAAATAAACCGAATTGAATGTGTGCTCCCCATTGAGCCTCATACTGCTGTTACAAAGAACGTAAATATAAAGAGCGCGACTTGTCTTGAATCCGGCAGTCACTATAAAATAACATTCTGCTCTAAGTGTAACGAAGAATTAGGTAGAGAAACCGTTGTTGATGCAAAGTTAACTCATAGCGGCACCAAAGAGGTTATCGAGAATTTCGTTAACTTCACCTGCGATACAGACGGCAGCTATGACATTGCTGTTCGTTGCATTGACTGTAACCTGGAATACGACAGAACTTCCGTTGTCGTTCCCGCACATCACGTTGCATCCGAGCCCGTACCCGAGGATAAGCCCGTTCCCAGCGGTGAAAGCTGCACCTACGATCTCGTTACCTATTGTAAGCATTGCCTTGAGGAGCTTGACAGAGAAACTATAAACAGAAAGCCTCACGTAGCATCAACCCCCGTTCAAGAAAATAGAGTAGAAGTTGATTGCAGCACAGACGGTACTCATGATGAGGTAGTTTATTGTGCAATTTGCTCCGCAGAGTTGTCAAGAGTAGAGGTTATTGACGAAATCGGCGGTCACGTTTACGACGACAGGCACTGCACAAGATGTAAAATATACGATTTCAGCGAAGGTCTTACATATGAGCTCAGCGAGGATAAGACTCACTGGATTGTAATCGGAATGGGCACCTGCAAGGATGATTACTTAATCATTCCCAGGGAGTACACCGGAACATATACCTACATTGATAGCGTAACCGACCCCGAGAATCCCAAAGAGGTTACTGTTACCGCTACTCTCCCTGTTGCCGAGATTGACAGATGGGCATTCTATGACTGCGACAGCATCAAGAGAGTGCTTATTTTCAAGGAAATTCAGATTATTCCCGATATGGCGTTCTATGGATGCGACAATCTTGTAAGCATTACCGTTGAGGAAGGCAACTCCAATTATATGTCCATTGACGGCAACCTTTACCTCTACGAGACCGACAAGCAGAACAAGAAGAACCCCACCGTTCTTATGCAGTACGCAATTGGTAAGAGCGAGACCGCCTTCACTGTTCCTGCAGGTGTAACCGAGATTGGCTACGGCGCATTTGCTTGTGACAGCACTCTTAAGAGCGTAACCATTGCAAACAGCGTAACCTATATCAGAGAGTCTGCGTTCAGCTTCTGCACAGCACTTCAGACTATCGTTATTCCCGAAGCTGTTACCGAAATCGGCGAGGCAGCATTTGCTGACTGTCACAACCTTGTAAGCGTTGTTATCGGCTCGGGCGTTAAGAGCATCGGAAAGGGAGCGTTCAACTCCTGCACGAAGCTTACATCCGTAAACTTTAAGGTAACATCCGGCTGGAAGGTTTCCACTACCCAGAGCGGCTCCAAGACTGCAGTTTCCGGTCTTGACAGCAAGACTACTGCGGCAAGCTACCTTACAACCACTTATATGAATTACTACTGGACTCGATAAGTCCCCCCAAAAAAACAAAACGGGTGCATCTGCACCCGTTTTTTATTTAGATGTTGCATTAGCCTATATATTATGATATAATAGTAGTGTTTTAAAAGCGCCGCCTGTGGCGGAAGATTGGAGAAAGACATGGAACTTAAAATTATCGTGCTTGCGATAGTTCTCTTAAAGGGCATTTATTCTGTAATCCTGAACCTTTTTGAGCGCAAGTCGGCTAAAAACCCTATTCCCGAAAACGTAAGCGACGTTTACGACGAGGGAACCTACTTAAAATGGAAAAATTATCAAGCAGAGCACTCGGGCCTCGAGCTTATATCCGACATCGTGTCGCTGGTAATCGCCCTTGCGATGCTTGCCACCAACGTTTACGCAGGCTTTGCCTCACTCTTCCCCGCCACTCCCTTATGGCAGGTTATCTCGGTGGTTTTGCTTGAAACCGTAGTAGATACGGTGGTTGGCATATTCTTCAGCTATCGTTCAACAATGGTAATCGAGCAGAAATACGGCTTCAACAAGTCCACAGTCAAGACCTTTGTTATTGACAAAATCCGCGGATTTATCGTTTCCTTGCTGCTTGGTCTTTTCCTTGCATTCTTGATTTTCGGATTGCATCAGTCCTTCGGCGATGCGGTGATTATATTCTTCGCTGTGGCGATGTTCCTCTTCTCGCTGCTTTTATCCTTCCTCTACCCCATTCTCAGCCGTATAGGCAACAAGTTCACACCTCTTCCCGAGGGTGAGCTCCGCACGAAGCTCATGGAGCTTCTTACCAGCCACGGCTACAAGGTTAAGGAAATTCAGGTTATGGACGCATCAAGACGTACCACCAAACTTAACGCTTATTTCTCGGGCATCGGCAGCACCAAGACCATCGTGCTTTACGACAATCTCGTAAACGCTATGGACACCGACGAAATCTGCGCCGTTTTTGCCCACGAGCTTGGCCACGGAATCCACAAGGACGTGCCAAAGCTTCAAATACTCAACATTGTAAATATGCTTCTTATGGCGGTTGCGGTATGGATTAGTGTACGCGAGGGCGGACTTCACACCGCGTTTGGCTTTGAGGGTGTGAACTACGGCTTTGCATACATTCTGACAGGCATATTCATCTCGCTGATTCAGCCTCTTACCTCTATTTTGGTCAATGCGGTGAGCCGCAGAGCCGAATACCGCGCGGACGAGCAGGCTGTAACCGAGGGCTACGGACGTCCAATGATTACCGCACTCAAAAAGCTTGCCAGAGAGAACTTCGCAGAGCTTGCTCCCACTCGCATGAGCGTTATTCTTCATTACAATCATCCCCCACTTTCCGAGAGAATTGCGGCGGTTGAAAAAAAGCTTGAGGAGAAGCAGTAATTATGAAATCAAAGGTATACTTTTCAAGAACAATAACCGCCGAGAAAATCGTAGAGCTTTACGAGCTTCTTGGCAAGGAGCTGACAGGAAACGTTGCCATCAAGGTACACTCGGGTGAGAAGGGTAACCAGAATTTCCTTCGCCCTGACTTTTGGAAGCCTGTCATCGACCGCGTAGGCGGCACCGTCGTTGAGTGCAACACTGCATACGAGGGCGCAAGAAACACTACCGAAAGACATATCAAGCTTTTCCGCGAGCACGGCTGGACTGATTACTTCGACGTTGACATTTTAGACTCCGAGGGCCCCGATTTAGAGCTTGAAATTCCGAATGGCAAAATAATTAAGAAAAATTACGTCGGCAAAAACATCAAAAATTATGACTCCATGCTTGTTCTCTCGCACTTCAAGGGACATCCCATGGGCGGATTTGGCGGAGCGATAAAGCAGCTTTCAATCGGTGTGGCTTCGTCATACGGCAAGGCTTACATTCATGGCGCAGGCGAGCCCGATAAGCTCTGGTCTGCCGACCACGACTCATTCCTTGAGTCCATGGCAGACGCGGCAAGCTCGGTAATTAACTTCTTTGACGGCAAGCTCGTTTACGTCAACGTTATGAAGAATATGAGCGTTGACTGCGACTGCTGCGCGGTGGCAGAGGACCCCTGCATTGCAGATATTGGCGTGCTTGTTTCAGCCGACCCTGTGGCAATTGACCAGGCATGCGTTGACCTCGTATATGCCTGCTCCGACCCCGGCAAGCCTCATCTTATAGAGCGTATTGAGAGCCGTAACGGCATTCACACCGTAGAAGCGGCAGAGAAAATCGGCTGCGGAAGCCGCGAATACGAGCTTATTGAGGTAAACTGACATATTTTTATTGACATATCAGCAAATTTATAGTAAAATATAAGAAAAAAGGAGTTTTTTCCATGCAGTCCCAGAACGTTTATACAATCGCTACTAAAAGAAAGAATCTTCATCTTCGTGTGCTGAAGGGCCATTTTGCCACCAGCCATAGCCATATTAACTACTTTATAGACGTAACAATGCAGAAATCCCGTCTTTCCGAGGCGAAAGCTGTTGCAAAGGAGCTGCTCTCCTACTATCAGTCCACAACCATTATCGATACTATTCTCTGCCTTGACGGTATGCAGGTGGTTGGCACCTGTCTTGCCGAGGAGCTTACCAACAACAACTTTATGAACCTCAACGCGCACAAGACAATTTACGTTGTAACCCCCGAGACCACCTCGGGAAGCCAGATTATCTTCCGTGACAACATTGCGCCTATGATTACAGGAAAGAACGTTCTTATCCTTGCGGCATCGGTTGTTACAGGTAAGACCGCAAAGTCTGCTATCGAAGCTATCAAGTACTACGGCGGATACGTTGCAGGTATTTCGGGCATCTTTGCTACCGATGAAAAATATATGGGCTACGATGTCGTTTCAGCGTTCAACCCTAAGGACCTTCCCGGCTACGACTCCTTCAGCTCTCACGATTGCCCTATGTGCAAGCGTGGCGAGAGACTTGAGGGATTGGTTAATAGCTTTGGCTTCTCTAAATTATAAGGTGGGATGACATATTTGGTAAAACCAAAAAAGTCCCTTTGTTTATAAAAAAACGTTATTAACTACACAGAGAAAAAACAAGTAAAAGTTATGCCGAAATCCTGCGGATTTCAATTTTAATGGACTTTTTCTATAGCCTTTTGCTGAACTCTCGTCGTACACTCGTACGTAGCGAAGCGACACGAGCATATTAGAAAACAACTAAGTGTTGTTTTCCTGCGAGTGTGACCGAGTGGCAACGAGAACTTCGGTCGCAAACGGCTATTTTTCCGCAAATCAGTCTATCCCACCTTCTCAATCATTGACATATTTGGTAAAACCGCCCCCTAATAAAAAAAGACTGACTCGAAATTGAGTCAGTCTTTTTTCATCTTATTTTTCGCATCTAAAAGCTTCTGATATATACTGTCAGAAATATCAAGATTACCCTTGCCTGTGCCAAGCTCTACGCCCGGCTTGATTGAGCCGTGGAAGTCGCTGCCGCCGCTTTCTAAAAGTCCGTATTTATTCGCCAGAGCCTTTGAATTTTTAATTTGCTCATTAGAATATGAGGAATGCATAGTTTCAATGGCAATCAGCCCTGCGGAAACAAGCTCGGGAAGCATTTCTTCAAGCTTCGCCTCGTCGATTTCCTTTAAGGGATGGGCAAGGATTGGAACTACCGAAATTCCACGTAAGAATCTAATGGCATCGCAAAGCGGAAAACGCTTTGGCGGTAGGTAAATACCGCATTTTTCATCAAGAAGTCTGTCAAATGCCTCGGGAATCGAGCCAACGTAGCCACCTTTTACAAGAGCTGCGGCAATATGAGCGCGGTTTATCCTGCCATTTAGGTTTTGCCTGCTTATTTCAGAATAATCAAGCTCATAGCCCATAGCGCAGAGCTTATCTATAAGGTCGATATTGCTTTTTTCCTTAAGCTTGTGGTATTCCACGCAAAGATTTTCCACCGTTTCGTAATGCTCGGGCGGAATAAAAAGTCCGATGAGGTGAAATTCCCTTCCCTCGTATACCGTCGAAAGCTCGCACCCTGCCACCGCGGTTACACCAAGTCGCTCCGCAGCCTCTAAAAACGATGGGATTCCCGAGGTTGTGTTGTGGTCGGTCAGCGCGATTATTAAATTCTTTTCCTTAGAAAGACGCGCAAGCTCCTCGGTGGTATAACTACCGTCAGAATGCGTCGTGTGGGTGTGTAAGTCACAATTCATATATATCTCCGTTTTTAGTTACGTTTTACAGTTAAAATTATCATCTACAAAACGCGCGTAATAGCCTGTTTTTTTCACAAAATAGCCGTTATTTGTAATGTTTAGTTGTCGCCTTGCGCATTTTCACCCCCCTAAAAGCTCGGTAAGCACAGGGGTAATTGCAGCGGTCAGCACCTCATATCCGAGGGGTGTAAGATGCGCTCCGTCAGAGGTATACTCGGCATAAATCTCACCGCTTTCCACGTCAAAAAGCGGAGTATAGAGGTCAACGAACTCAAAGCCGTATTTCTCGGCAAGCTTTTTTATAATCACGTTGTTGTATGACGCAATTTGATTCTTCTCGGCAAATCTGCCGCCCATGGCGGTAAGCGAACAAAGGACAATCTTCGTATCGGGCAGATTTTCCTTGAAGCCTATGAGCATTTTCTCATAATTTTCAAACATTGTTTTAAGATTGTTGCCACCAATCAGCATTACTGCAACCTTCGGCTTCAGGTCGTAAAGCGACACCTGCATTCTCTGCTCCAGACCGTGAGTTGTCTCACCGCCTATGCCTCGGTTGGCAACCTTAAACTGTGGATAATATGCCTTAAGGTCATAGCCATCGGTAAGACTGTCGCCAAGGAATGCCACGTCAACCTCAAAATCTGCGTAGGTCTGATTTTCCGCCTCGTAAGCCGAAAGCTTATATGCGTAATACTCTCTAACCAGCCTATCGTGCTCTGCCTCTTTTTCCCTCTCGGGCAAATAATAACCGAACAAATATACGCCGCCAACAACTGTTGCAATTATTAAAATGATGCTTATTACAGTCGCAAGTTTTTTCATTTTCACAACCTCGAGAGTTTTCTCACAAATTATCGATGGAACTCGAATTTTATAGTAAATTTTCAGCCATCGGTATCAAAAAATGCCTTTATGAGATTAGTATATCACAACAAAAAGGATTTTTCAATACGGCAAACCAACCATATACGAAAATAAAACAAAAAGACGTAAATATTGAACAACCGCTTTATAATTATTAAGTTTTTTATAAAATATTATCTTTTAGCGCTTATTTTGTAACGGATTTGTAACGCATATATTTGATATAATGAGGCCGCAGAGGCCACCAAAAGTAAAATACTGTCTGCGTGGCTAAGTATTTTTTTAAGGAGATTTAATCATGAAAAAAATTGCAATTTTATGCTTGGTGATGGTGCTTGCGCTGTCGCTCTTCGCTTGCAAAAAGGATGAGAATCCCACAAAGCTCGGTACTTCCGACTTTACTATCGTTCTTCCCGAGGGCTATGCCTTGACGGAGGATGAATTTGATGAGGACCAGGTAGCATATTATTACAAGGACGACGAGAGTGTTGATTTCGACGTTTACCAGTGGGAAAAGGGCGACGAGTATACCCTGGAATCCGAGGCAAACGCTTATGCCAAAGCATACGGCACTACCCCTGAGGCAGTAACCGTAAATGGAATCAAGGGTTACAAGTACGTTTCCACAGAGGAATACGAGGGCAACACCTACACCGTTGTCAATTATATGTTTGAAGACGACGTCTACATTGTAGAGCTTTGCTTCTGGACAATCGGCACTGACGAGGAGTACAAGGCTGCCAACGATATTATCAGCACCTTGAAGAAAAACTGATTTTTCAAAATGATAGGGCTGACTTGTCTGTCAGCCCTGCGTTTTTATTTCATAACCTTTATAAACCGGAACATTTCGTCGGGGCCTTCGTCCGAGCCGTGTTCCTCATCCCCCGGCATTTCGTGGTCAGGCTGGAAATACTCGCACCAAAACTCGTCAATCTGAAAACCGCACTTGTTAACGTAAAAATGGATATTACGCTTCTCAAAATAAGGGGTACAAGTTTCCCAAACCTCAGTTTCGGGATGAAGAGCCTCAATCGCCTGCCAAGCACCGTATCCAATGCCCTGGGTATGCTCCTCGGGAGAAACAAATAGAATTTCCAGCTCGTTGTGGTTAGTTTCCTTGTTGATTTTCAAAATTACACCGCCAACTTTTCTTCCGTCCACAACGATGCGATAGGTTTCACTATCAGGCGAGTCAATGCAACTCTCAATAGTTTTTCGCGAGATAATCTCACCGTCAAAATCAAGGTGGTCGTCGCGTTTGCCGAACTCCTCTATTGCGCCGTATTTGAACGCCCGTTGATTGTCAAGAATGAACTGCTCACGGTCGTCTTCGGTCAATGGGACAAGAGTAGCCTTTGTGTTTTTCATAAATACCTCCAAAATAAAAAAATAGAGCCTCGGCTATTGATAAACAATAACCGAGGCTCACCTCGACACCTAATCCGGCATTACGGTACTACGGTACACAGCCTCCGGTGACTTAATAAAATTTAATTTATTATAGCACACCCCGAGGAATTTGTCAACACGGTTTATATCCCAAAGTATAGCCTTGAATTTCTTTTTGGTTTGTGGTAAAATATTTATAGGTGGAGAATGAACACTACAAAGGAGAAAGAAAAATGTTAAATATAGGTGATCGCGCGCCAAGCTTTACACTTAAGGATAAAAACGGAAATGACGTCAAGTTATCGGACTTTTCTGGCAAGAGGATTGTTTTATATTTTTACCCCAAGGATAACACCCCCGGATGCACACGGCAAGCGTGCGCCTTTGCAGGAGCATACGAGGAATTCAGAAAAAGAGGCGTAGAGGTTATCGGCATCAGCCGTGACGGTATCGCATCTCACCTGAAATTTGCCGAAAAATATAATCTTCCATTCGTGCTGCTCTCCGACCCCGAGCTCGAGGCTATCAAGGCATACGGAGTGTGGCAGGAGAAGAAAATGTACGGAAAAGTTAGCTTTAGCGTTGTTCGTACCACGTTTATTATCGATGAAAACGGAATTATAGAAAAAATAATGCCAAAGGTTAAGCCTGATACGAATGCCGAGGAAATATTGAAATTTTTATAAACTAAAATAACGGAGATTTATTATGAGAAAAATAAAAAGGCTTTTGCCACTCATTCTTTCGATAATGCTTTTGTCGTCCTGCGCAGCTCCCGCCGGGGTAAATAACAACGGCGACAACAATAGCAACAGTCAAAATCAGAACGAGAACCAGAATCAGAACGAGAACCAAAACCAAAATCAGAACGACAATCAAAATCAAGACGGCAATCAAAACCAGAACGACAATCAAAATCAAGACGACAACCAAAACCAGAACGACAATCAAAACCAAAGTGGCACTTACCGTCAGGTAACCATGGACGAGGCGGTGGAAATTATGAATACGGAGTCGGGGTATATAATCCTCGACGCAAGACGTCCTGACGAGTATGCCGAGGGGCATATTCCCGGCGCGATAAATATTCCCAATGAAAGCATCGGCACTGCCGAAATTCCCGAGCTTGACGACAAGTCGCAGCTCATACTCGTTTATTGCAGAAGCGGCAGACGAAGCAAGGAAGCCTCCGAAAAGCTGGTGAAGCTCGGCTACACCAACGTAGTTGAGTTTGGCGGAATCCTCGACTGGAAGGGCGAGATCGAGAGATAATAGCGAGGTAAATCCTATGCTTCTGTATTCTATAATTATGTTTTTAGCGGCAGTACCGATGTTCAAAATAAGCAACGCAATATACAAAGGCAAAACCGACCTGATTCACGACTACCATCAAACTAAAGTTACCGATAAAGCCGCATATGGACGTGCTTTCGGCAAGGCTATGTTCGTTGTTTCTGCAGCATTATTACTTAGCGGTATATTAGGCCTGTTCGGCGCTTCGGAGACCGTCGCAATGATTGCCGTTGCAATACTATTTGTTGGCTTATTCATCGGAATTACTTGGATTATCGCAGTGCAAATAAAATACAACAAGGGCGTTTTCTAATCACTTAAATCTTACAAACAAAAATGCCGACGAGCAAGACTCGTCGGCACTTTTTTATTTAAATTATTTAAGCTTGCCTAATTTCGCAACGTCGGTGATAACAATTAGCGTCGTGCTTGCATCAAGCACCTGCTCGGGATTGATATTGACGTTGACCTTTTCGCCCTTTTTTAGCGCAACGACGTTGAAACCGTATTTTTTACGCAGATTCAGCTCAATAAGATTCTTGCCTATCCACTCGCTTCTGACGTCAATTTCAACCACGGAGACGTCCTTTGACAAGGAAATCATATCAATAAATCCTGAGCTTAACAGGTTCTTTGCAAGACGAATACCCGATTCCTTTTCAGGAAAAACAACCCTGTCCGCGCCAACTCGGAGCAATATCTTCTGGTGCATTTCGTTGGCACATTTTGCGATAACGGTATTAACCCCCGCCTCCTTGCAAAGTGTTACCGCCATGACGCTGGCCTCAAGATCACCTGCCATAGAAATAATTACCGTATCGATACTACCTATACCAAGTCTTGAGATAACCTCTGCGTCTGTAACGTCTGCGCATTTGCAAACAGGCAGATATGCAGCTACGTCGTTGACGATTCTTTGACTCATATCAACGGCAATAACCTCTTTTCCATTTGCCACAAGCTCTCTTGCCACCGCAAGACCGTATCTTCCAAGTCCAAAGACTGCGTATGTTTTATTGCTTTTCATTTTCTTTCTCCTTTAGCCTATACTAATTTCTTCAGTAGGTTCGGAAATGACGTTCTGACTCTCGTTTTTACTACCGAGAGCAACAGCCAGCGAGATTGGACCTACTCTGCCCAAATACATCGTCATGATAATAATCAGCTTTCCTACATCGTTTAATGTGGACGTCAGATTTCTTGAAAGTCCGACGGTTGCTGCCGCGCTGACCGTTTCGTAAACCACGTCAATAAACGACGCGTTATTGGTTGCCATCAAAAGAAGCGTTGACGCGGCGCAAATAGTAACGAATGCCATAACCACCGCAACCGCCTTTTTGATTGATTCCTCGGAGATTCGTCTGCCGAACAACGCCCCACTGTTTTTGTTTCTTATAGTTGCGAATGCGGAGCACGCAAGCACCGCAATAGTGACCGTTTTGATTCCTCCCGCAGTTCCTACGGGTGAGCCGCCTATAATCATCAGAATAACCGAGACTAATGCAGAGGCGTTTGTAAGATTCTCCTGCGCAACGGAGGCAAAGCCTGCGGTTCTCGTAGTTACGGATTGGAATAGCGACACCTGGATTTTATCAAACAGCGACATATTCCCGATGGTTTCGGGATTCGTGTATTCAAAGATAAATATCAGCGCACCGCCCACGAAAATAAGCCCTAAAGTGAAGGTGATGGCAATTTTACTGTGCAAGGTAAGATGTCTGAAAACCTTTTTGTTTTTGGGTGTTCTCGTTTTGACCACGCGAAGCACGTCCCACCATACGATATAACCAATACCGCCTAAAATGATTAGCAGCGAGGTAACAGCGTTAACAAGCGGATTCGTTGCATATCCCGTAAGACTGCCTTCACCGATAATATCAATTCCTGCGTTACAAAAGGCGGAAACCGAGGTGAAAACCGAAATCCAAATTCCTCTCATGCCAAAATCCGGAACAAATACGAGCATATAAAGTAGCGCGCCTATTCCCTCGATGACAAGCGTGCCAAGCAGAACGTTTTTAACGAATTTAGCAAGGCCTGACATGGTGTTCAGGTTGAATGCGTCCTGAATTAAAAGCCTGTCTCCAATGCCCATTTTTTTGTTAATAAGAAGCATGACGCCAGACATTATAGTTATAATTCCAAGACCGCCTATCTGAATAAGAAGAAGTATAACCACCTGCCCGAATACGCTCCAGGTTGAAATCACCGGCAGAGTCACGAGTCCTGTCACGCAGGTGGACGTTGTTGCAGTGAAAAGCGCATCAAGATAAGGCACAGCCACACCGCTTGCAGAGCTGACAGGCAGGGCTAAGAGAATGCTTCCAAGCAAAATAGCTATTATAAAGCTTAACAAAATGATTTGCGTTGTGGATAAGGAAATTTTATTCTTTCTCATAACAATTCCTCGTAATTTTGCAAAAAGGGACCAGCATTCCCTTCAGACAGCTGGTCCCATAAAAATTATTGATTTGATTATATCATATAAGCATCTTTTTGTCAAGAGCCTCGCCCTGTGATAATCTCCAATGAAATTCACCGTGTAGGAGCATAACAACGTCTTGATGCCCTTTTCCGTACTCAATAAGGCGCATTTCTATTATCTCTTTCGCCCAAGCTTTGTTCTCGTCAGGTCGTAGCTGATGCCCATTAGCCAGAGAATTGTGTCAGCGTCGCACTCCTCGAGACAGACGGTTAACCAATGTGTTTTGTTCATATGATATGCACGGTAAATCCCCTGCTCAACACCTGCAATAGACTCGATAACCTCGGGTGCGCACTTAAAATTGACAACATTAGTTGTCATATCACTGCATTTTCCCAGCTTTCGCTCTGAAATTTTCATCGCTATACCGAACCACTTGCCACTCTCGTGGCGAAAAACGCCCGTCTCAAAATCATCTTCAAAGGGATAATCCGCCCGCACACCATAGGTATCAAAAACAAGCGCCTCAAACTCTTCACGTGTCATAATCTCTCCCCCAAGGGTTGTAGTAAGATTAGTATAGCATAAAACAAGGATTTTTGCAATACAGCAAGTCAAATTGGCATAGAAACACCTACGCTATAGAAAAATCAAACCACCATTACAGCATTTTTAGTATTTAATAAGGGGTTTGCAAGTATAGCATTAAGACCGAGTCGAGCATTTTGCTCGGCTTTTTCTGCCACTACTGTACTCTAAGTACGCAACTGTACATTGAGTCCGTTCTAATAATCTATATTTCAGTTTATAATATTAGTACGGAATTTGAACTTAAAGTACAGGAGGTAAGAAGGTGGATAAACTTACTATGGGCGATAGAATCAGAGAAGCCCGCAAACACAAAGGACTTACTCAAGAGCAGTTAGCCGAGTTGTTAGATATTAGTGTAGAGTCTGTCAGTCATATTGAACGTGGTTCGAGGTTGCCAAGTATGCAGGTGTTCATCAAGATTATAGAAGTCTTGAATGTATCTGCCGATTATCTCTTGCGTGACTCAATCTCAACAGGACAACTTTTCGGAGATAACGCTTTAGGACGTAAAATAGAGCAGTTGATCCCTAAAGAACGAATTGCTTTAGAAGCCCTCATAGACACGTATTTAGAGTATCACAAATAACTTTAAGGAAGAGCCTTGAAAAAAGGTTCTTCTTTTTTATGTTTTTTTCATTCGACAGCGAGTTTCGTGTTGTTTCGACAATGCCGTCGTGATACAATGTACTCACAGTACGGAAAAAGTACTGAAAGTATAAAGAAAAGAGGACAGAATTCGATGGCAATCAAGATTTGTAGAAAAATTGATAAACTTGGAAGGATAGTTATTCCAATAGATCTCCGCAAGCAGTACGGCTTTAAACCTGGTGATGAAATATGGTTTACCGCATACGATAACGGTATTCTTATACACTCTGAGAGTATAGTGTATAACGTGGAGAAAGATAATGAAAAGTGAAAAAGACCTGATTCTTTCAGATGCTATTCTTTGTGCCGCATTAAAGGTTGAAGCCGATGCAGTTGGTGTTACTCTAGAAGAATATGTGGACAGATTTCTTGAGATTTTTTATAAAGCACCGGAAAAGCTTATCCCATTGGTATATAAATAAAGTTACTTTGGCTCGGTTGAGCCTACTCCCTTTTACGTGAAAAGTCACCCCGAATAACCCGGGGTGACTTTTTGGCAGGTGTTATTTTGACTTGTACGCAAGGTATTCCTCGGCTGCGGGAAGAACCTCGCAAGGTTGCAGTTTTTTAGGTACTCCAATAAGTCCAAGCGCTTCCATCGCATCAATCATCTATGCAGCTCTGCCGTAACCTATCTTCAGTTTTCGCTGAATTAGCGCTGTCCCGACGCTTCCGTTCTTTACAGCGGCATCTACGGCAACGATGAATTTTTCATCATTTACAGCCTTCATAAGTTCGGCCTTTGATGCGGAAAATCCGCTTTGGCGGCTTACGTACTCGTCAATCAAAATTTCAAGATTATCAAATTTGTTTTGTGTGTTAGACATTTCGTTTTCCTCCATTTTTCGAGGAGGGCACGCAAGGCAAATCATGCTTTCTGAAATGAAGCGTGCCCTGCCTTTTTTAACAATACCTTTTGCCCGTTTAGGATAGGTCGCTTCAAGTATGTTTCCTTGTTCGTCAACAACAATTACGTTTTTTTCGATGGGTTTCGTCCCCCTTGCTGTAAACTAAGTCTTTGTTTTTTGTAATGGGTGTCGTCCCCGGACCTGCCATTATTTTATCACAAATAAAGAGCGTTGTCAACAGCGTTTGGACATTCTATGGAATCCACACAAGATTCTAAAAATTACGCAACATTAAACAAAGAATAGAGCCTTGAATTTTCCTGCGGTTTGTGGTAAAATATATTAAAGCTCACGGAATATAGGTGGATAAAATTCATGCCGCTTAAACAAAGAGTTGACCAAATTTTATCAATTAAAACGGAGCTCTATTTTAACTTTTAGAGCCTAAAAAGTCTAGTGTTTTACTCCCTGTGAGCAGCACCTTTTTCAAGGCGGCGCTTTGCGCTTCTTTGCCACAGGCAAAGGCTCGCGGAGCAATCTGCGTGAGCGTCCTTGAAAGCGAGCTTTCAGATACGCTTTCACTTGATTATAACAAAGGCTGAAAACCCAGACGTATCAAGGGTTTTCAGCCTCGAATTCGAGGGGGTAAGCATATATGTACCACCCCCGCCTCTATTCGCTTTTTAGCCCCTGTGAGCCGAAATTTTGAGGCAACATTTTACTGAAAGGACAAATCTTATGCTATATGGCGCAAAGGAACTTAAGCTGACTGCGAATGGCATGCAGTTTGATTATATCAGGTTTGGCAGTGGCAAAAAGCCGTTGATTATGATACAAGGTCTTAACACTCGTGGAATAAAAGGCGCGGCTCTGTCTCTTGCCTATATGTACCGCATTTTTGCAAAGGAGTACACTGTGTATCTCTTTGACCGCAGACCTGTGGTTTACGACGGAATTACCGTAAGAGATATGGCGGCGGATATTGCCTCGGCTATGGACGCTTTGGGGCTGAAAAACGCAGACGTGTTCGGTACGTCGCAGGGCGGAATGATTGCGCAATATCTTGCAATAGACAGACCCGACTTGGTCAGAAGACTTGTTCTCGCTGTAACGCTTTCAAGGAACAACGATACTGTAAAGCAGGTTGTGGGCGACTGGATAGAAATGGCAGAACGAGGAGATATGAAGAGATTCGTTCTGGACATGGCTGAAAAGATGTATTCCGAGACTTACGTTAAGAAATATCTCCCCCTCATGCCGCTTCTGACCATTCTGCAAAAGCCGAAGGACGTGAAAAGGTTTGTGATTCTTGCGAAGTCCTGTCTCACCTGCGATACATACGACATTCTGGATAAAATCAAGTGTCCTACCCTCGTGATTGGTGGCAAGCAGGACAAGGTTGTCTCGGGTGTCGCTTCCGAGGAAATCGCAGAAAAGCTCGGTTGTAGGTTGCATATGTACGAAAACCTCGGTCATGCAGCTTATGAAGAAGCGCAGGATTTCAACCAAATGGTATATGATTTCTTAAGTGAATAAATAAAGCCGACGAGGTTTGCTCGTCGGCACTTTTTATGTATCCGTCGTTATCTCCAATATCGTCTTAACGTAAGAGGGGGCATTGTTGATTGAGAACTGTCCGTGATATGCTCTCGGTAAAATTTTCAGTTCTGAATTCTTAAATGACTCATTGATTATTCTTGCGGATTTGCGCATAGTTCCGTTTTCTTTCTCGCCAACGAAGACGTATGCCTTTGCCTCAGATTCGCTAAGCGAGGGCTTAACAGAATACAAAGCGTTAGCCTGCAGAAAGGAAATCATATTCTCCTTTGAGATGCCGCAGGTGTCCTTGCAATAGTCCTCAAAGAGCTCGGATTTAAGTCGGTAGGAGTCAAACTGCAGCTTTGAAAACCACCTGTATTTAATAAGTCCGTAGCAGCTTCCGAATGCAGGAGCAATCATAGAATGAGTAAGCTTTGAGGGAATGACAAGCGCACTCTCAACTATCGCAAAGCGGCAAATATCTTTT
>JAZQWA010000069.1:0-2711 GCA_045632065.1 Eubacteriales bacterium | reverse complement strand
CCTTGCTGTACTACGTGTGGTTCTAATACAATCTCTCCACAAGCACAAACTTTTCTGTGCAATATATCTGAAACATATTTGATAAGATTATACGAATGCGTATGCTCGTCAGTTACGGAAACATTAACACTGTGCTCAGCGTCATTATACGTTTCAAAATTCATTCTTAAATAATAGGTTCCTTGAGATGCTTGAAATCCCAATGTTGCGGAACTGTTAGTTCCCGATAAAACGCTGTCAAGGTCCTCGTTATATAATGTGTACTCAAGGGAATATGTGGACGAAAGCTGAAGCGTATAATCTCCTGTGGTATCAATATTTATTTCACATAATATTTCTTTACCGGGCTTGATATTTTTTGTTGTGCTTTCGCCAATTTGTATAATATTTTTTGAATATGTAATAAATATAATTTCGCCACTATACACGATATCAGGATAAAGCCACATGCCTTCTGAGTCAACTGCTTCAAGCGCCCAATCAGTATCATTGTTTGGAGTACCAAGATATTTTAATATTGCCGAATCCCCGGGCTTATGATACCATGCATCTGTATCATAATCATATCTCATATAATGAAAATCCGTACTTTCAGAATCAGGAGAAGTTTTTCGCAAGCATATCAACTCCTGTGTTTCGTTAATTTCTGGTATATAATTATATATCTGAACATTTAGATATCCCATTGCTTCCAAATCATTCTTTACAAGTGCTGCCACTTCTTGCACAGTGGCTAATCCTGGAGAATAATTTACGCCGCTCACATCTCCAGCCAAACAATCTCGCTCAGATCTGTGTGTAGCATAAGCATAACAATTATAATTATCCCACTTGCTATAATAAACTACATTGCCGAATGACCAATGGCCATCCGCATTTTAAGCTGTATTGTGGGATAATCGTGAAATCTGAGTTCTGATTATGGGTTCAAATGGGTCCACCTCAAGCAACGTATAAATTTCTTCATTCTCTGATGCAAAAACGCTTGTTGAAAAAACAATCGTTTCTAAAAATAAAGTTAAAATCAATAAATAAACTATTATAATTTTCCGCGATTTTCTACCTTTCATATTACCTACTCAACTAGTTCTGCAGCCATAATAAGATATATACATGCGTTAGATCTGTTGGTTTTCGTTATATCAATAAAATAATACACACCATCAAAAACAAATATTGCAAGTTCCTCATAATAGGCTTCTGTTTCTGCGCTATAAATTACAAAACAACCCTTCTCACGATTAATTTTCTCCAATAATTTCATTCCTACGTAATGCACTTCCTCGGAAGATGGATTTGTTCCGTTTATTGGTCCCGTTTCAGGCGTTGACCGAAAATGCACATGCTCATCACACCACTCAATATTTATTTTGACTTTGTTATAATACTTTATTTCACGCAAGTGCCCAAAATTATAAAGCTGACCGTCATAAACATTAATTTGTATACCGCTATTCACTACCCCTGCATACGAGCCTATATCACGGCCGACAATATTCATCCCGTCCACCAAGACAGGCTCGGCGTACTCAACTTCCATGGAATAAATCTTGCTAACAATACCATCATTAAATAGCGCTAAGTAACACGTTCCGTTAAAGTAATAAGCCGTAATAAATTCCGCCATTCCATTGTCCGTCGAGGATTTGAGCAAATAGCAATTCTTCTGCTGAGCGATTCTGTTCAAAACTATAGCTATTTCCCTTTCGCGCTCGGGATCCGGAGTTTTATCCTTCTCCTCATCTCCTATTTCGGGATAATAGTAATCATAAAAGTCATCGTATTTAACTTCTACGTTTTCTCCGTAAGAAATCTCGTCAAACCAAACGTCACCAATAGTAAGTTTTCCGTCTGTAACGTCCAAATATATACTATCTACTTCTCCACTCTCGCCAAGCGCAAAATACAAGTCTGCGATCAATGACATCTCGTACGGAATATTTACATATGGAGTATCCCCCTCCTCGGTATAGTCTATGGGCGCATCTGCCTCTTTCGTGGTCGGTTCCTCTACAGTCGATGCTTCAGTAGTCGGCGCTTCGGTAGTCGGTGTTTCCGCAAGCCCGCCCTCATTAGACTCCACATCGCACGCAACGAAGCAAAGCGCGAGGGCAAAAATTAAAGTTAAAATTAAAATAAGCTTTTTCATCATAAAAACCGTCCTTTCGCAAAAATTTAATCAAATACTAAAAAAGCGCACAAGTCCGCTAATAGCAGCTCGACTTGTACGCATCAAAAATTAATTTTCAGTTGTCCCCGTTTCAATGCCAAGGCGCAATCGTGTATCTGCGTAAAGCCGAACTGATTTTTTTCTGTAAAAAATCATAATTGCACCTCCGTTTTTTGTTTGGTATATTCTTTCTGTTAATATTATATCATATTTCCAATATATTGTCAATATGCAACGAAATGCTTTTCCCAAACATGTTTCGACAAAAATCGAGTAGATAACATAAATGCCCGCCGCTGTGCGGCGGGCATAAGTATTCATTACATTATCTCCCCCATACTGAATTCAAGCGTGCCGTTGAGGTACGCCTCTTCATCCTCAGGGACTAAAACTATAATACCGTTCGGCAAAATGTAGCTGCTGTTTTCGGTGTGGGGTAAATCGTCGAGAACACTATTCAGCAATCCTGTTGAAGCATTTCCTCCACATATTATGCATTTACCAACTCCGTTGCCGTCTATAGTGCCTTGCTGTACTACGT
>JAZQWA010000068.1:0-18097 GCA_045632065.1 Eubacteriales bacterium | reverse complement strand
CGCAGGGTTAACACCGCTGATACGAGCTGCCTGACCGATGCTCACAGGGCGGATTTTCGAAAGCTTTTCGGCAGATTCAAGGCGCAGACCGACGATTTTTGAATAATCTATGTCGGGCGGAAGAAGCTTTGTTTCCAGCTTCTTCTGTCTTTCTACCTCGGCAAGCTCTCTTTTTATATATCCTTGGTATTTTACCTGAATTTCCGCCGTTCTAATCACCGCAGAGGGAAGTTTCGGGCGATTTTCATCAATTTCGGCTATTGCGGCATATGAAAGCTCGGGACGGCGGAGCAGCTCCGCAAGCTTTATTCCTGTGGAAATCTCCGAGGAACCAAGCGAACGCAAAATCTCGTTGTTTTTCTCGCTTGGGGGAGCAACCGTCTTTTCAAGACGGGCGATTTCAGCTTCAATCATCTGCTTTTTCTCAAGAAATGCCTGATATCTCTCCTCACCGATAAGGCCTACGTCATGGCCAATTTCGGTAAGACGCAAGTCAGCATTGTCCTGACGGAGCAAAAGCCGATATTCACTCCTTGAGGTCATAATTCTGTACGGCTCGGCAGCTCCCTTGGTAACAAGGTCGTCAATAAGCGTGCCTATATAAGACGAGGAACGAGGTAAAATCATAGGCTCTCTGCCAAGCTCTTTGAGAGCAGCGTTAATTCCTGCAACAAGTCCCTGCGCTGCAGCCTCCTCATAACCCGACGTGCCATTGAACTGACCTGCGCCGTAAAGACCGCGCACCTTTTTAAATTCAAGGGTGGGATACATCTCGGTAGGATCGATGCAATCGTACTCTATCGCGTATGCATAGCGCATAATTTCAGCATTATCAAAGCCAGTAAGGCTGCGAAGCATCTCGTACTGAACGTCGGTGGGCATTGAAGTTGAGAAGCCCTGAATATACAGCTCGTCCGTATCAAGACCGCAGGGCTCAACAAAGAGCTGATGTCGCTCCTTGTCCTTAAATCTCACGAGTTTTGTTTCAATCGAGGGACAGTAACGAGGGCCCTCGCCTGTAATATTGCCCGAATACATCGCCGAGCGGTCAAGATTTGACAAAATCACCTCGTGAGTATCCTTATTTGTGTAAACAATGTGGCAAGGCACGATATTTACCTCGCCAACGGGCTTGGTAACAGTCCTTACCGAGTAAGGAATCGGCTCGTCCTCGCCAGCCTGGATTTCAAGAGTAGAAAGGTCTACCGAGCGTCTGTGGACTCTTGCAGGAGTGCCTGTTTTAAAGCGCTGAAGGGTGATTCCAAGTCCCCTCAAGGACTCCGAAAGCCCCACCGCAGGCATAAGTCCGTCAGGGCCTGCAGAAATTACCTTGTCGCCAACAAAAATCTTGGAGTCAAGGAATGTGCCCGTGGCAATAATAACCTTGCTCGCCTGCCATACCTCGCCAAGACCTGTTACAACGGCAGAAGCAGTCGGTACACCGTCCTGCTCCTCGGTTAAAATATCCACGATTTCCGCTTGAATCAGCCTTAAATTCGGCTCGGATTCAAGAGTTTTCTTCATTATTTTCTTATATTCTGCTCTGTCGGCCTGAACGCGCTTGGAATGAACAGCCGCGCCCTTGCCAAGATTGAGAGTACGCGACTGAATGGTCGCCAAATCTGCGGCATAGCCCATTTCACCGCCCAGAGCATCTATTTCGAACACAAGATGCCCCTTTGCGCTGCCGCCAATAGAGGGGTTGCAGGGCATATTGCCAACCGCATCAAGATTGGTAGTAAAAAGTATTGTGTCAAGTCCCATTCTTGCCGTAGCAAGAGCGGCCTCTATACCTGCATGACCTGCGCCGATAACTGCTATTCGTGTTTTCAGTTCCATACCCACCAACCTTTCTTGTTTTTCATAAAAATGCCTTTTACTTGATTTTAACGCATTTTAATTGAATTTCAATGCGTTCTAATTGAATTTAGATGCGTTTTACTTAAAATCTGACGCGTTTTACCTCTGTAACCGCGCCCGAGGAATTGTCAATTGTAAAAATCACGCCGTCTGCGCGGCAAGCGCCTGATGCCGCCTTAAAATTGTGAGGCAAATTGGAACGCATACGAAGCACGACGCACTCGGCATCCATACCGAGAATGCCCCCCGACTCACCGCACATACCAACGTCACTGATGTAGCCTGTTCCACGAGGCAAAATCTGCTCGTCAGCCGTCTGCACGTGGGTGTGAGTGCCAAAAATCACGTTAATTTTACCGTCATATGCATAACCAACCGCCATTTTCTCACCCGTTGCCTCAGCGTGAATGTCGAGAATGGAAAAATCGTAATTGCCCGCCTCGTTTTTAAGCACCCTGTCAATAAAACCGAAGGGCGAATCGAGATTCGGGTCAATATGCAGATTTCCCATAGCGTTAATAACGAGCATACGGTAGCCCATACAGTCGAGTATGGTATATCCCCTGCCAGGCGCGCCCTCACCAAAGTTTATAGGACGAAGCATTTCCGCCGTGTCCTCTAAAAACTGATACGAGCGCTTATTACGTAGGGTGTGATTACCGCCCGTAATGCAATCTGCGCCTGCGCGAAGCAAAACCTCGGCAAGCTCTGCGGAAATTCCTGTGATAAACGACGCGTTTTCACCGTTCACCACACAAAAATCAATCTTGTTATCCTCACGGAATTTCCAAAGATTTCTTTTGAGATGCTCCACCCCCGCAGGACTGGTAACGTCTCCTATGACAAGAATTTTCATAATTCTTTCTTTCTATTCAGGTCTGTTCCCTGACGTCTGATTTGAATTTTTATGGGGCTATCACGCGATGATGGCCCCATTTTTATGCAATTTTAAATTGATTTGCACCGCCGCTGAGTAGAGAAAATTGATGAAGTGCAAGGATTTTCACGGCGATAGGCGTAGAAACCTACGTCGAGCCTGAAAACTCCGAAGCAATTCGCAATTTTATCACTTAGCGTAGTCTACGTGGCGAGATTCGCGGATAACAGATACCTTAATCTGTCCGGGATAATCAAGCTCGCTCTCAATCTTCTTGGCAATATCTCTTGCAAGAATCTTCATCTTGTCATCTGATACAACCTCGGGCTTAACCATGATACGAACCTCACGGCCTGCCTGGATTGCGAAGGTCTTTTCAACACCCTCGAAATCGCCTGCAACCTCTTCAAGCTTCTGAAGACGCTTGATGTAGTTCTCAACGTCCTCGCGACGAGCGCCGGGTCTTGCAGCGCTGATAGCGTCTGCCGCCTGAATAATGAAATCAAGCGCGCTCTTGGGCTCAATATCATTATGGTGAGCCTCAATTGCGTGGATAATATCCTTGTTTTCACGGTACTTGGTAGCGATTTCAACACCGAGCTGAACGTGAGAGCCGTCAACCTCAGCAGTCATAGCCTTACCAATATCGTGAAGAAGACCTGCTCTGCGAGCCTGGTTAACGTCAACACCCATTTCCTCAGCGATAACGCCTGCGAGCATGGAAACCTCAATGGAATGACGAAGAGCATTCTGACCGTAAGAGGTACGGTACTTCATTCTACCAAGGAGCTTAATAAGCTCGGGATGTAAGCCGTGAACACCTGTCTCGAAGATAGCCTTTTCACCGGCCTGCTTAATAGCAAGGTCAACGTCACGGCGAGCCTTTTCAACCATCTCCTCAATTCTTGCGGGATGGATACGGCCGTCGCTGATAAGCTTTTCAAGAGCAATTCTGGCAATTTCACGTCTTACGGGGTCAAAACCGGAAACGGTGATAACGTCGGGAGTATCGTCAATGATAAGCTCAACACCTGTAAGATTCTCGATAGTACGGATATTTCTACCCTCTCGACCGATAATTCTACCCTTCATCTCGTCACCGGGAATTTCAACAACGGAAATAGCGACTTCACTTACGTGGTCAGCGGCGAAGCGCTGGATTGCAAGGGAAAGAATGTCCTTTGCCTTGGTGTCTGCCTCGTCTCTGAACTTCTCTTCATACTCGGCAATTTTAAGCGCAGTTTCATGCTGCATTTCGGAATCAAGGCGCTTTACAAGCTCTGCCTTTGCCTCCTCGCTGGTAAGACCTGCGATTTTTTCAAGCATAGCAAGCTGTCCCTGTAAAGTTTTGTTTACCTCTTCCTTTACACGCTCAACCTCAGCATGCTTCTCTGCAAGGATGCTTTCCTTCTTTTCAAGACCTTCGATTTTAGCATCGAGGGTTTCTTCCTTCTGAGCAATTCTTCGCTCAAGTCTCGAAACCTCTTTACGACGTTCCTTAATGTCGAAATCGGCTTCCTTCTTAAGCTGGAATATCTCTTCCTTTGCGGAAATTATGGACTCTTTCTTTGCGCTCTCGGCACTCTTGATAGCGTCTTCAAGAATGTTCTTAGCCTGCTCTCTGGCAGAGCCAAGCTTCTTTTCAGCCGAAAGCTTGCGAACTATAATGCCTATTACTAAGCCGACTGCCAAAGCGCAAACGGCGATGATTATTGCAAGCACGAGTTTTATTTCCATTTTACACCTCCTTCTGATTACTTTTTCGTAATCTATATCGTACGTAGTTAATTTTTTAATATGAAATGGAAAAAATATCACACTCATACAGATATATTATATAATATAAATTTTATAAAGTCAAGAACATTTTATTGAATAAAAATAAAAACACCTCTTTTTTAGGTGTAAAATTGTTGATAATTCCCAAAAATACTTGTATGGTGGCTTGTTTTTTTAGCACTTCAAGCTTCTTTTTGCCGATTGTTAACAAAAAATTCATTAAAAAATTTGCAAAAACCCTTGACTTAGCTCTTCTTTTGATGCATAATATAGATGCTGAGATTAGCACTCAGCCACTTTAAGTGCTAAAATGATTAAAGAGGAGGTATGTAAATGGACGATTCAAGACTCACACCGCGAAAAATGCAAATTCTCAAGGCGATAGTTGACGCTCACATTGCAGGCGGCGAGCCTGTCGGTTCAAAATACCTTTCGCAAGACATTAAGATTTCCTGCTCCCCCGCCACCATTCGTAACGAGATGGCAGAGCTTGAGGAAATGGGCTACCTGGTGCAGCCTCATACCTCGGCAGGAAGAGTGCCGTCCGAGCTTGGCTACCGCTATTACGTTGACGCCCTTGTGCGTCAGTACGGCAACACCAGGTCCGAGATTGACGAAATCAACGAAATTCTCAGATATAAGCTCACCGAGATGGATGAAATTCTCTCCGAGGTGTCAAGACTTGCCGCATCGTTTACCGATTACACAGGAATTGCATTCAAGTCAGGCACAGGCAAGGTGAGAGTGCTGAGATACAAGAGCGTTTCGCTTACTCCGAAGGATTTTCTTCTTGTAATGACCTTCGAGGGCGATATTGTAAAGACGAAGACCATTCATCTTCCCTTCTCTCTTTCGGAGGATGCCCTGCGAAGATTTACAGACGCTCTGAACATTTATCTTGTAAACGTCAGCAGCGAAGGCATTACAATGCCGATAATTGTTAAGCTTGAAGCCATTATGGGCTCTGCAGGAGCTATGGTGCATCCCACAATCAAGGCGATTTACGAGACGATGAACGAAATGGACACCGCTGACGTAAAGCTTGAAGGAATTACAAAGCTTTTACAGTATCCCGAGTACTCCGACGTTGCGAGCTTCAGAGATTTGATGAATATGTTAGAGGAAAAGGATAGGCTTCTTGACGTTATTTCATCAAAGGCGGGGGAAGAAAACGATATTCACGTCTATATCGGCACAGAAAACGAAGAGGACGTGATGAAAAACACGGCTTTGATATTCAAGAATATCAACATTGGCGGAAAACAGCTTGCCGTAGGCGTTATCGGACCTAAGAGAATGAACTATTCCAAGGTTATTGAGATGTTAAACGGCCTTGCAATTGGAATTGACAGAGTATTCAGCGAGAGCGCATTGCCACCCGCAAGCGATGCTGACGATATGGAAGGAAATAAATGATGGAAGAAAACATGAATAAAGAGCCCCAGACTGCCGAGGAGGCGGTCGAGCAGGCAAAAAAAGAGAAAAAGCAGAAGCACGATAAAAAATTACTTGCCGAAGTTGAGGCGCTTAATGCAAAAATTGCAGAGTACGAGGACAAATATCTTCGTATGGCGGCTGAGTACGATAATTTCAGACGCCGTTCAAGAGAAGAAAAGGATGCTATTTACGAGGTAGCCGTTGCAGACACCGTAAACGAGCTTCTTCCCATCATTGACAACCTTGACAGAGCCGCAGGCTTTACCGAGGGCGACAAGGTGCTTGAAGGACTTGTTCTTACTGCAAAGGCCACCAAGGCAGCCTTTGAAAAGCTTGGCATCGAGGAATTCGGTGCGCCCGGCGACCCCTTTGACCCCAATCTTCACAACGCCGTTCTTCACGTTGAGGATGACGCTTACGGTGAGGGCGAGATTGTAGAAGTATTCCAGAAGGGATACAAAAAAGGCAAGCACATAATTCGTTTTGCCATGGTAAAAACAGCAAATTAAGTCATTTTGACTATAATTGTTTACAAAAGTTTATAAAAATTACATCTATATATGGAGGAAAAAATTATTATGGGAAAAATTATTGGAATTGATTTAGGTACTACCAACTCCTGCGTTGCAGTGTTTGAGGGTGGAGAGCCTATCGTTATCACCAACCCCGAGGGCGCAAGAACAACTCCTTCGGTAGTTGCATTTACAAAGACAGGCGAGAGACTTGTTGGTCAGGTTGCAAAGCGTCAGGCTGTTACCAACCCCGACAAGACCGTTATCTCCATCAAGAGAGATATGGGTTCTGACGTTAAGGTTTCTATTGACGACAAGAAGTACACTCCCCAGGAAATCTCCGCTATGATTCTTCAGAAGCTTAAGGCTGATGCCGAGGCTTATCTTGGAACAAGCGTTACCGAGGCAGTTATCACCGTTCCCGCATACTTCACCGACGCTCAGCGTCAGGCAACCAAGGACGCAGGCAGAATTGCAGGCCTTGAGGTAAAGAGAATTATCAACGAGCCCACCGCAGCAGCTCTTGCATACGGTATGGATAAGGAAGAAAGCCAGAAGATTATGGTATTCGACCTTGGCGGCGGTACCTTCGACGTATCTCTTCTCGACATTTCCGACGGTGTATTTGAGGTTCTTGCAACCGCAGGTAACAACCGTCTTGGCGGTGACGACTTTGACGAAAGAATCGTTAACTGGATGGCAGATTCCTTCGCAAGAGAAAATGGCGGCATTGATCTTCGCAAGGATAAAATGGCAGCACAGAGACTTAAGGATGCTGCTGAGAAGGCAAAGATTGAGCTTTCCGGCGTAATGTCCTCCGACATTTCTCTTCCCTTCATTACCGCAGACGCAACAGGCCCCAAGCACTTCGAGGCTACTCTTACCAGAGCAAAGTTCGACGAGCTCACCCGTGACCTTGTTGAAGCAACAATGGTTCCCACAAAGAAGGTTCTTTCCGACTCCGGACTTTCCGCAAGCCAGGTTTCCAAGGTTCTTCTCGTTGGTGGTTCTACCAGAATTCCCGCAGTTCAGGAAGCAGTTAAGAAGTTTATGGGCAAGGAGCCCTTCAAGGGCATTAACCCCGACGAGTGCGTTGCAATCGGCGCAGCTATTCAGGGCGGCGTTCTCGGTGGCGACGTAAAGGACGTTCTTCTTCTCGACGTTACTCCCCTTTCTCTCGGTATCGAGACTCTCGGCGGCGTATTTAATAAGATTATTGAAAGAAACACCACTATTCCCGTAAAGAAGAGCCAGGTTTACTCTACTGCGGCTGACGGACAGAGCTCTGTTGAGATTCACGTTCTCCAGGGCGAGCGTGAGATGGCAGCAGGTAACTCTACTCTCGGTAGATTCATTCTTGACGGTATTCCCGCAGCTCCCCGTGGAGTTCCTCAGATTGAGGTTACCTTCGATATTGACGCTAACGGTATCGTAAACGTTACCGCAAAGGACAAGGGCACAGGCAAGGAGCAGCACATCACCATCACTTCTTCCACCAATATGTCCAAGGAGGACATCGACAAGGCAGTTCGCGATGCAGAAAAGTTTGCTGAAGAGGACAAGAAGCAGAAGGAGGCTGTTGAAATCAAGAACCAGGCTGAAAACACCATTTTCCAGACCGAGAAGACAATGGCTGACCTCGGCGACAAGATTACCGACAGCGACAAGGCTCCTGTAAATGATGCAATTGCAAAGCTTAGAGAGACTCTCAAGAGCGATAACATTGATGCAATCAAGGCTGATACCGAGGCTGTTCAGAAGGCATTCTACCCCATCGCTGAAAAGATTTACAACGAGCAGGCTGCGCAGAATGCTCAGAACACCGATGGCGGCGCTCAGGGTGCTGACGGCAACTACTACGACGCAGGCTTTGAGGATAAGACAGGTAACTAATTAAGTAAAAATCACTTGGCTAAAATAAATTATCCTACCAGATAAAAGTGATAACTAATTAGCCACAAAATACAAAAAAAACAGCTAATCATAAAATGCGATTAGCATCTATAAAGCGGGGCGATTTTGCGAGATTTTATCTCCATCTTCGCCCTACTGCTTGTTAATACAAATATTGCAAAATCTCCTTAAATAGCGGTTTTTGTAAATATTTATTTACATTATTATAGTAAAAGGCAGCAATATGGCAGAAAATAAAAGAGATTATTATGAAGTCCTTGGAATTTCAAAATCTGCAAACGAGGACGAAATAAAGAAAGCTTATCGCTCTCTTGCGAAAAAATATCATCCCGATATGAACCCGGGCGATGCTGAAGCAGAGATTAAATTTAAGGAAGTGAACGAAGCTTATGCCGTGCTTTCAGATTCTGAAAAAAGGTCTAAGTACGACCGCTTTGGCCACGATGCTTTTGACCCTTCATCAGGCGGAGGCTTCGGTGGATTTAGCGGCTTTGGTGGTGCAGATTTTGACTTTGGCGATATCTTTTCTTCCTTCTTCGGCGGTGGCGGCGGTTCTTCCCGTTCAAGAGCAAATATGCCTGTCGAGGGCGATGACGTTGCTACAAGAGTTACTGTCAGCTTCGATGAAGCGGCATTTGGTTGCAAAAAAGAGGTTAATTTTGCACGTATAGAAAATTGTCCTGACTGTCACGGAAGCGGCGCGGCAAACGAATCCGATATTGAGAAATGCTCGGAATGTCGCGGAAGTGGAAGAATTACAGTCAGACAGCAAACAATGCTCGGCTATATGCAGACCCAGAGAAGCTGTCCTTCCTGCAGCGGACGTGGTAAAATTATCAAAAATCCCTGTAAAAACTGCAACGGCAAGGGTAGAATTAAGATAAATAAGAAGCTTGAAGTTAATATTCCGTCAGGAATTGATGACAGACAGAACATAATTCTCAGAAATCAAGGCTCTGCAGGTATCAACGGTGGTCCTAACGGCGATTTAATTATCGAGGTTAGGGTTAAGGAGGATAAATTCTTCGAAAGAGACGGAAATGACATCTTCTGCGAAATTCCAATCAGCTTTGCTGAGGCAACCCTGGGCGCCGAAATTGACGTTCCAATACTTGGTGGCGGTACTGAAAAGTACAAAATACCCGACGGAACGCAGAGCGGTACAACCTTTACCCTGAAAAACAAGGGTATTCCCGATATAAACACCAAGCGTAAGGGCGATTTGATTATTAAAGTGGCTGTGGAGACTCCCAAAAACCTTAATTCTAAGCAGAAAGAGCTCTTGATTGCATTTGCAGATTCTCTTGGAGAAAACAACGGTACAAAAAAGCACAATTTCTTTAAAAAGATTTTTAATAAGTAAATTTGCTTAAATTGAATAAGTAAAACAGCAAACAACTCATATCATTAAAAAATCTTAATAGAAAACAAAAAAACCGATAATTCCCTGCTCTTTCTGGGTTTTATCGGTTTTATTTTACATATTATATGATTTTGTCATTTATTTTGTCGATTTAAACTTACATTTGTCTATTTATTTTGATTTTCTATTTTAAATTTAGTTTTAATATATTTATACAACTAACAGTCATAAAATAAGAAATTAAAAATTATATTTTGACCTTTGTAATACCAACAGAAGTAAGATGACTGTCAATTGAGTATTCTTTGGGAGTGAATTTTTCACCATCAAAATAAGCTATTGAATAGGATGCATTAGTAGGAAAAGGAAGCTCATTTGCAAGATTTTCAGGCAAAATACCGCTTATTTTAGCCCAAAATGAGCGAATAACGGCTGCATGGGCAGTAATTAGAAGAGTTTTACCCATATTTTCATTACAAATTGACTTTAATTCGGTATAAAACCTATTACCGCCCTCAATAATAGACTCTCCCTCGGGAAATCTGAATAATCCAAAGTTACCAAACCACTCCTTTTCATACATTTCCCTGCCCCATTTTTCAATAATCTCCTCAAAAGTGCGGTTTTCCCAATCACCAACGTAAATTTCACGCAGATTTTTCCTGCAATTTATATCCAAATTACGTATTTTAGCGTGAGGAACAGCAGTATTGTAGGCTCTGATAAGGTCACTTGAGTAAATTTTGTCAATTTTTTCATTTTTTAGGTGGTCAGCCGTAGCCAAGGCTTGTTTATAGCCTAACTCCGATAAATCTTTATCTGTATGTCCTAAAAAAGTCCTTGTAGCATTTCCAAGGCTCTGTCCGTGACGTACTATTATTAATTTTGTAGTTTTATCCATTGTAATTACCCTATTTTAATAATATTTCACTAATATTATACTATATTTAGCATAAAAAGTCAAGAAAATCAAGAAAAGTATGTATTGTTTCACGTGAAACAATAGATTTTCAGTATTTGATTATAATTTTACATCTAATATGCAGCATTTAGTTAGTTATCTCTATGTTTCACGTGAAACATAGTTTTTTTTGTTAATTAACGCTGATTGTTTCACGTGAAACATAGGTTTTTATTAATTTAATCTGATTGTTTCACGTGAAACATAGGCTTTTATTAATTTAATCTGATTATTTCACGTAAAACGTTATTTAATTACATATTTACTTGCGTTTCACGTGAAACATTGTTTTTTAGCAGATTTTCCCGTGTTTCACGTGAAACAATGAAATATTTTTATCTATTTCAGTAAAAAGATTGACTTTTATACCTATTTATAGTATAATATACTTGTAAAACTAAAGAAATTACTATAAAAAGCTCAAAAATGCTTTATTTTTTAAGTAATTTAATACTTTCGGAGGAAAATATGGCAAAAATTGTATCCTTTTCTAACCAAAAAGGTGGAGTCGGCAAGACGACTTCTTGCGTTAACATATCTGCGCAAATAGCCAATAAAGGCAAAAAAGTACTTATGATAGATATGGATCCGCAGGGAAATGCAACAAGTGGACTTGGTTTGCAAAAATCTAAGATAAAAAACACTATTTATGACGTAATTATAGGCAGATGTGACATATCAGACGCTATAATTAAGACAAAATTCAAGAATTTGTCTGTTGTTGCAGCAAATATTGAGCTTGCTGGAGCAGAAATCGAACTTCAGGAGCTTGATGAGACACTCAATTTCACTAAAATTGCTCTTGAGTCAATAAAAGACCAGTTTGATTACATATTTATTGACTGTCCCCCCTCACTTGGCATGCTTACAGTTAAGGCTTTGTCCGTATCTGACGGTGTTGTAATACCTATGCAATGCGAATTTTACTCTCTTGAGGGCATGTCACAGCTCTTAAACACGGTAAAAAAGATAAAAAGTCTGTATAATCCGAACCTTCAGGTTGTTGGAATTCTTCTTACAATGTACAACGGAAGACTTACATTAACAGGGCAGGTAGTTGCCGAGCTCAAAAAATACTATGCAGACAAGCTCTTTAAGGTACCGATTTCAAGAACTGTACGTATTTCCGAGGCTCCAGGTTACGGTGAACCTATCTGTTATCATGACCCTTATGGCAAGGGTTCGCTTGAATATGCAGCTGTAGCAAAGGAATTGATGCTCAGAATATGACTTTACAGGCAAAAAATGCTCATAAATGCATTTAATTGCTTCGTTGATATCTATAAAATACAATATAACATGAGAGGAAACTCATTGTTTTATTGCTTTTTGGTGTCTGTTTTATACAAATTATTTAATATTCGACATAAATTATTTAAATTTTGACATTTTTTAACATATTATACTATTTTATAAAAATAATGGTATATTTTACCACTTTTAAGGAGATTTTATTATGGCAAAAAAGAATAGCGGTCTTGGCAGAGGTCTTGACGCAATTTTCCTTGATAATTCTATTGCAGAAGAAAATACAAATACCGAAGAGGGCGTTAAGGGTATAAAAATTTCTCTTATTGATCCCAAGAAAGATCAGCCTAGAAAATATTTTGATAAAGAAGCTCTTGAAGATCTTGCATCCTCTATTTCGGAGCACGGTTTGCTTCAGCCTATTCTCGTACGCGAATACGGTGACGGAAGATATCAGATTATCGCAGGTGAACGTAGATTCAGAGCTTCGAAGCTTGCAGGTCTTACTGAAATTCCCGCTTTGGTTGTTGAAAAGGATGACGTAACCGCAGCGCAGCTTGCTCTGATTGAGAATATTCAACGTGAGGACCTCAATCCTCTTGAAGAAGCAATGGCTTACAAGGCTCTTGCAGAGGAATATCACATGACTCAGGAGGAGCTTTCGCAGAAAATAGGAAAGAGCAGAAGCGCAATTGCTAACACAATCCGTCTTCTTGAGCTTCCTGATGAAATTCTCACTCTCGTTGCTTCAGGCGAGCTTAGCGCAGGTCACGCTCGCACACTTCTCGGTTTGAATGACAGAGATAATATGATTTTGCTTACTCAAAAGGCAGTTGAAGAGGATTTGTCCGTAAGAGTGCTTGAAGAACTTGTTAAAAAGTGGAATAAGCCTGTTAAGGAAAAGGAAGAGGAAGAAATTCCCTTTGTAGACTACTTCAGAGAGCTTGAAATCCGCGTGCAGTCTCACCTTGGCAGAAAGGTTAAGATTGAAGGGAAGGGAAGAAAGAAAACAATCACTCTCTCCTATGAGGATAATGAGGACCTCGACGAAATTTTAGCTCTTCTTTGCGGTAAGGATTTTCTTAACGAAGTCTAAATCTTAACGAAGTCTAAAATTCGATGCAAAATGAAAGTATAACAAGCCGAGTAGCTTCCTTAAAGACAGAGGCTATGCTGAAAAAGCTTAGTTACTCAAAATTTCGCTCAGGCTTTCAGCTTACAGGAAAGGAAAAGGCGTACTTCAAGGAAAAAGGCGAGGCTGTAATCCGCTTACATACAGAGGATTTTATTAGCCAGCGAATTGCGCCTAAAAATCCCAAAAATGACGGAAGGCAAACCCCTATGAGTGGCCATCCGTCGTTCAAGGCAATGCATGCGACCGCCTGTTGTTGCCGCGGATGCCTTGAAAAATGGCACAAAATACCGCAGGGCAGGGAATTAAGCAAAAGCGAGGTAGACTCGCTTGTTGATTTGGTAATGTCCTGGATTTTGAAGCAAATATGAATATAAACCGCCGTTAATGAGAGTTAAATTTGCCCTCATTAACGGCGGTTTATTTTACCAAGGATTTTCACTTTTAAAATTTGATACTATAAGGCTTTCTATAAGATTGTAAGGCGATTTAAAAAATATAATGCAATTTATAACAGATTATAAGGCATTTTTAAACATTAAGTCAAAGTTTATTCAAAAATTCTTTATATTTTTTTATTGAAATAGCGATAAAAAAGCTGTATACTATATGTAGAATAGATTATTGTTTTTAACGGTGGAATTTTATGGAATTTTTAAAAATCTTCAGAGATTTTTTCTCGGTAAATCTTAAAGATTATCCCAATATTGGCATAGATTTAGAGATAACCAAGGTATTATTTTGCTTTACAATTGGCTTGATTGTTACAACAATTGTTGTAAGCTACATACGTCTTCAAACTAACACTCTGATAAAAAAGCTCTTAAGGCACGAAGCAACAGAGGAAGAAAATGCAAAAGGCCTTGAAAAGCTCGGAATGAATCCCTTTGGCGCAAGGGTAGCCTTCTTATCCAAGGGTAGACTCAGCAAGATAGTTTACTATAAGGGACAAAAGGAATACACCTATGAGGAGTATACCGAGCTTATAAAGTCCAAGGATTTCAAAGAAGAAAAAATTGATTTTAAAACGGCTGAATTTTATATAAAGCCTGACAAAATTGATGAGGCTAAAAAAATTATTGACGTACCTACAACCTCGGTGCTTAGTCTGGTTTTACTCTGCATTTTAATCATAGCTGTATTTGCTTGCTTAATGTTGATCATGCCAGAGATTTTATCATTCATAAACTCTTTAATAGGTTAAAAAAAGACTATAATGTAACTTTAAGTTTACATTATAGTCTTTTTTATTGATATTGAGAGCGCAAATGCTTTATTTTCTGCCATTAAGCGCACTGTTGAGCTGTAACAGGATTTCTGTATTTCAATAACGTCAGCTGCTCCGCCGAATCCAGTACCTTGACATTTTAAAAGCGATTCCGCAAGCGACCATTTTTCAGTAAAGTCGCCTACTTGCTTAATATTGCTGAAGTCCTTTTCGTTGCCCTCGGTCAGAGTGAATTTGTCTTCACAGAATTGGAACACAAAAATTTTATTCTCGGACCTAAGATTATTTTGAAATTTGAGGTTAGTGAAAAATCTGCTTTGCAATCTCATTGCGCGTTCAGCATCAATCTCATCCTGCAAGTCAATTCCAATCTCGCCATCATCAGACAGGCAAACTGCCGACAGCGTGTTACAATGGGAAATGCTTATGTAAATTTTCTTGTGGCAGTTAATTAAATAAGGCTTGCCGTCTTCAGAGAAGCAAATATCGGCATTTTTTTCAGCATAAATATCTCTTAACGCAAAAAAGAGGGAAGCGTAGGCGCAAAATCTCGCTTTTTTTTGAGCTTGGTTAGAAGTATTTTCTATGTAGCCAATAATATTTTTTGAAATAAAGGCTTCGGACTGCCGCAAAGCGCGGCAGTCCATTTTTTCGATATTCGTTATAACTGTGTAAATCATTTTCAGTGTTTTATGTGATTATAAATCCATCAAAACAGGAAGAATCATAGGCTTACGCTTGGTTTCCTTGTAGATAAACTTGGCAAGGTCGTCCTTGATTACACCCTTAATATGCATGCGGTCGGTATGTCCCTTTTCAAGCGCCTTTTGCAAGGAAGCCTCAACAATTCCACGGGCGCTTCTCATAAGCTCCTCTGATTCCTTTACGTAAACGAAGCCACGGGATACAATGTCAGGACCTGAAATAATCTGTCTGCCATCCATATCTACGGTGGCAACCACAACCACAAGGCCGTCCTCGGACAAGTGCTTTCTGTCGCGAAGCACAACGCTTCCGATATCGCCAACACCCGAGCCGTCAACAAGCACGTTGCCTGCAATCTCGGAGCCGTTAAATCTCGCTCCCTTTCTGTCTATTTCCAAAACCTTACCGACCTCGGAAATGAATATGTTAGAGGAGGGAATACCCATAAATTCGGCTAAATCCTTGTTTGCGTAAAGGTGTCTGTCCTCTCCGTGAATAGGCATATAATATTTAGGCTTCAAAAGAGCCATCATAAGCTTGATTTCCTCACGGCAGGCGTGGCCCGAAACGTGAACGTCCTCAGTGGAATCGTTAACAACCTTGACTCCGTTTTTAACAAGAGCGTTTATTATCTTGCCGACCAGCTTTTCGTTACCCGGAATAGCGGAAGAGGAGAGAACTACCACGTCAGATGATGAAATTCTCACCTTATCGTGCTCGCTGAATGCTATGCGGTAAAGCGCAGACATAGGCTCGCCCTGGCTGCCTGTGGTAATGAGGGTAATATCCTCTGGACGATATTTCTTGATTTCCGAAATATCAATAAGCACTCCGTCGGGAAGGTCCATATAACCAAGCTCGGCTGCAGCGCCGATTACGTTAATCATGCTTCTGCCAAGAATAGCAACCTTTCTGCCATGGTTGTAGCTGGTATTGATAATCTGCTGAACTCGGTGAACGTTTGAGGAAAAGGTAGTAATAATAAGTCTTCTGTCCTCGTATTGAGCAAAAATACGCTCAAGAGATGAGCCAACCGTTCTTTCAGAAGCGGTAAATCCTGCTCTTTCGGCATTGGTGGACTCGCAGAGCAGAAGCTCAACTCCGCCCTTACCGATTTCACCGATACGGGTGATATCCATCATTTTTCCGTCAATGGGAGAAACGTCAAGCTTGAAATCTCCTGTGTGGAACACCGTGCCAACGGGAGTTTTCAGCGCAATTGCGCATGCGTCTGCTATGGAATGGTTTACGTGAATAAACTCGGCCTTGAAAACACCGAGATTTAATATATCGCCTGCCTCAACTGTGTAAAGCTCAGGCTCAAATGGGAGCTTATGCTCCTCAAGCTTGCCCTCAATAATGCCGAGAGAAAGCCTCGTTCCGTATATCGGAACGTTTATTTGCTGAAGCAGATAGGGAATAGCTCCGATATGGTCCTCATGTCCGTGAGTAATAAGAAGACCGCGGATTTTGTGCGCATTCTTTACCAAATAGGAAATATCGGGAATTACAAGGTCAATTCCAAGCATCTCATCATCAGGAAAACCAAGTCCGGCATCAACGACAATCATGTCGTCACCGTACTCAAAAACGGTCATATTTTTGCCGATTTCCTGAAGTCCGCCAAGAGAAATAACCCTGAGCTTTCCGCCTGCTCCCTTCATTTTTTCTTTTTTCATATTATTTATATCCATTTAAAATTATTGTCAAATTAATTTTTTATTTACTAAAGAAATAAATCAAATATAATATCATCATTACTGCTGACGAAACAAATACACCCAGAAAGAAGGGTGGGAAAAAGGACCAGGTCCTCTCCCTTTTTTCCCTTCTTACATTCTGCGCGTCAATTCCCATGCTCTCCCGAATTATACGGTTTGCCTCGAGAATCATATCACTCTGACCGATTGCAGCCTCCTCGCCTTGTCTGCTAACTACGAAATACGCCTCATCAAAAAGGTGGCTGCCGGTGTTTTTAAGAAAAATAACTTTTTTCTGGTATCCCTTCACTAAATACTCCGCCTTGCTTTTTTAAAAATTCTTGTCAAGGCTGAGTATTTTTATTCAATGAAGGAAAAATTATTTAATAAAGAATATTATGTAAATATAACTTTACTTTTAAATTATTTTCTGCCGAAGAATCTGCCGAAAAGGCCGCCCTTCTTTGCTGTTTCTTCCTCTGCTGCAGGCTTTGCAGGCTCGTTATTTACAACCATGTCGGGAGTAACAACGTTAGGAGTTACTACATCAACTGCAGGCTCATTGGGATTGGGGATAAATACGTTTGCAGACTTGATTTCGGGTACGAAATCTACCTTGGGAACGTTAACGGTCTCTGCCTTTACTGCGGGAGCAGGCTCTGCCTTAGGTTTAGGCTCTGCCTTGGGCTTTGCAACCTTAATCTGCTTTTCAACAGTTTCCTCAATCTTTGCCTTTGCTTCCTTAGAGATTCTCTTTCTCTTCTTTTTCTCGGGAACAGGAATGTCAATGCTATCGTCAAGAAGCTCATCAATAGAAATATTGAACAGAAGCTTCATTTCGAGAAGCTTGGGAACCTCGGGATAGGACTGTCCGCATTCCCACTTGTAAACTGCCTGTCTGGAAACGCCTACGAAGCTTGCGAACTCATCCTGAGTAAGCCCCTTAGATTTTCTCAAAATAACGAGTTTTTCCTTGAATGTCATGGTAAATCCTCCTTGCCGCATTATGCGGTTTTTTTTATTTTATTATTTATTTTTATTTTTTTATTATTTTAAAATGAGTTTTCCTCTGTATCAAGGGGCTCTCTTACTTCTTCGGACTTATTTTCAGCCGTGGGAGTGTTTTCGATTTCCTTTTCAACAGCTTCGCTTTGCTTTTCAATTTCCTCGTTCTTTTCGAGGCGTGCTACGTTGTTAATCTTACAGCCCTCGTCGAGTCTCATAAGAATTACTCCGCTTCCAGTTCTTGAGTATACGTTAACGCTTGAAACGTTGGTTCTTATAATTGTACCCTCGTTGGTGATAAGCATTATATCATCGTCCTCGGAAACGGTTATAATTGCGGCAAGCTTGCCCGTCTTTTCGCTGATATTGTGACAGG
>JAZQWA010000067.1:0-5656 GCA_045632065.1 Eubacteriales bacterium | reverse complement strand
GGCTGTCTGATTTAGGCATAACCGAACGAAAAAGGGCGGAGGCACCAAAAAATTTGTGCTTTCGCCCTAAATAACGTCTTATTTTCGAGAAAATTGAGGTTAAAACCTTCGGTTTTCTCTTTTTTTATATTTTTTCGTTCTATTGCCGATTGCTCCCTCCGACGTATTCGTATACGCCTCTTGGTTGCAATCAACAATTTCTGCTCTAAATCCGTTTGCCCCGAGCTTTTCTCGGCTATATGTAAAAACGAATTGTAAATTTTCGCTTGACACATTGTTAACAAAGGCGGTTTAGAATTGACTAAATCGCCTTTTTCTGTTATAATCCCTGTATAAAGTCAATAATAATTGAAAACTTGTACTGAGGTTATTATATGAGATATTTGAGAGAAAGAATCGCCAGATTTATGGCAGGCAGATACGGTGTGGACAGTCTTTATTATGCCCTGTTTGTATCCTCATTCGTCTTGTTTATTATTAATTTGTTTTTTATCAACTTCCGCATTGTGTCGCTCATCATAGGCTTGGTAGCAGACGTACTGTTTTTCTATGCGATTTTCCGCTTTTTGTCAAGAAATATTTACAAAAGGCAGAGGGAAAATGCCGCGTATCTTAATTTTATGAAAAAGCCCAAGAAGCATTTCAATCTGATTAAGTGCAAATTCCGCGACAGAAAAACCCACGTTTACAGGCGCTGTCCCTCTTGCAGAAACAACCTACGTTTGCCAAAGCAAAAGGGCAAGCACACCGTTGTATGCCCCTGCTGTAAGAACAGATTTGACGTCAGAATTTAAGCTATTTCATAAAAAATCTTATCAATAGAACAGGCTGTCTCGCTTTTGAGACAGCCTGTTTTTTTATATAATCTGTATTTTTTTGAGAAGTGTAAATACTGCAATGCCGAGGACGACAAGGAGAAGAATAATAACGATAAATCTGATTCTGCTCCAGGTCTTGTAAATTCTCTCGTTGCGAAGGTAGGTGGATATGGGGTCGCGGCCTTTTTTAAGGCGCTTTTCAAACTTGTTTATCCAGTTTATATCCTTTTTAGATACGTCGATAACCTTGCTTGCATTCTTTTCATGCACAAGACGGTTTCTCATATTTCTGTATCTTACAAGCTTGGGAAGAACCTCGCTGCGTTCAGGGGCAAACCTGAGCTCAACAAGCTTGTTGATATAAACTGTAACGCCGCCGTTACCTCCGAATGACATATTTTCAAGGCTCTTGTTGGACTGCAATGCGTTCTTGCAGGCATTATCCATTGAAATAAATGCATCTAAAAACGTCTGACTGTTTTTTCCGCTCACGCTATTGGTCCTCCCTTCCTTGATTTTATGCCATGGCATATCTTTCAACTTTTATTTTACTACACAATTCAGTAAATTGCAATACAAATATTAAAAATTATTAATTTTTATTTTACTTATGCTTATTATATATCGGACATTGGAAATTTTTAAAAAATCTCGTTGTTTGCTCCAAAATAATCGCATTAAGGCAAATAACCCTCAAATATGATGCCGTCAAAGCCGTTTTTTCTCGCTTCCGCCTCATCCTCGGCGGACTTTACAGTCCATGCAAGCGTTGGCACGTGGAAGAAAGCACGAGCAAAACGGAGACCGAAGGCCTTTGCATGCCTGTGGTCGTAGGCAATAAAGGCAGGTCGGCAAAGAAAGTTGAGAAGAAGCGATTGAAGCAGGAAATACAAGGGCTTTCTATATGGCTCGTACTCGTAATATCTATGCGAAAGTATACCTCTTGCCACATCGGGCATATTTTTTTTGACTGTCCTGAGTGAAAGAGGGTTAAAGGACTCAACGATATATGCGCCCTTGTAGCCTTTCAGCATTTTACAAGCTGCCTCGGATACAGCGTTGACGCCCGGGTCCTCTTTTATCTCCACAAGAAGCGGAACCTTTCCGTCTACGAGATCCAACACGTCAGAAAAGCGAGGAATACCGTCGTTTGTGCCCGAAAGCTTAAATTTTGCAAGCTCGTCCGCGGTAAAATCAATCACTCTTCCCCCTCGACCGCAGACGCGGTCAAGGGTGTCGTCGTGAAACACAACCAGCTCGCCGTCCCCTGAAAGACGGATGTCAAGCTCGATGCCGTATCCCGCCTCAACGGCAGCCTTAAAGGCTGAGATTGAGTTTTCCGCGCGCTCTGCGCCATGCAGACCGCGGTGGGCGTACATTTTTGTTTTAAATTCTTTCATTTCCTTTCTGTTTCTTGGCGCTATCAGGAAAAGATAGATAAGAAATAGAATCACAATCGGAACAGGAATAAAAATCATATTTTCACCTTAATCATCAGCGCCGCCAAGAGCCGAAAGAGCGTCAACCTTTTCAGCCTTCGCGTCACCATGCTTAACAAAGAACATCGTTACGAAGGATGCTACTACAAACACCGTACCGAACGAGAAGAACATCGCTCTCATACCAAAGGCATCATAAAGAATGCCGGAAAGAATAGGCGCAACTATCTGAGCCGCCATAGATGCGGTGTAATAGTAGCCTGTATACTTTCCAACCTCGCCGCCCTTGGCAAGCTCAACAACCATGGGGAACGAGTTAACGTTAATTGTAGCCCAACCAATGCCTGCAAGAGCAAAAATGGGATACATAACAAAATTACTTACACCCGCGCCGATGAAATTACCGATAAAGAATGCGGTGGCAAGCATGGTAATGCCTGCAAGAATCGTTTTTCTTCTTCCAAGCTTAGATGCAACCATTCCCACAGGAATATAGGAAACAATTGCGGCAGCCTGCGCAACGATAAGAGTTAAGCCGTAGTCAACGTTCAAAACATTTGTGGCGTAAACGGTGTACTTACTTGTTATGGAGTTATAACCAACGTACCAGAGAGCAACCGAGGCGAGAATAAGAAGAAGCGACGTCATCTCAGGCTTTGAAAGCGAGCGCTTTTCACCGTTTTCCGCGGTCTTTTCCTCTATTCCGAGGGCTACGGACTGCTCAGCCATCTCGTCTGCCCACTTTTTCTCTTTAACCGTAAAGATGAAAATGAGAAGTCCTACTGTCATTATTGAACATACAAGCAGAACGTATGTGAAATAATGCATATAAAGCTTTGATGACGTGCCCATAACAGTACTTATAAGAAGAACTATTATACCGCCTGCAGTTCCCATAAGGTTGATAACCGCATTTCCCTTGGAACGAAGGGGCTTTACAGTAACATCAGGCATAAGCGCAACTGCAGGTGAACGGAAGGTTGCCATAGCAATAAGTGAAAGCAAAAGAACTGACATAAATCCAACCAATGGCCAGAGATTAGACATTGTAATCTCACGGGCGCGAAGAACCAACTCTTCCTTTATTACATTTAAGGCTTCTTCTGCCTGTTCAATGCGCAAATCCTTGATTTCGGCTGTAATTTCGCCGTTTTTAAAGGCTTCGGTTACCGATTCCTTAAAGCTGCTGAAGGAAGCGTAAGCCTCGTTATATGCATCAACAATTCCTGCGTTGTCAAGAGCGTTAAGCTGAATACCGTTGATTAAAGCAAGAGCGATAAAGGAAAGAACGGCTGCTATCGTACCAATAACGATAAAGGGCGTTCTTCTTCCAAATTTGGTCATTACCTTGTCCGACAACGCGCCAAACACAGGAAGCATAAACACCGCAAGAATATTATCTATGGACATAACAAAGCCCGAAATAGAGTGCGGTAAGCCGTAATGGTTGTTAAGCGCAAGAGGAACAATAGCATCATAAGCCTGCCAGAATGCGCTTATCAGGAAGAAAGCGAATCCGACGAGGATCGTTCTTTTGTAATTAAGTTTCATAATTTTTTCTCCGACGATATGTTATTTTCAAAAGGAAGCTGTTTTATGGACAGCTTTTTTATATATGGGAATAACTGTTTTCGATGGGAATTAAATATGTTTTTTTAACCTTTCGGTTAAAATTCCTGCCGCAAGTCCTATAACAACTCCTGCAATCGTTCCCGAAATTATAAGCGGGAAAATGTAATATGCAAGTGTGGAATTGTTCATAACCAGGCATACTGCAAGAATTTGTCCTGCGTTGTGCGACAATGCGCCCACAACGCTGACGCCTATTGCTGAAAAAATCTTCAGCCGATGTAAAATAATCATTGAAGTCAGGGCAAAAGCCGCGCCGAAAAGACTGTAAATCAATGCGGCGGCATTGCCGAATAAAAGTGTGGATAAAAGCACTCTCACAAGCGTAACGCATATTGCGTAAGGCCAGCCGAGAGTATAAAGAGTAAATACCGTGGCGATGTTGGAAAGTCCCATTTTTACACCCGGTATAGCTACAAATGCGGGAATCAGCGACTCAACATAGGATAAAATCATGGCAACTGCGATAATTGCCGAGAGCAGAGTCATTTTTCTTGTATCAAGCTTCATTATCGGCCTCCTATGATTTCTTCGCCCTCGCCTACCACCTCAACCATAACTCGATTGGGCAGACAAACGATTTTCTGGCCGACCTTGTAGGCTTCACCTTGATTTACGCACAATCCGTCAGGACAATCTGCATATTTCATATAGGCTCTGCCACCCTTGATAACGAGAATATTCGTTCCGCCATTCAGCGAATACTCGCCGTCAACCGACAGGGAGTATTCTCCGACAACTCTGCCGTCAACGCTTACGCGAACGGAGTTTCCAACCTCTTTCGTCAGGTTTACAATAAGAAAAACGGAAAGGCCAACCAGCAAAACCGACGCTATAAGAATAATATCGGCAATCAGTTTTTTGTCACCGAGGATTTTCTTCAACATCACGCTGTTTCCTTTCCGTTTTTTGTTTTAAATCAATTAACTCACATGGTTTTCTGCGTTTTGAGTAAATTTTGATGAAGTGCGCGGATTAGGCGATGCAAGCTGTAGAAACCTACTGCAAATCGCCTAATCCAAAGCAATTTAAAGCAATTAACTCACATGATTTTCTGCATTTTGAGTAAATTTTGATGAAGTGCAAAGATTTCAGGGCGATAGGCGTAGTTACCTACATCGAGCCCTGAAACTCTGATGCAATTCGCAAAATTTATTCGAAGTGTGCGCCGCAAATAAAGTTGCCGATGTGTATACACTTAACAGGGCATACCTCATGGCACTGACCGCAGCCTGTGCACTTGCTGTAGTCAATGGTTGCAAGATTGTTTTCAACCTTGATTGCACCCTCGGGACAAGTTTTCTCACATTTCATACAACCTATACATCCGTTGGAGCAAACCTTACGCACCTGCGCGCCTTTATCGTGGCTGGAGCACTTAACTACAACGCGAGAGGTATCGTTAACGAGGTGAATAATGTCGTTAGGACAAGCCTTTGCGCAAAGACCGCAGCCAATACACTTTCTGGGGTCGATTTCTGCAATTCCCTTCTCGGAATTGATGCAGATAGCATCTCTGGGACAAACCTTAACGCAGTCGCCATAGCCAAGACATGCGAAGGTACAGTCACGGTCGCCCGAGTATGACATATTTGCCGCAACGCAGGTCTTTATACCGTCGTAAACGTACTTTCTCTCAGAGGGCAGACAGGAGCCGTTGCAGGCTACGTAAGCAACCTGCTCAACAACGTCGCCTGCCGCAAGGCCCATAATTTCACCAATTTCCTTGGCAACACCGTCGCCACCGGGAATACAGAGGCTGGGATTGTC
>JAZQWA010000066.1:0-31895 GCA_045632065.1 Eubacteriales bacterium | reverse complement strand
CTTTTTCCAAAGAGGAAATTATTCTCGCCTCTACCATTTTAAGCCTCCATTATATGTTTTTTGCAAACAAAAATTGTCATAATTATGAATTTTGCTCATTTTTGAGCAATTCTAAAGCCTTTTCAAACTCTTTCGGAAGTTCGCATTCAAAGGTCATACGCTCCTTTGTAATCGGGTGCGTCAGCGTCAGTCGCTTTGCGTGCAGAGCTTGCCCCGAGAAGAGAGAAGGGTGCTTTTTTTCAAACTGTGTTTTGTTCTTGGAATAAACCTCGTCACCGAGCAGGGGGTGTCCAATGTATGACATATGCACTCTTATCTGGTGCGTTCTTCCTGTTTCAAGCTTCAGAGCGAGATAGCTTATCCCGCCAAATCGCTCCAGCACCTCGTAATGAGTTACCGCCTCTCTTGCGGTGTGATCCCCAGATGTGATAACCGCCATTTTCTTTCGGTCAACGGGGTGACGTCCTATGGGGTAATCCACGGTGCCCGAGTCGTCCTTGAAGCCGCCGCACACCAACGCGCGATATTCCCTGACAATTCCGTGATATTTTAATTCCTCGGACAGCGCGTTGTGCGCCTCGTCGCATTTTGCAACGACCAAAAGTCCCGAGGTGTCCTTGTCGATTCTATGTACGATTCCGGGTCGCATCACACCGCCAACACCCGAGAGCGAGTCCTTGCAGTGATAAAGCAGGGCGTTAACCAGCGTTCCCGAATAATTACCCGGAGCAGGGTGAACCACCATTCCCGACGGCTTGTTGATAACGATAATATAATCATCCTCGTAAATGACGTCAAGGGGAATGTTTTCAGCAACCGCCTCGGCTTCCTTTACTTCGGGCAGGGTAATTTCTATTTCGTCGCCTGCCTTTACGGCATATTTTTTTGGCTCGGACTTTCCCGAAACGGTTATACAGCCCTCGTCAATGAGCCTTGCGGCATTGCTCCTTGAAATATCTGCGTATTCGGCGCAATATGCATCAAGTCTTTTGCCCGAATCGGTCTCATTTGCAATGTAAATCATTCTTCGTCAGCCTTTTTGCTATCGGTAGCCTTGCTGTCAGGTGCAATAGGCTTCTTTTTCTTTGCAGCTTCTATTGCAATCTCCTTCTTTAAATCAATAAGGAGAAGCAAAATAAGAATTCCCGCGCCAATGCATACAAATGAGTCAGCGCCGTTAAACACCGCAAAGTTGATAAGCCTGAAATCAATGAAATCAATAACCTCTCCAACTCCGTCGGGAGCAACGTAGAAGCCGATTCCGATACGGTCTATCATGTTTCCGATTCCGCCGGAGATAACCATAGAAAGAGCAACTCCGTAATAAAGATTATCGGCATGACCGAGATAAAGATATGCCAAAAATGCGAGTATTGCAATAGTTGATATGGTGATAAACACCCATCTGTCATCGCTGAGCATGCTGAATGCCATACCTCTGTTTGTCTCAAAGGTGAGATGGAGCACGTCCTTTATAATCGGAACGGTGTCCACCTGTGTCAGAAATCTGAAAGCGAGGAATTTCGTCAGCTGGTCGATGAAAATACCGCCCAGAATAATCGCTGAATAAACTATATAATCAATAAGAGATTTTTTCTTAAATAAAGTCATTTTTAACTCCACAATCAGATGGCAGGCAGGAATGTCCTGAGCAGCCAAATTAAAATATATGCGATTGAAAATGCCCAGTCAATAGGCGAATCCTGACCTATGTTGAATTTTACCATAAAGGCTCTGACAGGCACGATAAAAGGCTCGGTAATCAGGCATGCAAGCGCAAAAATGCGACTTTCCATCGGGTCGACGAAAAATTGCAGAATCACACGCGCCAGCATTCCAAATGAAACCACACCGAGCGTAATAGATATTGATTTTGCGATAATGAAAAATACAGCTTCCACTTATAAGCGTTCCTTTACAAAATAAGCGGGGATCTGCCGAAAATGCAAATCCCCGCGGTGTAGATTAGTTATCGTCGGAAACGTCAACGTTGTGGGGAGTGATGATATAAGTGCTCTTAGCAACGTTCTTGATTTCTCCGTCGGTGGAGTAGGTAACTCCGTTGAGGAAGTCGAGCATACGTACGGTCTGTACGTTGTCGAGAAGCTCGAGGTTGAGCACAACAGTGCAACCGTCGATAAGGTAATCTGCAATTTCGCCAACCTCATCAAAGGATGCGGGACGAACTACCTTAAGCTCGATGTTACCCTCGGAATCGGGGGTGTGCGCTACGATGGGAGTAGCGGGTCTTCTGATTTCTTCTTGTCTTTCTGTGTTCATGGGTTTAACCTCCTCATATGTGGGAAATTCGGGGATGTCAGTACTCTCGTCTGCGCCGATTCCCATTTTTCTTAATTTTTTTACGAAATCCTCAAACATTGGGGTTCTTCCTTTCTTTTTATACGTCTTTATTAAAAAGCTTCCGTCCGACTCTGACGAGAGTTGCCCCCTCCTCAATGGCAACGCGATAACTATCGCTCATTCCCATTGAAAGTACGCCCTTGCCAAAATCATAGGCTCTGTTTAATCTATCGTAAAGCTGGCGTGTCTGCCTGAAATACGGCCGTATGTCCTCGGGGTTCTCGCATACAGGACCCATAGTCATCAGTCCGACCACCTTTATACCCGAAAATTCTTTAAGCTTAATCAAAAACTCCTCGGCGTCATCGGGCATAACGCCATCCTTTTGCGGCTCTCTTGCAGAATTGACTTCAATCAGCACGGGAATAATTCTGCCCGCCTTTTTTGCCTGCTTATCAATTTCTGCAGCCAATGCGAGATTGTCAAGCGAGTGAATCAAATCCACTCCCTCTGCAATAAGCTTTACCTTGTTTCTCTGCAGATTGCCGATTTCATGAAGTCTTGGCCTGTATCCGTGAGAGGTAAGCAGGTCACCGCGTCTTTTTAGCTCTCCTGGACGGTTTTCACCGATATCAGTAACGCCTGCCTTGACAAGCGCCAGAAGCTCCTCGTCGCTTCCGCTCTTTGTTACCGCCACGAGAGTGACCTCGTTGCCGTACTTTTCGGATAGCTGCTTAATCTCCTGAAGGAGTAAGTCAAGATTGCTTTTTACATAGCCAAGCTCGCCCATTTTACGTCTCCTCCGTGAGATATGGCGCAGAAATACACCTTAACTTACATAATTATAACACAACATTTTTTCTTTTGCAATAGAAAAATTAAAAATAATCAAAAATATTATATTTATAAATCTATTGATTTTAAACAAGTTTTGTGCTAAAATGTATTTGTGAAAAATTGACCTTGCGGAGCAAATGGGGCAAAGTCCCCGGCTTCTACTCGGTGAAAAGGAGAATTAAGATGCACGACAGTCTTATTGGCGCAAGCCTGCCTACTACGGCGGCTCTTGCATACCTTGGCGATGCGCGACACGCGCTTTACGTCAGACGTATGCTGGTGGAAAAGGGAATATGCAAGTCAGGCGAACTTAACGAGGCGTCGCTCGCCTACGTTACTGCCGAGGCGCAGGCGCAGATGATGCGCAAAATCGAGCATCTGCTCCTCGATGATGAGCGTGATGTTTACAAGAGGGCATCGAATTCAGGGCATCTCAACAGACCGAAGCACGCAAGCGCCGCTGATTACAGAGCCGCCACAGGCTTTGAGGCTGTTATCGGAATGCTTGAATGGATAGGCGATACCGAGCGACTTGAAATGCTGCTCAATGCCGCTCACGAAAAAGAATGAAAAGGATGGAATAGATATGATACAGAAAATTAAAGGAACAATGGATATACTCCCCGAGGAAACACCCCTTTGGAGATACATAGAGGGCGTAATGCGCGAGGAGGCTGAGAAATACGGCTATGGCGAAATCAGAACGCCTACCTTCGAGAACACAGAGCTTTTCGTAAGAGGCGTTGGCGATACCACCGACGTTGTGCAGAAGGAAATGTACACCTTTGCCGACAGAGATGAGGGCAGGAGCATTTCGCTTCGTCCCGAGGGTACTGCCTCGGTTGTTAGAGCGCTTATTGAGAACGGCAAGTGCTCCGACCCCATGCCCCTTAAGTACTACTACATTATGTCCTGCTTCCGTCACGAGAAGCCTCAGGCGGGAAGAAGCCGTGAGTTCGTGCAGTTCGGCACCGAGATGTTCGGCTCCAATAGCCCTGCATCCGATGCAACCGCAATTGCGCTTGCTAACTCGGTTCTCAAAAGACTGGGACTTAAGAACGTAAAGCTTCACATCAATTCCATAGGCTGCAAGGAGTGCCGTCCCAAGTACAGACAGGCTCTCGTTGACTATTATAACGCAAATTATGACTGTCTTTGCGACACCTGTAAGACAAGACTTGAAAAGAACCCTCTTCGTCTGCTCGACTGCAAGAATCCCGACTGTCACGCATTGGCAGAGAAGGCTCCTCGCACCGTTGATTACCTTTGCGAGAGCTGCGAGAGCAACTTTGCTCTTCTTAAGGCTGCCCTTGACGCTATGAAGATTGATTACGTGGTAGACCCCTCAATCGTAAGAGGTCTCGACTACTATACAGGCACCGTGTTTGAGTTAATTGCCGAGGGTATCGGAGCTCAGTCCACCGTATGCGGCGGCGGTCGCTATGACGGACTCGTTTCCTCTCTCGGTGGCCCCGAGCTTGCAGGTATCGGCTTTGGTATGGGTATTACCAGACTTATTCTGGCGATGCGCGAGCTTGGTCTTGACAATATTGAAACGGCTCGTCCCACACTTTACATTGCTTCACTCGGTGAGGGGGCAATGATAAAGGGACTTGAAATTACCGAGCGCCTTCGCGCTGATGGCAAATATGCCGAGTGCGACGTGGTTGGCAGAAGCCTTAAGGCGCAGATGAAATATGCAAATAAAAAGGGCGCAAGATATACCTTGATAATCGGTGACAGTGAGGTTGAGGCAGGCACAGCCCAGCTTCGCGATATGGAGTCAGGCGAGCAGAGAGAGGTATCTCTTGACGATTTCACAATCTGATATGAGTGATAGAATGAATTTTCTCCCTGTCACAAGGGAGGACGTTGAGGCTCGGAATTGGTCCGAGGTAGATTTCGTATATGTGACGGGTGACGCTTACGTTGATCACCCGTCCTTTGGCGTTTCCATTATATCGAGAGTGCTTGAGGCTGACGGCTTCAGAGTGGCAATCCTTGCCCAGCCTGATTACAAGAGCACAGAGGATTTCAAGCGCTTTGGCAGACCTCGTCTCGGCTTCCTTGTAACAGGCGGTAATATTGACTCCATGGTGGCGCATTATACCGTTTCCAAAAAGCGCCGCTCATACGATTATTACTCTCCCGGTGGCAAAATGGGACTTCGCCCCGACAGAGCCACCATCGTTTACTGTAACAGAATAAGAGAAGCCTACGGTGACGTGCCGATTATTATCGGCGGACTTGAGGCGTCTCTTCGCAGATTTGCTCACTACGATTATTGGGAGGACAGAGTAAGACGCAGCATCCTTATCGACTCCCGCGCAGATATACTCACCTACGGTATGGGTGAGAATATTCTTCGCAGAATTGCCGCCCTTCTTGACAAGGGCGTTCCCGTGCGTAAAATCCGTGACGTACGTGGTTGCGTATTCGTTGCAAAGCCTGGTGATACCGTTCATTTTGATTCGGTTGAGGTCGGCGATTATAACACACTTAAAAGTGATAAAGCGGCTTATGCCAAGGCGTTTGCCATTCAGTATAAAAACACCGACTCTGTAAGAGGTAAGGCACTTATAGAGTATTACGACGATAAGATGCTCGTTCAGAATCCCCCTATGCCGCCTCTTGAGAGGGAGGAGCTTGACAGAGTTTACGCTCTTCCGTTCGCAAGAGATTATCACCCCGATTATAAGGAGCTTGGCGGAGTGCCTGCCATAACCGAGGTTAAGTTCTCGGTGACTCATAACCGCGGCTGCTTCGGCGCATGCAATTTCTGTGCATTGGCATTCCACCAGGGCAGAGAGGTTCGTTCAAGAAGCGAGCAGAGCGTAATCGAGGAAGCAAGGAAAATTACAAAACTGCCTGATTTTAAAGGCTATATTCACGATGTTGGCGGCCCTACGGCAAACTTCCGTTATCCTGCCTGCGATAAGCAGCTTACCGACGGAGTGTGCGCAAACAGAAAATGTCTTGCCCCCACTCCCTGTAAAAATTTAAAGGTAGACCACAAGGAATACGCCCATCTTCTCTCTGAAATTGAGGCGCTTGACGGTGTTAAAAAGGTGTTCGTGCGCTCGGGAATAAGATTTGATTATCTTATTTACGACAACGACGACTCATTCTTCCGTCAGCTTGTATCCCATCACGTGTCGGGACAGCTTAAGGTTGCCCCCGAGCATTGCGCAAACAATACACTCTCAATGATGGGCAAGCCTCCTATTGAGGTCTATGAAAAATTCAAGAAAAAGTACTTCAAGCTTTGCGACGAGGCAGGGCTTGAGCAGTATTTAGTACCATATCTTATGTCCAGCCACCCCGGCACAACCATAAACGATGCGGTTGAGATGGCAGTATGGCTGAAAAAATGGGGATATATGCCCGAGCAGGTGCAGGATTACTATCCCACCCCGGGTACGATTTCCACGGTTATGTACTACACAGGAATAAATCCAATGAACGGAAAGAACGTGTACGTAACCAACGATTATCACGAAAAGCAGCTGCAAAGAGCGCTTCTTCAGTATTCAAAGCCCGAAAATGCCAACCTCGTAAGAGAAGCATTGAAGCTTGCAGGCAGAGAGGACCTCATCGGCACAGGACCCGAGTGCCTCGTTAAGCCTGTGTTCTCTGGCGGAAGATATAAGCCTGACAATAAAAAGCAGGGCGCACCTTCAAAACGTAAGGGCACGGCTCAGGGCAGGAAAAATGCGCAAAAACCGAGCTTTACCCCAAGCAGACCTGCTCCGCAGAAGCACAAGAAAACCAAATTTGACCGAATTTTCGGTGAGGATGCAGACAGAATCAGGCGCGAAGCATCGAGAATGGGCGAGGCTAACTCAAAAAGCGCTCAAAACAGCAGAAAAAACACGGCAAAAAAGAAGAGAACTTAAACCTGTTCGTAAAAAATACGCCCCGGGAATATAATAAAAACAAGGGCAGAAAATTATGCAGGATTTGCTTCATAATGCCTTTAAAATGAAGCGTTTTGCTTCAAACAACGGAAAAGTATACTTTTTTTGGCTTTTTTGAAAAATGCAAGAAAAAAGAGGCAAAAATGTGGAAAACTCGGGCGCTACTCCAGAGAAAATGTGTTAAACAAGCCTCTTTTAGCCCTTTTTCGACAAAAAGTTTTCCACACTTTCAACAGTTCGAAGTGTGGAAAAAGCGCTTTTTAACACAAAATGCCCACCTGAAAGGTCGGGAAATTATACTATTCAACAAGAAAAAATATCTATATGAATTGTCTTTTTTAATGAGCCGATTTTTTTGACTCAAAAAGGCGTGTAGTAAAAATTACGAACCACGGCGAGAAGTTGTACAAATGTTACGAAAGGACGGAAAAAATATGCCGCAAACAGTAGAAAAATACCTAAAAGCCAAGCAAAATTTGTTCGATAAGGCCTATGGAGCAAGGCTTAATCCCGAGCAGCGTCGCGCGGTGTTCACCTCAAATGGACCTCTCTTGGTTCTTGCGGGCGCGGGAAGCGGTAAAACTACCGTTCTGGTTAATAGAATTGCATATCTTATAAAATACGGTAACGCTTATTTTTCAGAGCAGGTTCCCGACGGACTCACCGATGCTGCGGCGGATATTCTTGAAAGGGCGGCGGAGCTTCCCATTGAGGAAATTGAGGAAATTTTGCCTCAGTTTGCCGACTCACCTGCGAATCCCTGGTCGGTTTTGGCAATCACCTTTACCAACAAGGCGGCAAGAGAAATTAAGGACAGACTTCTTCGTACCTTTAATGACGCTACTATTGCAGATTCGGTTTGGAGCGGAACGTTCCACTCGGTATGCCTCAGAATTCTTCGTCGATTTGGCGACAGAGTAGGCTATCGTGAGGGATTTTCCATTTACGATACCGATGACCAGAAGCGTATGGTAACCCTTTGTATGAAGGAGCTTAATATCGACGAAAAAAGGCTCGCTCCCAAGGCTGTTGCAAACGCTATAAGCAGGGCAAAGGACGAGCTGAAAACTCCCGACGAGCTGGAAATGAATCATGACCCGAGAGCAAGAGATATTTGCTCGGTTTACAAGCTTTATCAGAAGAAAATGATGGAATATAATGCCGTCGATTTTGACGATATTATTATGAAAACCGTTGAGCTTCTTGAAAGCGATGATGAGGTCAGAAATTACTATCAGAGCAAGTTCAAATACGTTCTTGTAGACGAGTACCAGGATACGAACTACGCTCAGTTTGTTCTTACAAAGCTTCTTTCGGATAAGTACAGAAACATAATGGTTGTTGGCGACGACGACCAGAGCATATACAAGTTCCGTGGAGCAACCATTGAGAACATTCTTAATTTTGATAAAACCTATCCCGATGCAACGGTAATCAAGCTTGAGCAGAACTATCGTTCAACGGGTAACATTCTTGACGCGGCAAACGCGGTTATCCACAACAACACAGGCAGACACGATAAGCGCCTCTGGTGTGACAAGGGCGCAGGTGAGAAGATTATTCTTCACGAGGCAGAGGACCAGAATGACGAGGGCAGATACATAATCGCCCGAATTAACGATGCAATTAAGCGCGACGGCAAGAAATATTCCGACTTTGCCGTGCTTTACAGAGTTAACGCTCTCGGCCGTTCCTTGCAGACAAGCTTTGCAAAAAGCGGTGTGCCTTATCGAGTAGTCGGAGATATGGGCTTCTACGACCGCAAGGAAGTCAAGGATATGATGGCGTATCTTTCGGTTTTGGTGTCGCCATTTGATAATCTCAGGCTTAAACGTATTATCAACGAGCCTAAAAGAAAAATCGGACAAACCACCGTTGACGCTATCGAGCAGATTGCGTCCGACGCAGGTATTCCGATGTACGATGTTGTAAAAAATGCAGGCGATTATCTCGCCCTTGCTAAAAATGCCGATAAGCTTATCGCTTTCTCTAATATAATAGAAAAGGTAAGAAATGAAAACGAGCTTCCATCGGCTATGATTACCGCGCTCTTCGAGCAATCGGGATACAAGGATATGCTTGCCTCTGAGGGCTTTGAGGGCGAGGGTAAAATCGAGAACGTAAACGAATTTATCGGCGCCGCCGTGGAATATGAAACAAGATGCGCCGCAGCAGGAATTACCGCCACAGCCCCAGGCTTCCTTGAGGAAATATCGCTTGTTGCTGACGTTGATAAATATGACGAAACCGCAGATGCAGTTGTGCTTATGACGGTACATGCCGCCAAGGGACTTGAATTCCCCACGGTGTTCCTTGCAGGAATGGAGGACGGCATATTCCCCTCTCAGCAGAACATAGGCGAGGAGGACGAGATGAGCGAGGAACGCAGACTTGCATACGTTGCAATTACTCGCGCCAAGGACCAGCTTTACGTCACCCATGCAAGAGGCCGTATGATGTACGGCAAAACTGCATATAACAGATTATCGAGATTTATTAAGGATGAGCTTCCCGCAAGGCTTCTCTTTGAGGACGCTCCGAGGAAGCGTCAGACGAGCTCCTACGGCTCGGGATACAATAATTACAGACAGCCTGCGAGGGAAGAGCATAACGATTACCTCGCGGAATTCCGCCGTCCCGCAGCCATGAGCGCACCCAAGAGGGAAAAAGCAGGGGCTGCAGAATACGGAGTTATCAGATTTGCCCCAGGCACCAGAGTCAGCCACGATATGTTTGGCGCAGGTACAATTCTTTCGTCAAGAGATATGGGCGGCGACGTGCTTTATGAGGTGAAATTCGATAACGGACAGACGAAGAAGCTTATGGCAACCTTCGCAAAGCTGAAGAAAATCTAAAAAAAGCAAAATGCAAGAAAGGAGAGAATATGTATAAGGAAGAAAGCCTGAAAACAAAAAACGCTGTCACGGTTTATTATTATAAAAATCCGTCGATTCACTCGTTTAATATCTCTCTTTTTCTTCGCGCAGGCAGTATGTTTGAGAAAACGTCGGGCATCAGCCACTTCCTCGAGCATGCCGCAATCCGCAACGTAAATAAAATTATGGATGGCAGCCTTTACGGTCTGCTTGACAAAAACGGAATGGAGTTTAACGCATCCACCTTCAGCGAGATGATACAGTTTTACGTCTCTGGCGCGACGGATAGCTTCTCGCTTGGAGCAGAAATTATTTCAAAGCTCCTCTCACCTATAATTCTTCCGACTGTTGAAATTTTAGCCGAGCGTGACAGAATAAAGGCGGAAATACGTGAGAGCGACGACCGCACCTCTCTTTTGAGCTTTACAAATAATATTGTCCACGAGGGCACCAGCCTTGCCGGAAGCATAACGGGCACACTTGGCGGTGTATCGAAAATTACGCACAGAAAGCTTGAAGAGTACAGAAGGTCTGTAATGAGCGCAGAGAATATTTTCTTTTACGTTACAGGCTGCTTCTCTGACGAGGATATTGCCCATCTTGCCTCGGAAATTGAGAAATACACAATAGAAAAGGGCGAAATTCGTGAAAACATTGCTCCCGTAACCGAAAAATTTGGCAAAAGAGAGACTAACGTTCATATCAAAAACGCTGATTTTACAATGCTTCGTTTTTCCTTTGATATGGATATGTCGAAAATTAAAATGGCAGAGGGAGACCTGCTTTACGATATACTTCTCGGTGGCTATAACTCGCGTCTTTTCATCGAAATGAGTGAAAAAAGGGGACTGTTTTACGATATTTCAGGCTCCAGTGAGAGATACAAGAATATCGGCACCTTTGCCTTTACCTTCGAGGTAAAAAACGGCTCGATTTATGAGGCGGCAGAAACGGTTATAGAGCTTCTTCGTGAATTTAAAGAGAAAAAGGTAGAGCCGACCTCTATGATGAAGGCTGGATATACCAAAAATGCGAGACTTCTCTATGATGATTCAAGAGAGCTCAATTTCACCTTTGCATACGACAATCACATCATGGATGCAGGCTACGTGAGTGTCGAACAAAGAGCCGAGGTGTATTCCGCAGTAACTCCCGACGATATTATGAGAGTTGCAAAGCGGATTTTCACCCCTGAAAACCTGACCTTGACAATTAAGGGAAATAAAAAGAAAATTGACCTAACACGTCTTGAAAAAATTGTAAAAGAGCTTTAAAATGTCAAATAAAATTAACAAAAATACTATAAAATGCGTCGTTTTTGACCTTGACGGCACACTTTTGAACACAATAAAAACAATAAATTATTATTTAAATATTGCCCTTGAAATGAACGGAGTTAAAGCCGTTACCGAAAAGGAGTGCCTTGGCTTTGTAGGCTACGGAGCAAAATGGCTTATCGAATGCGCATTGCGTAATTCCGACTCATATTCCGCTGAGATGCTGACCAAGGTGCTAAAAGATTACAATTCAGTCTATAACGCTGACCCTTACTATCTCACCGAGGTGTATGGTGGAATACTTGATAGCCTCGAAGCTCTGAGAGAGCAGGGAATATCCCTTGCAGTCCTGTCAAATAAGCCTGACTTTGCTGTCAGGGAGGTTGTCAGTAGGTTTTTGCCCGACATATTTTCATACGTCGGTGGAGCAAATGATGGCGTACCCCTAAAGCCCTGTCCCGATTCGCTTATCGCAATTCTGTCCGAGCTTGGATTTTCTCGGGACGAGGCGGTATACGTAGGTGACTCCGAGGTTGACGTCGAAACCGCAAGGAACGCAAATATGCCTTGTATATCTGTCAGCTGGGGCTTCCGCACCGCAGAGCAGTTGAAAGAAGCAGGCGCTACGCATTTAGCAACCACCCCAAGCGAAATGACTACAATTATATTAAAATAAAAAGAGGCTGTCTCAATGCAAAAAAATGAGACAGCTTCTTTTTAATTTGTTTTGTTTAAGGCCTCGAAATCACGAATTATCAATGATATATGGCCTGCTTGCTCCTCGGTCAATCCTGATATATCAATAGACCTTTCCGGTTCACGTCCAAGTAGAAAGTCGGTTTTTACCTTGAAGATATCAGCAATTTTAACAAGCATTTCAATGGAAGGTAAAACGTTATCGTTTTCCCAATTTGATACGCATTGCTTGGTAACACCTACGAGAGTGGCAAACTCAACCTGACTCATTCCTTGGGATATTCTAAGCCTCTTTATGTTTTCGTTAAGAGAATGTAGCATTGTATTTCCTCCCCATATATAAAGTTTAGTAAATAATTACAATACTATTATAAAAAAATACTTGACAATATTAAAATACTATGGTATACTAATTATGGACTAATGCTCAAACAGGTTTGTTTAGGAGGCACAGAGCTTTGTATAGACATTTTAGCATAGTTAAATGGATTTTGGCCGGATTGCTTCTTATAATCACCATTGCTTATTTGATTACACTCTTTTTCGGTGGTTTATTCTTCAATCTTGACGGCTCTATTGTTTCAAGCTGGTTCTTCTTTGTTCTGGCTATTGTATTTGTTTTGACGCTTCTTTACGCTATTATTGTCTTTATTGGCTGGTTTTTGTTTACTAAGCCTTGGAATATCGTCATAATACTGGGTGGTCTATTGCTTACGTTTGTAGCTATATTTATTTTTATAAAGTTGCCCAAGGACGCCTTGATTTATGATTTGCGCCCAATCCTTCAACCTATATTCTCATTCTTAAAATAAAGACAAAGACCTGAAACGTCACGTTTCAGGTCTTTGTCTTTTAAAATCAAGATTTAATAATTCTTAATAATTTTTAAGAATATTTAAGGTATAGAAGTATTGAAAATCTACCTTTCTTGTGCTAACATACAAGTAAGTCAACAAGCTTGATTTAAATTTTGATTATATTATAAGAAAGGAAGAAAAATGAAACAGGTTTTATTAAAGGCGCTTTCCTTGGCTATGGTATTTACGCTTATGTTCAGCATTTGCTCTGTAACAGTCAGCGCAACCGTAACTTCCGGACAGTCTGCCGCGGACAATTCAACAGATAAGGAGACGTTTGATTACGTTTCTCTTGGCGCATCCAACGTTAACGGATACGGAATGTACGGCTACGTGCCCACCGATGCCTATCCCACACCTCTTGAGAAGGCAAATCAGAACGTATACGGTTATAAGTCGGATACTCCCGGCTCATATCCCGTGCTGATTAAGGAAGCGCTCAGCGATTCGTACAACGTAAATCTTCACCAGATGGCTATAAGCTCCATGAGAGCAGAGGAAATTCTCTTCCTTCTTGATGAAAACGCAGTTGCAGATAAATATACCCAGTGGCGCTTCTACGATGAAAGCGAGCCAAGAGTAGATTACGACAACAACTGGTTTGTTGCCGCAGGATATCAGGAGTGGGAGCTTGCAGGCGGCCAGGGCGCAAAGCCCTCGCACAGCGAGGCTCTTGCCATACTTCGTCAGGCGTATAAGAATGCAATAACCAATGCAGAGCTTATTACCGTTGACGTTGGTATGAACAACTTTGGCGTTTATATCAGCCACCAGATTGGCAGTAAGAGCGAATCAAATCCCGACGGAGCATACGGCAATGACCTTAACAAGCTTGACCCCGAGATAGCGGAAAAGTATGCTATCGGTAAGGAATACGTTCTCGGCCTTATTGATAAATATATGGGCGATAGCGAGCTCCCTGTTGAGCAGCTTGAGGATATTGCAGATACCCTTGCATACGCGCTTGTTGGATATTGCCTCAGCTTTGATGCCATTCTTGACAAAATTTATGAATGGAATCCCGACGTAAACGTAGTTGTTGTCAGCATTCAGAACCTTATGGAAGGACTTGATACCGAGGTTATGGGCATTGACGGCACCGTACCCTTCGGCGAGATTTTCGGTGCGGTTGTAAATGCCGCAAACACCTATACCGCGGTTATTTCCAAGCACGCAGGCTCGTATAATTACGCAAACGTAACCGAAAGCGGACATATTGAGCTTTTTGCTGACGAGGCATTGAAGTATGACGGCAATCCCGAGAATATCGGCCGTGATATGAGAGACTGCTTCGACGTTTATGACAACAATATGTATCTTCAGACCCGTATTCAGCAGATTTACGCTATTATGATGAGCGAGCGCGGTCTTGTTTGGATGCAGGATTATCAGAAGATAATATATAATCCCAACGCAGGTGTTGAAGAGGGAATTATCCCATTCTACAACGGTTACCATTACGATAAGCCCTTTATGGGAATTCAGGTTCACCCTGTTATGATGGCTGATGGCAGAACACCTCTTAAGGCATTCCTTAATGCCGATAGGTCTGTTATTACCGACCCCACGCTTCTTTGGGCATACGATTTCTATTACGGAATGCTCGACGTTGCATACGACGTAATGACCGAGATTATGCGTGAGGGCGCAAAAATCACAACTATTGATATGCAAAGCCTTGACGGCCACGGAGATGCGAAGCACGTGCTTCTCAAGGTTTATTCCGAGACGGTTTACGACGCAATTAACGCTTATGTCGCAGACCAAAGCTACAATTTTGATATAAATGAGGCATATCCCGAGGGCATCTTCAACTACGTTGCAGAGGAATACGGCTTCGATATCGAATTTTTGAACACCGTAGTGGCGCTTGCAGTAAGAGGCAATTACGGCAACAGCTTCTTTGCTCATCCCAACGGAGAGGGACAGAAGCAGATTGCAGAATGTGTTCTCAATGCCTATTATAACGATATTACAGGCGCAGAGGTTGTCCGTGATAACCTTGAACAGTATTTTGACAGCCTCCTCACCCTTCTCGGTGACAATTTTGATGCAATTTATGCCTTTGCATACGAAAAGCTCAAGAATGCAGGCTGTATTGAGGTCGCTATCAATAAATTGAACGATGTAAAGGCGATTGTTGACTCTCTTTATAACGATTTTGCATCAGTAGAGCTTGAGGGTGATAATGAAATTCTCGCAGGCTATCTTGCAGAAGAGCTTTGGAACACATCTGTTACCATATCTCAGCTTTGCGCCTTGCTTGAAAGTGATAATTCGGCTGACTTTGAGGCAAATCTTTCTGAGACCCTTGATACCCTTAAAGCCCACAGAAGCACGCTTGAAGCAATTTGCCGACAGCTATACGATGCAGACGATGCTGACGGAATCGTATCTGCAGTGCTTGGCATAATAGACTCGCTTAACGAGCATCTGTTTGAAATGTTCAGCCTTGTTGACATAGACGTAAGGCTCGACTCCGTATTCCTTTCTATTGGCGGAGCAGGCTCGGTAGCCGATAACGAGCATTATGCAAGCCTCGTTGGAGATTATTACGGTATTACATCTCAGATACTTAACGATGCCGACATACGAATGGTTGACCTTCTTGCTATTCTGGACTCTTCCTACGCGAGCGACGAGTACGGACTTGCGCTTCTTCAGAACATCAATAAGCAGGCATATCTCAATGCCATAATGGAGGCCGATATAATCTCTCTTGATATGGGCGCAGAGGAGATAACCTCGTTTGTAGTAAATCAGGTTATGGGTTACGTTTATGAAAATTACGGTGATAAAATAAACGGACTTATAAGCGGTAGCGGTGATTTTAATTACTCGCTTGGCGAGCATACGTCCTACTCAATGAATTGGGAAAGTCTTGTTTCAAAAGAGCAGAAGGATGCTGTTGCCGATGCAGTAATCAAGGCTCTCGAGGAGCGTGGAATTCCCTCCGAAATCGAAATTTCCGAGGACTTTTGCGTTGATGTATTCTCGCTTGCAGCATACACCGTTGAGTGTTGCCTTTACGCTACTGTTAATTACGTATACTACTACGGAAGAACAATAGATGCCATTCATGAAATCAATCCCGATGCAGAGGTAATTATTCTCGGTTCATTTAATGCTCTTGAAGGCTTTGAAATATCTATTGACGGATACAGCATAAATCTTGACGTTTTGACCAACGCCATGGCATCTGTTATAGACATCTTTACTCTCACTTATTCCTACAACAACGATAAAACCAATTATATCTACATTGGCGGAGTTGAGACCGTTGCCGAGGAAGACGGAGTGGTAGGACTTCTTGATTTTATCAGATTTGAAGATGGCGAGGGTGGCGCATATAATATTCGCTTTAACGGCTCCGCCCTTGATGCAAGCGCCGCAGGACATAAGTATATCGCTGAACAGATTTTGAAGGCAATTGACAGTGACATTCCATGCCATCACACCTTTGACGGTTGTACCGATACCGACTGTAACGATTGCGGCTTCGTTCGTGAGGCAGGCGAGCATGCATTCTCCGACTGCACCGACCCAACCTGCTATAAATGCGACTATGTACGTGAGGCAGGAACACACGTATATGACGGCTGTCTCGACAGCGATTGTAACGTATGCGCTCATACCAGAACTCCGGCGCACACATACGCATTTGAGTGCTGCGAGAAATGCGAGCTTTGCGGTTATACCCGTACTGTTTCTCACAGCTTTGGTGAATGGACACAAACTATAGAGCCTACCAGAAATGAAGCAGGTGAGAGCGCTCGAGTATGCTCTGTTTGCGGTAAAACCGAAAATAGAGAAATCGCTCCTTATGCCAAGCTTTCCACAGGCGCGGCTGTTGGAATTACAATAAGCTCGGTTGTGGTTTCGGGCACAGGCGGATTCTCTGTGTTCTGGTTCGTTGTTAAGAAAAAATCCTTAACCGACCTTATCGCCGCAATTAAGACTGCCGCAAAATAAACTAAAAAAAACAGACCTGTAATCACAGGTCTGTTTTTTATGTTTAATTAAATTCCATTCCACTCTTCCTGCCAGGGAATAAGAAGGCAGTTGTCGTCTGTTACCTCAATGGGCAGAATGGAATAACCGGATTTTCTGAGATTCTGGGGCTTCCAGTGGTCAAGCATGAGATAGAACTTGCCCTCAGCCTCGAATATGTAGCTGGACTGACCGAAGAAGGTCTTGTCAGCATACTCGCCTCTGCAGGGGTTGTCGATCAGCTTCCACTTGCCGCACAGATGAGGACAGCAGGCAAAGAGTGCCGCATTTGGGTCCCAGCTTGTGCAGCCGGAAGTTACCATGTAATACATTCCGTCCTTCATAAAGATGGCGGGTGCCTCTCTCTCCTGGTCAACCAGTACAGAAACGTACATACCGTCAACGTCGGTGTAATCGTCGTTAAGACGGGCAATATTCATAGTCTTGTTTCTGTCTTTGGAGTGGAAAACGTAAGCTTTGCCGTCTGTGTCCTTGTATACGGTCATGTCTCTGGAGTCCTGCTTGTTAGGCACCATAGCCTTCAGGAACTTGAAGGGGCCGAGAGGTGAGTCGGAAACCGCAACGCCAAGACCTGCATAAGAGTAGTCAGGGCGGTCAACGTGCATCCAAAGCACGAAATTGTTGTTCTTTTCGTTGTAAATAACCTTGGGACGCTCAACAACCTGTGAGGTGTGAATAGGGCTTGCAGGATTCTCCTTGTCGGACTCCAGCACGAGACCCTCGTACTTCCAGTTTACAAGATCCTTTGAGGTGTAGCAGGAAATACCGATAACGTCAACGCGTGAAACCTCCTGACCGCTTACGAACTTTGTAATTTTGTTCTCGCCGTCCTTGTTTTCACCGTACCAATAATAGGTGTCACCGTGCTTGATAATACAACCGCCGTGGGCCTGAATATCCTTGCCGTCTACGTCCTGCCAAATCTGTCCGTTCTTCATATTAGTACTCCTTTACTTTTCCTCAGTCTTGGAAATATGCTTAAGATAAGCGTTAATAAACTCGTCGATATTACCGTCCATAACCGAGTCGATGTTACCTTCCTCGTAGCCGGTACGCGTGTCCTTTGCAAGAGTGTAGGGCATAAATACGTAGCTTCGAATCTGGCTGCCCCACTCAATATTTGCCTTGTTGCCCTGAATATCCTCGATTCTGTCAAGCTTTTCGCGAAGCTTGATTTCCATAAGCTTTGCCTTCAGCATCTTAAGAGCAGTCTCCTTGTTCTGAAGCTGGGAACGCTCTGTCTGACAGCCTACAACAATGCCGGTAGGCTTGTGTACGATACGGATAGCCGAGTCGGTTTTGTTAATATGCTGACCGCCCGCGCCTGATGAACGGTGGGCTGTAATGTCGAGGTCCTCGTCACGAAGAACGATGGTGTCGTCGTCCTCGAATTCGGGCATAACCTCAACAGATGCAAAGGACGTATGACGTCTTCCCGAGGAGTCGAAGGGCGAAACACGCACAAGTCTGTGAACTCCGTTCTCGCTCTTCAGATAACCGTAAGCATTTGGGCCCTCGAACATAAGAGTAGCAGATTTAAGACCTGCCTCATCGCCGTCGAGCCAGTCAATAAGCTTAACGTTAAATCCACGCTTCTCGCCCCAACGTGAATACATACGGTAGAGCATAGACGCCCAGTCCTGAGCCTCCGTACCGCCTGCGCCGGGGTGGAATGAAACGATTGCGTTATTCTTGTCGTAGGGGCCCGAGAGCAGAACCTCAATTCTCTTTTTCTCAGCCTCAGCCTCAATGTAATCGGTCTCGGTAACAACCTCCTCAACCGAGTCCTCGTCACCTGCCTCAATTGCCATCTCGCAGAGGGTAAAGGTGTCGTCGAGCCTTGCTACGAGAGCCTCATAGCTCTCATACTTGTCCTTTAATTGCTTTATTTCCTGTAGCTTCTTTGAGGATTTCTCGGCATCATTCCAGAAATCCTGAACCAGCGTCTCGCGCTCAAGCTCCGCGCATCTTTCCTTGGTTTCTTCTATTCTGAGCTGGCTTGCAAGCTCCTTTACAACGTCGTAAAGGGCAACCAGTCGTCTTTTTGATTCTTCAAGGGCAACTATCATTCTTTTTTTGTCCTTTCTTACTACTAAATTTGGCCTAATAAAGATATTTTACCATAAAATATTATAATTGTAAATAGCAACTTTAAAATAATTATTGATTTTTTTAATATTATATGTTATAATGCCTATAGCATGTAGAAAAGTCAGATCAGACTTTTCTCGGCTGAAATTTCAGCCGTGTCAAAAAGTCCAATAGACTTTTTGCTACTATGTCATTGCAACGAAAATCGACAAATTTCTTTTTGAAATTTGTTTGCAAATCAAAGATTTGCAGTCGAAATTCAAAAATTTCGACGTTCGATTGTAGTTATACTAACTATGCTTAAAAAAGTTTTCCCAAAAGAAAGGATAAATAAAATGCAGGTAACTAAGGATACACTTATCGGCGACGTTCTTGATTTTGACGTAAATACCGCTCAGTTCTTCTTTGAGATTGGTATGCATTGCCTTGGCTGTCCTCACTCCAGAGGAGAGTCTATTGCTGACGCTTGCACAGTTCACGGCACTGATGCTGACGAGCTTGTAAAGAAAATCAACGAATACTTGGCCGCAAAATGATTAAGAGCGCATTAAACGCGCGCCTTCTGTCTGCGGCAGAAATGGTGAGGCAGGACGCCATCTTTGCCGACGTAGGCACGGACCACGCGTATCTGCCTCTCTTTTTACTTGAAGATGGAATAATAAACAGAGCCTTTTGCTCGGATATAAATCGTGGGCCTCTTGATTCCGCAAGGCGCAATGCCACCGAGCGAGGCCTTGAGGATAAAATCACCCTTGTACTTGCCGACGGCGCAACCGCGCTTCGTGATAGGGGCATCACCGATTATGCCGTATGCGGTATGGGTGGCGAGCTTATCGCTAAAATTATCGAGGACTCCCGCCATCTTTACGATACAGAGGTAAACCTGATACTTCAGCCTATGTCGCGTCAGGCGATTTTGCGTAAATTCCTTGCAAAAGAGGGCTTTGAGATTATAAAAGAGCGCTTTTCCCTTGACGCTGGCAAGTATTACGTAACACTTCTTGCCCATTATACAGGCGTTAGTTACGATATCGACGATTGTACTGCCGAAATTGGCAGAGCAGAGCCCGATAGGGTAAATCCCGAGGCTCAAATCGGATTTATAAAAAATAAAATCGCCTCTATGGAGCGCGCCTGCCTTGGTAAAAAGCAGGGCGGTCACGTAGACGAAAAAGAAGAACTGCTTATAGAGAATATGAAGCATAGACTGCATATTCTTTTGAACGGAGGATGATAAAATGACAGTAAAACAGCTTTATACTCATTTTTCAGAGCGCATTCCCGAGGAGCTTCGTGAGCCATGGGATAACGACGGCCTTATGTGCTGCGCAGACGGCACCGCCGAGGTAAGCCGAGTGCTTGTTACCCTCGACGTAACCGAGGAAATCGTAGATTACGCCATTGAAAGTAGCTTTGACCTTATTGTTTCTCACCATCCCCTGATTTTTAAGCCTCTTTGTGCAGTTGACGAGGAAAACCATATTGCCAGAAAGGTAATAAAGCTTCTTAACAGCGGTATTTCGGTATTTTCATTCCACACCAGAGCCGACAAGGTAACAGGCGGTGTAAACGATAGACTTGCCGATCTTCTCGGAATGTATGAAACGCGCCCCTTCGGCGACGGATTCCTTGGCAGAATAGGCAGAATTGATGAGCCTATGGATTTGCAGGACTTCGCATATAGAGTGAAGCAGCTTACCAATGCGGATGCGGTAAGATACTCCGACGGCTATAATGACGTTTATAACGTGGCAGTTGTAGGCGGTGACGGTAAGGGATACGTAAAATCGGCTATTGAATGCGGCGCAGATACCTTCCTTTCGGGCAGAATCGGCTACAACGTAATGGAGGAGGCTGCTGAAATGGGCATTAACCTTATAGAAGCAGGCCACTTCTTCACCGAGCAGCCTGTAACCGAGTTCTTCCGCGAGCTTCTCGTAGAATTCGACCCCACGCTCTACACCGAAATAATTGATTCGAATACTATCAAGACGATTTCTTAAAATCACTTAATGAAAAGCCGAGCCTATTCAAAGGCTCGGCTTTTTTTTCGCTTTGCAGGGCATTAAACTCGGAAAATCATTTCGAATTCCGAATTTCGAATTCCGAATTTAATAAATTCCATCGTAAATTCCGCCAGAAATGAACTCGCGGATCAGCGAGTCTTCGGGAACAAGCGAGGGATTTACAGGGGCAATCTGCTTCAGCGCAGAAACGATGCCCTCAAGATATAAATCACGCTCATAAAGCGATTTCGGTATAAATTTTAGCGCGTACTCTCTCAAAACTCCAAGCTCAAAGCGGTGGAAGGTGTCGAAGGCAAAATCAGCACTTTCCTTATATGGATAAAGGTAAATATCTTCTGCCGCCGTTACGTTTTTCCACATCGCAAGCGTTCTTTCGGCGCTCGCCCCTCTGTAAATCTTGTCGCGCACCAGTCGTCTGATAAATCTGACCTTCCGCCCCGATAAAACCCTCTTTCCGTCAGCGTTTACGTTGGTTGACACGCTGATAAAAATCTTTATCGCCCGCTCCTTCGGCAGCCTGCCTGCGAAAATGGGATTCAGCGCATGCAAACCCTCGATTATAACGCAGCCACGCCTGAGCGGAAGGTAACTTGCGCCCTTTTTCCGCTCTCCCGACTTGAAATCGTATTTTGGCACCTCGAAGGGCTCTTTTTTCAGAATTTTATCGGTAATTTCCGTGAATAAATCAATATCCAAAGCCAAAGGTGACTCGTAATCGTGTTCACCGTTTAGCTTTTTAGGATAATTTTTGTCATTTTCCAGGCGATAAAAGTCGTCCAGCGAAATTACAGGGGCGTCATCGCCCCTCTTTTTTATCTCGTCGGCAATCAGATTGGCCGTGGTGGTCTTTCCCGAGCCCGACGGCCCTGCAATAAGCACCACGTTTATATCATCCTTCCGCAAAATCTCGTCTGCAATAAGCTCTATCTTCCGAAAATACTCCCCCTCAACCTCACCGATAACACTCCTCGCGCACTCCCTCGGGATATTCACCTCATCTATGCTAATCTCCGCCATCTTCCCCTCCATATAATAACTGTAATCATTAGTATATGCACTTTTGGGGTAAATGATTATTAAAATATGTCTCGGTTGAAATCATTGACAATCTTTCTAACAAGTAGTATAATAAGTAAAAAAATGGAAAGATAATGTTTGAAATGCAATAAATTTCTTGTAGAATAAAACACAAATATTTTGAGGGGAAAAATGATTGATGGGCTTGGAACGATATTATGGAAAAGAAGTTTATATTATCTCAGAAAATGGTAAATCTTATGTTGGAACTGTCAATGATTACTTTGATGCCGAAGATAACGATTTCGGAAAAGAAAGCATAATAATTGATACTCCTAAAGGAGATGTAGTCGAGTTTACTGAAGACGATATACAGACAATTATTATTATGTAAATGTTGAAGCAAATAACTAAAATAGCAAGAGCGTCTATCGCAATGATAGACGCTCTTGCTATTTTGCATTATTTAAAATAGAATCTCTCTTAATTCCGCAACACTTATAAGATAGTAATCGCAATTTTTTCTCATAAATTCTTCGATTTGGGGAACGTCGTATGCCCAGCCGGCTGCGGCGAAATCAACGCCTGCGGCTCTCGCCATGTCGTATCCGGGCTTAAGGTCGTCAACCACCAGGATTTCATCCCTTGAAAGACCGTACCTTTCCATTAAATCGAAGATAGTATCGGGAGCAGGCTTACGCATAGCCTTGGGAATCTCCCAGCCGTAAATTATATGAGGGTCTGGCAGCTTGTTATGCTCGTAATCTCTCTCAATATAGTGCTTGAAGGAGTGTGAGCAAACCGCAACAATGCCTCCACCTGCCTTAAAGTCGGCAATAATTTCAGCCATGCCGTCATAAGCCGAGGGAATATGCTTTTTAACAAAGTTAACCCAGTATTCCTCCTCCTGCTTCAGTTCCTCCTCGTTAAGTCCAACCTCGTCTGTAAGCAACGCTAAAATTCCTGGGTCGAAATTCTTAACGATAAAGCTCTCAAGCGTGTAATTTCCAACGAGATGAGGACGAAAATCCTCGAGATATTCAATAAAGCTGGGATAATGTATGCTTGCCGTGCTGTTTACCACCGTATCATCGTGGTCAAGCACCAGGCACTTGTACTTCTTTTTCATACCTTTACTCCAAATTCATAAAACTAACCTTAGGCACGTAAACCGAGCAATCGCTCCTCTGTACCGTGAGAATATTTCTGCCCATAACGGTTTCCCATTTTTCTTTAGTACCGCCAAAGGAGATGTCGGTGAGCTTGTCACAACCGCCAAAAACGTCAAAATCCTCAATCTCTCGTATATCCTTCGGAATAGCAATTCTCGCAAGAGATGAACAGTCCGAAAAGGCGTCAAAGCCGATAACTGCAGTAGATGCGGGAAGGATAATAGAGGGCAGAGAAGAGCAGCCTTTGAAGGCTCTGCGCCCGATTTTGACAAGTTTAGTTGGCATATCGACGATTTTCAAGGAGCGACAGCCCTCAAAAGTGGACTCGTCAATAAGTCCCATGTTGCAGGAAAGCTTAATTGCCTCGAGGTTGAAGCAATTAGCAAAAGCGTTGAATTCCACCAGCACACAGCTGTCGGGAATAGTCACGTCGGTGAGATTGAAGCAGTAGGCAAATGCGCCTGAGCCAATCATAGCTACCGACTCCGAGAGCTTAAGGCTCGAGAGTGAAGCGCATGCCTCAAAGCATCCCTCGCCAATACGCTTTACCGAGTCGGGAATGTTTACTGACGTAAGCGAGGAGCAGCCCATAAACGCTTCGTCGAGAATTTCCTCGATTCCAAACTGCATCTCCACAGAACGAAGATTCTGACATCCCGAAAAGGCGCAAGCAGAGATTTTCTTCAAGGATTTCGGGAAAATCACCTTGGTAAGATGCTCAAAATCACGAAAAGCGTTCTCTGCAATCTCCTCAATGCCGTCAGGTATAGTAATCACGCTGTTTTCGGGAGTATCCTCGTACATTCCCGAAAAAACGACGATTTCCTCTAATTTTTTCTCATTATTTTCCATAATTTTACTTTTAATTTCGAATTTCAAATTTCTAATTTAATTATCCGAGCTTGTTCAGCGCAAGAGTCAGCGACTCACGTACCTCGAGATATTTCTTGAGCTTTGCCTTCTCGCCCTCGATTACCGCAGCGGGAGCCTTGGCAACAAAGCCTTCGTTTGCAAGCTTTTTCTCGATTCTCTCGATTTCGCCGTCGTTCTTCTTCATCTCGGCAGTAAGACGAGCGCGCTCCTTCTCAAAGTCAATAACCTCTGCAAGAGGAATGTAAAGTCGACCTGCATCGGTAGCAATCATAACCGCATCGTCAGACTCGTAGCCGTCGGTGATAATAACCTCGGATGCGCTTGCAAGCTTCTCAAGAATCTTCGCAGCACGATTGAAGGTCTCCTCGTACTTTGTAACAACGAAGAGCTTTGCCTTCTTCGAGGGGGGAACGTTCATCTCGGCTCTGCGAGTTCTGATAGCGGTAATGCAAGCGATAATTCTCTCAACGTCCTCCTCGGCGTCAGCGTAAACGAGGCTCTCGTCGAAGGTAGGATATTCGGAAATCATGATGGACTCGCACTTGTGGGGAATAGCCTGGTAAATTTCCTCTGTAATGAAGGGCATATAGGGGTGAAGAAGACCGAGAATGCCCGAGAGAATACGAACGAGAGTTCTCTTTGCGGTAAGCGCAGGTGCGCCACCCTCGAAGATACGGCTCTTCGCCATCTCGATGTACCAGTCGCAGAATGTATCCCATGTGAAGGAGTAAATTTCAGCAAGAGCAACGCCGATTTCGAAGTTAGCAACGTTGTCGTTAACGGTCTTTGCAAGACGGTTAAACTTGGAGAGAATCCACTTGTCCTCAATGGTAAGGTCTGCCTCGTCTGCTGCAGCGAGAAGCTCCTCGTCGCTCTCGGTAAGATTCATAAGCACGAATCTTGATGCGTTCCAAAGCTTGTTTGCAAAGTTTCTTGCCGCCTCAATCTTCTCGTCGGAGAATCTCATATCGTTGCCGGGAGCGTTACCTGTTGCAAGAGCAAATCTGAGCGCGTCAGCGCCGTACTCCTCGATAACCTTAAGAGGATCAATGCCGTTACCAAGCGACTTGGACATCTTTCTGCCCTGCGCATCTCTTACAAGACCGTGGATAAATACGGTAGAGAAGGGCTTTTCATTCATGTGCTCAAGACCGGAGAATATCATTCTGGAAACCCAGAATGTAATAATATCGTAGCCTGTTACGAGAACGTCGGTGGGATAATATCTCTTGAGGTCCTCGGTAACCTCGGGCCAACCCATAGTGGAGAAGGGCCAAAGAGCAGAGGAGAACCATGTGTCAAGCACGTCTTCCTCCTGACGAACTGCGCCGCCGCACTTAGGACAGGTGGTGATATCCTCCTTGCTAACCTCCATGTGACCGCAATCGTCACAGTAGAATGCAGGAATTCTGTGTCCCCACCAGAGCTGACGGGAAATACACCAGTCGAGAATATTGTTCATCCAGTTGAAGTAGTTCTTGGAGAATCTTTCGGGAACGAAATTGATTGAGCCGTTTTCAACCGCCTCAATTGCAGGCGCAGCGAGGGGCTTCATCTTAACGAACCACTGGTCGCTGGTAAGAGGCTCAACGGTAGTTCCGCAACGGTAGCATGTACCTACGTTGTGGTCGTGGGGCTCGGTCTTAACGAGATAACCCTCTGCCTCAAGGTCAGCTACAAGTGCCTTACGGCAGGTGTATCTGTCCATACCGCAGTACTTGCCTGCATATTCGTTCATGGTAGCGTCGTCGTTCATAACCTTAATCTGTTCAAGGTTGTGGCGCTGACCAACAAGGAAGTCGTTGGGGTCGTGCGCAGGAGTGATTTTAACACAGCCTGTACCGAAGCCGATCTCAACGTAATCGTCTGCAATTACAGGAATTTCACGGTTAACTATGGGCAGAATGAGAGTTTTGCCTATAAGATGCTTGGTAGCCTCGTCCTCGGGGTTAACCGCAACAGCGGTATCACCAAACATAGTCTCAGGACGTGTGGTAGCGATTTCTACGAAACCGTCCTCGCCCTTGATGGGGTATTTGATGTGCCAGAAATGACCGGGCTGGTCCTTATACCCAACCTCTGCATCCGAAAGTGCGGTAAGGCATCTGGGACACCAGTTGATGATTCTGTATCCACGGTAAATAAGTCCCTTGTTGTAAAGGTTAACGAACACCTCGCGAACAGCCTTGGAGCAGCCCTCGTCCATGGTGAATCTCTGACGTGACCAATCGCAAGAAGCGCCGAGCTTCTTTAACTGACCGGTAATTCTCGCCTCATAGGAGTCCTTCCATGCCCAAACTCTCTCAAGGAATTTATCTCTTCCCAAATCATAGCGGGAAAGTCCCTCGTCAACACGAAGTCTTTCCTCAACCTTAATCTGCGTAGCAATACCTGCGTGGTCTGTGCCGGGCAGCCAAAGGGTAGAGTAGCCCTGCATACGCTTTGTACGAACGAGTATGTCCTGAAGCGTCTCGTCAAGCGCGTGGCCCATGTGGAGCTGACCTGTTACGTTTGGCGGAGGAATAACGATGGAGAAGGCAGGCTTCTTCTCATCGGAATCGGGCTTAAAATAGCCCTTCTCGCACCAGTTTTCATAAATCCTGTCTTCAAACTCGGCAGGATTATAATTTTTTGCAAGTTCTTTCATTTTATATGTTCCTTTCGGTTATTAACAAAAAAATCCCAAGCAACTAAACGCTGCTTGGGACGAAAAATCCGTGTTACCACCCAAATTCAGAGCAAAAAGCTCCCTCATTTACGCATATAACGGTGCTCACCGTCGGGGTCTAATAAGCCAAAGCCGTTCTTCCCGAGTAAAACAAGGCTACATTCATACGCTCCCTTTACGCGCTCACACCAACCGCGCGCTCTCTAAAAAAAGTCGGACGTATTACTCCTCCCTGAGTATAATCAACTAATTTTAGCATAATAAAAAGTGTTTGTCAACCTTTTTTAGAAAAGAGATTTAAAATCAGTTGACTTTTATTATTACGCGTGTTAAAATAAAAACTGCCTGGAGGGCAAATTAGGAGAAAATATGAATTACAAGCTGATTGCATGCGACCTTGACGGAACGCTTTTTGATTCCGAGGGCAAATTAAGTGAAGAAAACAGCAGAGCGATATCCGAGCTCGCTGAGCTAGGTGTATATTTTGTGCCATCGTCGGGAAGAACATTCTCTGATATTCCCGAGGCGGTCAGAAATCACCCGTCTGTTCGTTATATAATTCATTCCAGCGGAGCTGTGGTTTACGATAAGCAGACCGACAGCCGTATATCATTCTGTATGCCGAAGGAGCTTTCGCAGTTCGTTTTGAAAACGCTCTTGTCCATCGAGACCCATCTTTCCGTTCGTCGACTTGGCGCAACCTACGTTGACAGAGCGCAGATGACTCCCGAGAGTTTCGATTATTATAACGTCTGGAGCGTGCATTCCGAGCTTTTGGTGGACTATGCCAAGCGCCTCGATAATTTTGAAAACGAGATTATGTCCTTCGATAACGTAGAGATGATTTCGGTTTTCTTCAAAAATGGCAACGACCTTGAGGCTATGCGAAAAATCCTCGGTAGCGACAAGCGCTTGAATGTCGTAAGCGCATGTCCTCATAACCTCGAAATTATATATTCCGAGGCAAGTAAGGGTAAGGCGCTTCGTGCCCTTGCCGAGCAGCTGTCTGTTTCAATAGACGAAACTATTGCCGTAGGTGACAGCGAAAACGATATTCCCATGCTTACCGCAGCAGGTCTCGGACTTGCTATGGATAATGCAAAGGATATGGTAAAAGAAAGTGCCGATGCGGTAATTTGTCACTGTGATATGCACGCAGTGAAATTTATTAAAGAAAAATACATTGATAATTAAGGAGAAATAAATGAAGCTTTTAATTGCAGCCGACCTCGTTCCTACCTCGGTAACCGAGAGGGATTTTGAAGAGGGGAATACAAGAGTGCTTTTTGGTGACGTTTGCGACGTTGCAAGAGAGTCTGACAGATTTATGGTTAACCTTGAATGCGCCCTTACCAATCACGATGGCGCAATCAAAAAATTCGGCCCTAACATTAAATGCACCCCTGAGTGCGTAAACGGAATTAAGAAGCTCGGCGTCACCGACGTTTGCCTTGCCAACAACCACGTTTTCGACTTTGGTATCAAGGGACTTCGCGATACTATGGCAGCTCTTGACGGAGCAGGAATTCCTTACACAGGAGTTGGTGAAAACGACCAGGATTCCAGAAAGCCGTATTATATTGAGGCAGAAGGCAAAAAAATAGGCGTAATCAACGTTTGCGAGCACGAGTACACCTACGCTCTTCCCGATAGAATGGGAGTGAATCCCTTTGACCCATTCCTCACTATGCAGGACGTCAGAGAGTGCAAGAAAAACTGCGATTTTCTTGTAGCAATTTACCACGGAGGCAAGGAATACTGCCGTTATCCCTCGCCCAGACTCTATAATCTCGCTCACGAGATGGTTCATAACGGCGCTGACGCAGTTATCTGTCAGCACAGCCATTGCATCGGTTGTTATGAGGAGTACAAAGGCGCTCATATTGTTTACGGACAGGGTAACTTCAACTTTGTTTTCGCAGGCTATGATTGTCCTGAATGCTGGTATACATCGCTTCTCGTTGAGCTTGATATAAACGAGAAAATGGGCATCAAGTTCTATCCTCTTATCGCCACCGAAACAGGCTGCGATATTGCCCACGGCGATATTGGCGGAACGATTCTCGAGGAGTTCGAGGCGCGTAATAAAACTCTCCTCGACGGCACGTGGCGTAAGGGCTGGCATGATTTCTGCACCTCTCCCGAAATGGCGTACTACCACGACAGAGTGAAGGCGGCAGGCACAACCGAGGAGGATACGCATTGGTTTGCTCACTATCTCGATTGCGAGGCGCATACTGACGTGTGGCGCGAGCTTTATCCCACTTGGAATCATACTAACGAAAAATAACTAAAAAAAGACCGCTTGTAAAAAAAGAAAGCGGTCTTTTTCTTTAAAAAGGTTGATTTATTTATTAAAATATGTTATCATATTATTTGGAAATCACAAAAAGGGGTGATTAGTATAATCAATTTAAAGCTTATAAGAGAAAACGGTGACGTTAAATTCAAGGCCTATGGCGAAGAAATTGACGAGCACTTCCACGGCGAGTACGAGGAGGGCGACAGGTATAAAATCGAAATACCTTACGGTAACTTCATTAAGGTTCAGCTTGACGATACCTTAATTCCCGCGCTTATTTACCTTCCCGACGGCGTTTTCGAGTTTTCAATTCCCTTCGGCAGAGAGCGCAGTATGTGCTATGCCAAGGACGCATTTGCGGGTGACGACCACAGAATCGTGGTCAGTGAGCCTACCGATGCTGAAATATATTCGGACAGACTTATTTCGTCCAACTCACACGACAGACACAAGGTGCCTAAGTATTTCCCCCACGCAGTTGCGAACTTCGTAACCCGTGAGGAGCCCTCATTCTTTGAGCGTAACGCCATTGACGGTGTGTGCGATAACTCCTCTCACGGCGCATATCCCTATCACTCATGGGGCGGCGGTCTTCGTGAGGATTTGGAGTTATGGGTTGACTTTGGTATGCCCGTTGAGGTTAGCAAGGTTGTTCTGTTCCTCAGAGCAGATTTCCCACACGATACGTATTGGAAGGAAATGGATATCGAGTTTTCCGATGGCACGAGAGTGCATAAGGACCTTATCGGTACGGCAGACGGTCAGGAGGTCAGCTTCGAGCCTAAAATTACAGAGAGCGTGAAGCTTACCGGCTTCAAGCAGCAGAGACTTGAGGACGGCTCACTGTCCTTTGCAGCACTTTCACAGATTGAAATTTACGGTAAATATATTAAACAGGAGAATAAAGGTATGGAAGTAAGAGACGCAGCTAACGCAAAAGACGTCAGATATTATACAACAGACAGACTCAGAGAGGAGTTCCACATCGGCAACCTCTTTACAAAGGATAACATCAGAATGGTATATAGCCACATCGACAGAATTATCGTTATCGGTATGATGCCTATTAACGAAACTCTGAAGCTTGAGGCAGGTAAGGAGCTCGCAGCAGAGTACTTCCTTGAGCGCCGTGAGCTTGGTTGTATCAACATCGGAGGCCCCGGTGTCATCACCATTGACGGTGAGGAGTACAATATGAATCCTCGTGACGGTATCTACGTAGGACGCGGTCACCGCGATCTTAAGTTTAAGAGTCTTGACAAGGCAAATCCTGCCAAGTTCTACATCACCTCTTGTCCCGCTCACACCGAGTATCCTACCGTTAAGATTGATATTACCAAGGCTCGTAAGGTACCCTGCGGCAGCGTAGAGGATTGCAACAAGAGAGTAATCAATCAGTACATACACCCCGAGGTTATGAAGTCCTGCCAGCTTGCAATGGGACTTACACAGCTTGAGGTCGGCTCTAACTGGAATACTATGCCCAGCCACACTCACGATAGAAGAATGGAGGTTTACCTCTATCTTGATATGGGTGAGAACGATGCGGTGTTCCACATGATGGGCGAGCCCAAGGAGACCAGACATATCGTAATGCACAACGAGGAAGCGGTAATTTCTCCCTCTTGGTCTATCCACTCCGGCGTAGGTACGAAGAACTATTCGTTCATCTGGGCTATGTGCGGTGAGAACCAGGAATTCACCGATATGGACCACATTGAAACAAGAGAACTCAGATAATTTAAAAAGGAGAACATAAAAATGGCTAACACACAGATTTTCAATCTTGAGGGCAAGGTTGCTCTCGTAACAGGCGCATCCTACGGAATTGGTTTTGCAATTGCAAAGGGACTTGCTGAGGCAGGCGCAAAGATTGTTTTTAACGATATTAAGCAGGAATTCGTAGACAAGGGCCTTGCTAACTACGCTGAGGTAGGCATTGATGCAAAGGGTTACATTTGCGACGTTACCGACGAGGATGCAGTTAATGCTCTCGTTGCTCAGATTGAGAAGGAAGTCGGCGTAATCGACATTCTCGTAAATAACGCAGGTATCATCAAGAGAATTCCCATGATTGAAATGAAGGCGTCTGAGTTCCGTCAGGTTATCGACGTTGACCTTAACGCTCCCTTCATCGTTTCCAAGGCAGTTCTTCCTTCTATGATTAAGCAGAGAAGCGGTAAGATTATCAACATCTGCTCTATGATGAGTGAGTTCGGCCGTGAGACAGTATCCGCATACGCTTCTGCAAAGGGCGGACTTAAGATGCTTACCAGAAACATCGCATCTGAGTACGGTCAGTATAACATCCAGTGCAACGGCATCGGCCCCGGTTATATCGCAACTCCCCAGACTGCTCCCCTTCGTGAGCCTCAGGCAGATGGCTCCAAGCATCCCTTCGATAGCTTTATCACCGATACCAAGACTCCCGCAGGCCGTTGGGGCGATCCCGAGGACCTTGCAGGCCCCGCAGTATTCCTCGCATCTAATGCTTCCGACTTCGTAAACGGTCAGATTCTCTATGTAGATGGTGGTATTCAGGCTTATTTCGGCAAACAGCCCGGCTAATTGGGGTATAAATTGTCCAATACGGCGTTAAAACTTCGACTCGGTCAAATCGCAGTAGGTTACTACAGCTTCATTTCCCTCGCTCGTTTTGCCTTGTCTTGAACAATTTCTACTCCCAATTAAAAATAAAAGCGAATTATCACAGCGCGATATGTATTCATTGCATATCGCGCTTTTTTCTTAAAACAAAACAAAAAACTCTCTAAACAGAGAGTTTTTTGCATTATATGACAATATTTATTAATATATTTCTACATAATAGAACTCTGAAAAGCCACCGCTTTTCCGATGATTGAAATCTGATTTAGCTCCTCGCCCATGTACACGAGGGGGGCGTATTTCGGATTTTCAGCCGAGAGGATTAGCTTTCCCTCGTCGGGGTAGAAGTACACTCTTTTCAGCGTT
>JAZQWA010000065.1:0-5700 GCA_045632065.1 Eubacteriales bacterium | reverse complement strand
TTCCTTTTCCTCAATCAAGCCAAACACACGCTCTGCCGATGCAAGAGCGTTCTGAAATTCAGCAATAATACCAGAGATTTCATTGAATGGCTTTGTGTACTGATTGGTGTAGGACAATAAAACGGCAAAGCTGCCTACTGTGAGGCTGGCTCCAAGCCACTCTCCGCTTATAATCATAATAGAGCCAACAAGAGCCACAGCAGCATATACAACACTGTTTACAAACCTTGTGGTAGGGTTAACGAGGGAAGAGAAGAATATCGCTTTTAAGGTGGATTTCTGCAGCCTATCGCCTATTTCGTCAAAATCCTTAAGCGACTGGGACTCTTTATTGAAGGCTTTGACGATTTTTTGGTTACCCAAATATTCATCAATAAACGATGATTGCTCGGCCTCTGTCTCGGAACGCTCCTTAAACATTTTAAACGTGCGCTTGCCTATGAAGTTGGATATAAATATAGATAAGGGAGTAAGAAGCACAACAACAACCGCGATAGGCGCATTTATGAATATCATAAATCCGAGCGTTCCGATAATGGTGAGAATTCCTGTAAACACCTGGGTAAAGCCGAGGAAAAGTCCCTCGCAGAATCTGTCTGTGTCATTGATTATCCTGTTAACGATATCACCATGCGGAGTTTTATCAACGTAGGAAATTGGGAGCCTTTTCAGCTTTGTAAACGCCTCGTTTCTGATGTCGCGGCATATTTTGTGTGCAATTACGTTGTTTATAGCACCCATTATCCATTGAACCACAGCGCTTATTCCAACAAGAATAAGAGTTATAAAAAGCAGGGAAAGAATGCCCTCAATATCAACGTTTCCCTGTGTTGTAATCAAGTCAATTGCTTTTCCGATAACAACAGGAATAAGAAGCGAAAGCACTACAGAAACAAGCGCTAAAAGTAAAGAAATCGGAACAAAGAAACGATATTTTCCGACGTAATAAAAGGCTTTTTTAAGCGTTTTATTGTTTGATTTGCTAACTTTAGCTTTCATTACGGCACCTCCTTCTTGAATTGAGAGTCGTAAATCTCACGATAAACGTCGCAGGTGTTAAGCAATTCATCGTGGGTTCCGATAGAAACGGCTCGTCCGTCGTCAAGCACGATAATCTTATCCGAGAACATAACTGACGACGCTCTTTGAGATACAATAAATATGGTTTGATTACCACTCATATTCTTGATGGCAGAGCGCAAAGCTGCATCGGTGGCAAAATCAAGCGCGGATGCTGAATCGTCAAGAATAAGCACGTCGGGCTTGCCAACAAGCGCTCTGGCGATGGTAAGTCTTTGACGTTGTCCGCCTGAGAGGTTTTTACCGCCTGCCAAAATTTCACCGTCAAGGCCGCCCTTGCTTTCCACAACGTCAAGCGCCTGTGCAACTTTAATAGCCTCGAAAATTTCCTCGTCACTCGCATCCGAATCACCCCAGAGCATATTATCTCTGATGGTACCGCTGAAAAGAACGGCCCTCTGAGGTACAATTCCTATTTTTTTCATCAAGGCATTATTTGTGTAATCCTTAACGTTGCAACCTGCAAGCTTAATTTCGCCCTCGGTTGCATCATAATATCTCGCAATTAGATTCACAAGAGTGGATTTACCCGAGCCTGTACCGCCTATAATTCCAATGGTTTCGCCAGGTCTTACCTTAAAGTTAATACCTTCAAGGGCGTTATCACCGTTTTCGTTATATTTTATTGATACGTTGTCAAATTCTACGATATGCTCGGCATCAGGTGCTTCTTCGAGATTGCCATAGGACATAGAAGGAGCAATATCAAAGGCAGAAGATATACGCGAGGCAGATGCCAGAGCCTTGGATATACTTACAATTAGATTTGCAAGCTTTACAAGCTCAACAAGAATCTGCGCCATGTAGTTATAAAGGGCAATAACTTGACCTTGAGTCAGATTTCCGCTATTAACACGAAGAGCGCCTATGTAAATGAGAAGAATTACACCAACGTTGATTATAACGTATGTAAGGGGATTCATCAGCGCAGATATGTTGCCTGCCTTTTGTTGTAGAGAGGTCAGCGCGCTGTTTTCACTTTGGAATCTTTCAGTTTCCTCATCTTCCATAGCAAACGCTCGAATAACACGAGCTCCGCTGAGATTTTCTCTTGTTCGGATAAGGATTTTATCAACTCCGCCTTGCACTCTCTTGTAAAGTGGCATCGTAATCAGCATAATGCCGAAAACAACAACGGAAAGCGCAAGAATAACTATGCCGAAATTGACTCCAGATTGAAAATCAATGGAGAATGCCATTATCATAGCGCCGAAAACAACGAAGGGGGAGCGCAAAAGCAGTCTCAGCGTAAGATTTAAGCCTGTTTGGACCTTTGATGCGTCTGCGGTCATTCTCGTTATCATGGTTGAAGTGCCAAGCCTGTCAATATCTGCATAGGAAAGTGACTGCAAATGCTCGTACAAGCCATGCTTGACACGGGTGACGAAGCCAACCGATGCCTTTGCGGCAAAATATTGAGCAGTCAGCGAGAATCCAAGTCCAACAAGGCCAAGCAAAACGAGAACTGCAGACATTATGATGGCATGACGCTTGTCGCCATTCATAATTCCAACGTCAATTATCGACGCAATTATGAGAGGCACGATAAGCTCAAGGCTTGCCTCAAATAGCTTAAAAAGAGGGCCAAGAATCGCTTCCTTGACGTAACCTCTTAAATACTTTAGTAGTTTTTTCAATTTAAACTCCAATTCCTGCCGACGTAGAAATCGCCGGCAGGAATTCTTTTATGAAAATTTAATTTTGTACTGATAATTCTCGGCAGAGCCGGGAAGAAGATGTGACATCTTCTTGGTTTCGAGCACCTCCGGAGCATCGCCGGGCCCCGGAATGTCTGACCAGGGCTCAAGGCAAACATACTTTGCCTCGGCAGAGGGCCATTTCCAGATAAGGAAATAAGGGAGATTGTTGCTATATGAAAATTCTAAACCATGAGTGGAATTAGGCGTGCAAAGTCTTACGGTATTGCCTGTTTCAACGAAAATCATACTGCCTTCTCTTGCAATTTCTTCCTCGCAGATCTGATATCTGCCGCCGGGCAGAGCATAAGGCACCCCTGCGGGAGCAATAAACGCTCCGTTCTGCTGAGGGTGACGAAGACATTCGTCAATACCCATGAAATCAATGTAGAAATCTTCTGTGCTCTCACCGTTTTTGCAATCAAGGTTAAAACCGGGGTGCCAACCGAACATATACGGCATAACCTTGCCGTCGGTGTTCTTAACGGTGTAGTTAGCACAAAGCTCGTCGCCTTTAACCGAGTAATCGGCAATAATCTCAAAATCAAATGGATAAACGCTCTTTGTGTCTGCGTTTGCCTTTAGCGAAAGCACAACCTCGCATTCACTCTGGCTCACGAGCTCAAACTCATAGTTTCTTGCAAAGCCGTGAATACCCATTTCGTACCTCTTGCCCTCGTAGGTATATTCGGAGTTTAGAATTCTTCCGCAGTGAGGGAAGAGTATTGGCGCATGGCTTTTCCAAAACTCACCGCTTTCGTTTTGCCAGATGTATTCAAAACCGTCCTTGCCTACAGCCGAAATCATCTCTGCACCAAGCGAGCTGATAACGACTGTAAGGACGTCACTTTTAATCGTGTAATTCATATCTTAATGCTTCTTTGTTTCGATTTCCGAAACAACCTTTGCGATAAATTCATCAACGGTGAACTTGCCACCCTCGCCCTCGGTACGAGCTCTTACGGTAACGCTGCCGGAGTTCATCTCGTCTTCACCAACAACTATCATGTAAGGAACCTTGGAGAGCTGAGCCTCACGGATACGGTAGCCGAGCTTCTCATTTCTGTCGTCAAGCTCTGCACGGATGCCTGCAGCCTGCATCTTCTTTGTAACCTCAGCCGCATAATCAGCGAAATCAGCTACAACGGGAATAACCGTAACCTGAGTGGGAGCAAGCCATACGGGAAGAGCGCCTGCGTACTTTTCAAGAATAAGCGCAAGAGTTCTCTCGTAGCAGCCCATAGAGGTTCTGTGAATGATGTAGGGAGTCTTCATCGTGTTGTCACGGTCAACGTACTCCATGCCGAACTTCTTGGCAAGAAGCATATCAACCTGAATGGTAACTATAGTGTCCTCCTTACCGAATACGTTCTTAATCTGAATGTCGAGCTTGGGGCCGTAGAATGCAGCCTCGTCAATGCCTATAACGTAGTTCTCACGACCGAGATAGGTGTCAAGAAGCTCGCCCATGATAGACTGCGCCTCGTTCCACTGCTCAGGAGTGCCCTCGTACTTGTCTGTTCTCTTGGGATCCCACTGCGAGAATCTGAAGGAGCAGTCCTCCCAAAGACCAAGAGTTTCAAGGCAGTACTTTGCAAGGTCAAGACAGCCCATGAACTCCTCTGCGAGCTGCTCGGGACGGAGAATAAGGTGACCCTCGGAAATAGTGAACTGTCTTACTCTGATAAGACCGTGCATCTCGCCAGAATCCTCGTTTCTGAAGAGGGTAGAGGTCTCGCCAAGACGCATGGGAAGCTCTCTGTAAGAGCGCTTTTTGTTAAGGAATACCTGATACTGGAAGGGGCAGGTCATAGGACGCATTGCAAAGCATTCCTTGGTCTCGTCGTGGGGATCGCCCATAACGAACATGCCATCAAGATAGTGATCCCAGTGACCCGAAATCTTGTAAAGCTCTCTCTTTGCCATAAGAGGAGTCTTGGTGAGAAGATAACCTCTCTTTTCCTCAACGTCCTCAACCCATCTCTGAAGTCTCTGCACGGTTCTTGCGCCCTTGGGCAGAAGAATGGGAAGTCCCTGACCGATTACGTCAACGGTAGTGAAGTACTCAAGCTCACGGCCGATCTTGTTGTGGTCACGCTTGAGAGCCTCCTCCTGCTGAGCAATATATGCGTTAAGCTCGTCTTTTGAGGGAAATGCAATTCCGTAAACTCTCTGGAGCATCTTGTTGTTCTGGTCGCCCTTGTAGTACGCGCCTGTGCACTGTGTAAGCTTGAACGCCTTAACAGCGCCGGTGGAGTGCAGGTGAGGACCTGCGCAAAGGTCGGTGTACTCGCCCTGAGTGTAAATAGAAATCTCGGCATCCTCGGGCAGCTCCTCAATTCTCTCAACTTTGTAGGGCTCATCGAGCTTCTTCATAAGCTCGATAGCATCAGCCTTGGAAAGCACCTTTCTCTCAATAACAAGATTCTCTTTTACTATTTTTTTCATTTCTGCCTCGATTTTAGTGAGGATTTCGGGAGTAAACGAAATCTCAGCATCGAAGTCCTGGAAATATCCTGTCTCGGTAGCAGGGCCAATGGTCTGCTTTGTGTTGGGGTAAAGACGCTTAACCGCCTGCGCCATAACGTGCGCTGCAGTATGTCTGAAAATCTCTGCGCCCTCCTTGTCCTTGAAGGTGAGAAGCTTAACATCAGCCTCACCGTCAATAACGGTAGAAAGCTCCTTTGCCTCGCCGTTTACAAGAGCTGCAAGAACGTCGCGAGAAACGTTACCAAAGGTAGCCTTTGCCGCCTCGTAAACCGAAGCCGCCTCGCCCTCGTAAATTTCTCCTGTTGCAAAAATAATTTTTGCCATAATATTTTCTCCTTTGTAGGTAAATTAATCAATAAAAAACACCCCGAAAGACATAATTTGCCTTTCGGGGTGAGGACATCATTTTAAAATAAATTCGAATTTCGAATTC
>JAZQWA010000064.1:0-18013 GCA_045632065.1 Eubacteriales bacterium | reverse complement strand
ACGCTGAGGCAGGTGACAACGTTGGTCTCCTTCTCCGTGGTGTTGATAAGAAGGCTATCGAAAGAGGTCAGGTTCTTTGCAAGCCCGGCTCCGTTAAGCCCCACACCAAGTTCGTAGGTCAGGTTTACGTTCTTTCCGAGAAGGAAGGCGGCCGTGCAAAGCCCTTCTTCTCTGGTTACAGACCTCAGTTCTACTTCAGAACTACCGACGTTACCGGTGTTATCACTCTTCCTGAGGATGTTGAGATGTGCCGTCCTGGCGACAACGTTAACATGAACGTTGAGCTCATCACTCCTATCGCTTGCGAGAAGGGTCTTCGTTTCGCTATCCGTGAGGGTGGCCGTACCGTAGGTTCCGGCGTTGTAGGCGAAATCCTTGGTTAATTTGAATATAAGAATTTAATTCTTTAGTCAAATAGATTTCCCCGGTGCCTTAGGGCGCCGGGGAATTTCATAAAAATATAATAATTTAAAGATTATCATCATATTATTATACTAAAAACTGTAATAAATTCAATTTATTATACCAAAACTGTAACAAATTCAACGAATTATTGGGACGCTTATGAAATTTTATAATTTCGATGAGTAAAGCTGCCCGACTGAATTAAATAAAATCTTTGGGGATTGGTGAAATTCCATACCGGCAGTAAAGTCTGCGAAGAGCGCAAAAAAAATAGTGGCGCTCCCGACAAGGTGTAACTCCTTGACCGACGGTAAAGTCCGGATGAGAAAGGAAGAAAAATGAGTATTCAAAAGTCAAAAAGTCATCGTGATCTTGAAAGGGTCATCGGTATTTCAATTTTTTCAGCGCTTGCATTTATTATAGCGCTTATTTGTAACATAATTCCGCCCATAGCAGGCTTTTTATCCCTTGACGTCAAGGACGCGGTAATTGCAATTGCCGCATTTATCTACGGTCCCATCTCGGGTGTAGTTATAGCATTTATTGCTGCTTTCATAGAGTTTTTAACCTTCAGCACAACAGGCTGGTACGGCCTTGTGATGAATTTTGTGTCCTCGGCAGTATTTTCACTGACCGCCGCTTTGATTTATAAGCGAATCAGGACAATTAACGGTGCAATTATCTCATTCCTCGCCGCCGTTGTTGCAACGACGGGAGTAATGCTTCTTTTAAACAACTTCGTAACCCCGATTTACCTTACGGATTTCGTCGGTATGCCGAAAAATGTTGCCACAGCAACAGTAATCGACCTTTTGCCCAAGGTTCTGTTGCCATTTAATTTCGCAAAATCGCTTCTGAACGCATCCATTGCAGTAATGCTTTATAAGCCGCTGCTTCTGGCACTTTCAAAGGCAAAAATAATAAAGCATAAGGAAATCAACTTCCAATTCAACAAAAATACGGTGATTATTCTCTCCGTCGGAGGCGTCTGTCTTGTAGCCTCGGTTGTGATTTTCCTTGTAATATCCTGAATATAAAAAACACCTTCTCAAGAAATCTGAGAAGGTGTTTTTTATATAAATTGTTCTTGCAATTATGTGAAAATTGTTATATAATAAAAAAGGGGGAACATGAAATGAAAAATACAATCAAATTATTTATCTCATCCGTCTTTGTTTTAGTTGTTTTTCTTTTTAATGGATTAAATGCTTTTGCGGTTAGTACAGATTTTTCGGTTTCCGAGATTTCGGAAGAAGAAAAAAGCAAAATTATTGATAATTTGGATATTACCTTAATATCCGAGGAGCCTTCTCAAAAAACAATAGAGTGCTTTGACGTAAGCAACGAAGAGTTGATAGCTTTGGGTCACAGAAATTCGAGTAATACCAGATCCGTTTCAGTTTATGATTCAATCGGCAACTTTAAATATGGTTATAAGTTTAATTATAACGCAGCCTTCGGTGTTGAGTGGAAGGACGGTTATCTTAACATTTATTTAGTAAGAAGTGATGTTTTAGTGGTAGTTGATTGTGATGCTAATGTTATTGATATAGTAAGCGTTCAAAATACCAAGGAAAACAATGATTACATAAACAACTATATTTTCGGAACAGAAAAAACAGTTGGCAATATAAAATATAGCTTGCAAAACAGAGGAATACTTAAAATCGCCTCGTCCTCTTATTCTCAGTTGGTAAAAACACACCCGACCGGAGAAGAAATAGTTTTGTATGATGTTAGCAGTATAGCAACTGTAAAAGCAGTTTTTATAATGATTGGTATAGCTGCCTTTGTTTCACTGACCTTGTATGTATTGGTTAAAAAAATAAGAAAATGAAATAGGCAACCCGTCAGTATATTAGAATGGATAATTTTAAATTTTAAAAAACAGACCTCCGCGTAATTTTTGTGGAGGTCTGGTTTTAGTTTATTGTTTGTTTGAGCAAAATTCTCATTATTTAATGCTTGCTACGTCGATTCTGCTTGCTGCGCGGGCGAGTTTTGCCTTTGCAATACGCTCCTCGCGCTCGTTTTCAGCCTTTCGGAGAGCCAATTCGGCCTTTTCCTTGGCTTCCTTCGCACGGTTTAAGTCAATCTGGTCTGCGAACTCGAAGGTGATTGTAACCAATCTTACCTTGCCACCCTGAACGGAGATAAAACCGCCGTTTACAGATGCAAAACGCGCCTTTCCGTCAACGATAAGTCTCGCTCTGCCGGTGGAAATTGATGCAAAGTAGTCGGTGTGACCTGCCAGAATCTCCACGTCACCGTCATCGGTGCGTACAAGGAGGCTCTCTACGTTGCCATCATATTCAAGTCCGTCGGGAGTAACTATTTCAATGTGAAATGGCTTCATTTTTGATATGTCCCTTCAAGTTTTTGATTAAACCGACGCGCTGAGCTTCTTCGCCTTTTCCACAGCCTCGTCAATAGTACCTACGAATAGGAATGCGGACTCGGGAAGGTTGTCGTGCTGACCCTCAAGGATCTCACGGAAGCCTCTTACGGTCTCCTTAACGGGAACGTAACGACCCTCCATACCTGTGAACTGCTCTGCAACAGAGAAGGGCTGGGAGAGGAAACGCTGAATCTTTCTCGCTCTGGAAACGATAAGCTTATCCTCCTCGGAAAGCTCATCCATACCCATAATTGCGATAATATCCTGAAGCTCCTTGTATCTCTGCAGAATCTTCTGCACGCCTCTTGCAACCTCGTAATGTTCAATGCCCACAACGTCGGGAGCAAGAATACGAGAGGTAGAATCAAGGGGGTCAACCGCAGGATAAATACCAAGCGAAGCAATGCCACGTGAAAGAACCGTAGTAGCGTCAAGATGCGCGAATGTAGTAGCGGGAGCAGGGTCGGTAAGGTCGTCCGCAGGAACGTAAACTGCCTGTACCGAGGTGATAGAGCCACGCTTGGTAGAGGTGATTCTCTCCTGAAGCGCACCCATCTCGGTAGCGAGGGTAGGCTGATAACCTACCGCAGAGGGCATACGTCCGAGAAGTGCCGAAACCTCAGAGCCCGCCTGGGTAAATCTGTAAATATTGTCGATGAAGAGAAGCACGTCCTGTCCCTCTTTGTCACGGAAATACTCCGCCATAGTAAGACCTGAAAGCGCAACTCTCATTCTTGCTCCGGGGGGCTCGTTCATCTGACCGTACACAAGGGCGGTCTTGTTAAGTACTCCCGATTCCTTCATTTCATTATAAAGGTCGTTACCCTCACGGGTTCTCTCACCAACACCGGTGAATACAGAGATACCGCCGTGCTGCTTTGCAACGTTGTTAATAAGCTCCATAATAAGAACCGTCTTACCAACGCCAGCGCCGCCGAACAGACCTATCTTACCGCCCTTTGCGTAAGGAGCGATAAGGTCAACGACCTTAATTCCTGTTTCGAGAATCTCAGTCGTACCCTCCTGCTCATCGTAAGAGGGGGGATCGCGGTGAATACACCATCTTTCCTTTGCATCGGGCTCGGGGCCGTTATCAACGGGCTCACCGAGGAGGTTGAAAATACGGCCGAGTGTTTCGGTTCCTACGGGAACGGTAATGCCTGTGCCTGTATCAAGGGCATCAATGCCTCTTGGCATACCGTCGGTAGATGACATAGCAACGCATCTTACCACGTCGTCACCAAGCTGGCTGGCAACCTCGCAGACAACCTTTCTGCCCTCAAACTCAATCTCAATAGCGTTGAGCAGGTTAGGAAGATGGCCGTTTTCAAATTTAATATCAAGTACAGGTCCGATTATCTGTATAACCTTACCAATGTTTTGACTCATCTGTCTTTTTCCTTTCTAAAATTAGGAATTGTATGAAATGCTTAATGCCGCTTTATCACACTTGTAAGAAAACGATATAATTTTAAATCGTCTTCTGACTTCCTTACTCCCAGACCTTACAGGGCTTCGGAGCCGGATACAATCTCGGTAATTTCCTGAGTAATTACCGCCTGACGCGCTCTGTTGAACTTAAGCATCAGCGTATCAATGATTTCGGAGGCGTTTTTGTTTGCCGCATTCATAGCGGTACGTCTTGCTCCCGACTCGGATGCAAGAGCCTCGCAAATAGCAGAGTTAAGCACTCCGCCAACGTATTGTGGAATAATTTTGTTAAGGATTTCCTCAACGTCACCGCCATAAATAGGCTCGGAGACAGAGGATTTACCATCCGTCTTTCTGTCAAGGGGAAGCAGCTGCTCGTAAACGGGAGTCTGCGAAATCATCGAGTTGAACTTGGTGTAAACCATAATAACCGAGTCGTACTCGCCTGCGACGAAGCCCTTGCAAATCTGCTCTGCGGCATACAATGCGTCACTGACCTTGATATCCGAAACGTAGGGGTAATCAGAGGAAAATATATCCATTTTCCTGTGAGTGTAGTAGTCAAGAGCCTTTTTACCAAGGGGAAGATATTTCGACTCCTTATCCTTCGACAGTGCGGAGGTAAGACGGAAAATGTTAGCATTGTAACCGCCTGCAAGTCCTCTGTCACCTGCAATCACGATATAAAGTGGCTTCTTTCCCTCGGTCTTTTTTGACCAGATAGAATCCTTAACCTCGGCTGAGGCTTCGATTCCATCGATAGCCTCGCCAATTATTTCATGGAAGGGGCGCGAGTTTTCTATTCTTTCTCTCGCCCGACGGAGCTTTGACGTAGCGACAAGCTCCATTGCTTTGGTTATCTGCATGGTGCTGTTAACGCTCTTAATGCGCGATTTTATATCATTCATTCCTGCGCTTGCCATTAACTCTGTTTCCTTCCTTTCTCTCTGAATTTGTTATAAAATGTAAACTTATGCTTACTTATTAAGGAAATTTTCCTTAACTGTGTTGATTGCCTCGGTAAGTTCAGCAGTGGTCTCGTCGTTGAGAGCGCCCGTCTCTCTGATAGACGCAAGAAGTCCATCCTTGGTCGCTACGAGATACTCAAAGAGCTCGCTCTCAAATGCTGAGATGTCCTCGAGAGCAATATCACGAAGCATATTGTTAACAACTGCGTAAATGATTGCAACCTGAAGCTCAACCTCGATAGGAGAGTTTCTATCCTGCTTCAAAACCTCAACAATGCGCTGTCCCTGCTCAAGACGAGCCTTGGTGTCGGCGTCAAGGTCGGAGCCGAACTGAGCAAAGCCTGCAAGCTCTCTGTACTGAGAGTAGAGCAGCTTCAAGGTACCCGCAACCTTCTTCATCGCCTTAATCTGCGCGTTACCGCCAACTCGGGATACCGAGATACCGGGGTTAACCGCAGGTCTTACACCTGAGTGGAAGAGCTCGGACTCAAGGAATATCTGTCCGTCGGTGATAGAGATAACGTTGGTGGGAATGTACGCCGAAACGTCACCTGCCTGTGTTTCTATAATAGGCAAAGCGGTAAGCGAGCCTCCGCCGTATTCAGGCGCAAGTCTTGCCGCACGCTCAAGAAGTCTTGAGTGAAGATAGAATACGTCACCGGGATAAGCCTCACGGCCCGGAGGACGTCTGATAAGAAGCGACAGCGCTCTGTAAGCAACTGCGTGCTTTGAGAGGTCGTCGTAAACGATAAGCACGTCACGGCCCTTATCCATAAAGTACTCCCCCATAGCGCATCCTGCATAAGGAGCGATGTACTGAAGGGGAGCAGGGTCGGATGCGGTTGCGCTGACTACGATGGTGTAGTCCATAGCGCCGTTCTTGTAAAGCGTATCCACAACGTTAGTAACGGTGGACTGCTTCTGACCTATTGCAACGTAAATACAAATTACGTTCTTACCCTTTTGGTTAATGATAGTGTCGGTGGCGATAACCGTCTTACCGGTCTGTCTGTCACCGATAATAAGCTCACGCTGTCCACGACCGATAGGAATCATGGAGTCGATTGCCTTGATACCTGTCTGCAGGGGAACTGAAACCGATTTTCTTTCAATAATACCGTAAGCGCGGCGCTCGATAGGGCTGTAATCGCTGCAAACAATAGGGCCCTTTGCGTCGATAGGCTCACCGAGAGCATTAACAACTCTGCCAATAAGAGCCTCGCCAACAGGAACCGAAACAACTCGTCCCGTACGCTTAACGATACTGCCCTCGGCGATACCTACGTCGTTACCGAGAAGCACGGCGCTGACGTAATTTTCCTCAAGGTTGAGAGCCATACCGAACGTGCCGTTGGAGAACTCCAAAAGCTCGTTCGCCTTGCACTTATCGAGGCCGTGAACCTTAGAAATACCGTCGCCCACAGAGATAACGTAGCCAACCTCATCCTGCTCGGTCTTTTTCGAGTAGTTTCTGATTTGCTCTTTGATTATCTTGCTGATATCATCTATTTTAGACTGCATTTTGTTCTTCTTTCTACTTGTATTTTTTATACAAAGCTTTGTTTTGTAAAAATGAACTGATTTTTAGTGAGAATCGGCGTTTGCGCCCCGAAGGCGTATTTACATACGTCGAGTGGAAGCGAACGGCGATAGAAAAAGTAGATTTATAGAATTTTAAAAACCATTTGTTAAAAACTTTTTCGTTCTCACAAAAAGTAGACATTTTTAGTTAAATTACCGTGTTTTTGAGCGCTTCTTCAAATTTGTCAAGCCTGGTCTTTACCGAGCCGTCAAGCTGAACGCCCGAGTAACGAAGCTTGATACCGCCGAGAATCGACGGGTCAATCTTGTTCGTCAAAATAAAGGTCTTGCCGAACTTTGCGCCAAGCTTTTTTGTAATGGCATTCGTCTGCTCCTTGGTGAGAGCAACCGCAGTAACTGCCTCAACTCGCTCAATCCCTCTCGACTCATCGTAGAAGCCGTAATACGCCTCTGCAACCTTTTTAAAAAGGTGTACCTCACGCTTTTCGGTGAGAATTTTGATGAGATTGAGAAGTCTTTCGTCAAGCGAGGAAAATGCCTTGTCAACGAGCGTAATTCTCTCGCTCTTTGACAGAGCAGGGGAGTCAAGCAGATTTGAATAATCGGGATTAGCCCTAAAGGCGCTCTCGGCTGTCCTTACGTCAGACAGAACCTTATCAGATGCAGAATCCTCCTCGGTAATAAGAAAGAGGGCTCTGCCGTATTCCTTAGCGTCCGTCATTGTTCGTTACCCATATTGTTGATGAAATCGTCGATAAGCTCTCTGTGCTCCTCGGCAGATACGTCACGCTCAATAACGGCGGACGCGATGCCGATAGCCATAGAGGAAACCTCGTTTTTAACGTCGTTAATAGCGCGCTTCTTCTCAAGCTCGATCTGCTCCTCGGCTCTCTCAAGCACGCGGCTTGCCTTTGCATCAGCCTCACGGAGAATTTCCTCCTCCTTGAGCTGTGCGCGACGATGTGCGCTCTTAAGAATTTCCTCGCTCTCCTCGTTTGCGTGGCTTATCTTCTCCTCATACTGCTCCTTAAGCTGCTTTGCATCAGCCTGAGAGCGCTCGGCCTCGGAGTACATATCGTCAATCTCCTTCTGCCTTGAGTCAATCATGTTCTTAAGCGGAACAAACGCCAGCTTTTTAAGGAAAAGATAAAGAATGAGAAGGTTCAGCCATGCGAAGAGCATCGTCCATGGGTTAACACCGACGAAGGCCTCAAATTTTTCTAAAAACCATTGAAATTCCATGGTGTAGTCCTTCTTTCGTTATGTTCGTTTTTGTTTTGTGTAATCGAAATTACAAGAACATAAGGAGAAGGGATACAACGAGTGAATAAATACCTGTGGTCTCGGTAATAGCACAACCGAGAATCATGTTGGTACGAAGGGCGCCTGCCATCTCGGGCTGACGAGCCATAGCCTCAAGAGCCTTACCAACTGCGTTACCCTCACCGATAGCGGGGCCGATAGCACCAAGTCCCATACAGAGACCTGCACCGAGCATTTTTGCTGCATTTACATCCATTTTGAAAAATCCTCCTGAATTTTATATATTTTTAAATTAATTAACTTTTTTTGCTTTCTTCTCAAGCTTCATACGTCTGTCCTCGGGCAGCTCCTCGGGAGGAGGGCAAGCTCCGCCAACGTAAACCATGGTCAGAAGCGAGAATACGAGAGCCTGCACGAAGCCTGAAAACAGGTCGAAGTAGATTGAAAGGAACGCGGGAATACCCACCTGAAGCACAGGGGGGATGAATCCGAGAACAGTCTCGGGAAGCCATACAAAGAGTGTCTGCGAAAGTCCTGCAAGCGCCGCATAAATGAGGGCTGTGAGAACTCCGCCGCCTGCAACGTTGCCGAAATGACGGAATGCAAGGGAAATAGGCTGGGCAATTTCCGAAACGATATTCATAGGCGTCATAACAACGATAGGCTCGGTAAAGCCCTTGAGCCATGCCTTAAAGCCGAAGTTTTTGATGTTGTTGTACCACACCATACCCGTCGTAACAAGCGCCCATGCGAGAGTTACCGACAAATCCGATGTTGCCGACGGAATAATCTGAGTCATACCGATAAGCGTTCCAACAATGGAGCTTAAAAACAGAGTTCCAATGTAAGGAGCAAACTTCATATTGTGCTCGCCCATGGTGTCTCTTACAAGTCCGTAGAGCATTGAAATGAGCTTTTCAAGCACCACCTGTACCTTGCCGGGACGCTTACTTAGATTTTTCGTAAGAAGCTTCGCAAGTATGATAAGCAGAAGCGTTACAACACAGAGTGAAACGCTGGTCACCGTAAGTATATTTCCAAGCTCAACTATGGGAATGTTCTTGGAAATCTCCTGAAGCGCGGGAATGGCAAGTATTATTCTCGGGCCGTTAGGCGAGATAAGCGCGCCACCGTCGTCACTTACCTGAATGTCATTGTAGAATACGAAAACAAGTGAACAGAGCGCGGCAACTATTGCGATAACGGCAAGAGTAATCACCAGCGCTACAATTATCTTTTTCTTTTTCATTTTGCCACCTTTCCTTTTATCATTTCTATTACTGTAAGTAACGGACGGAAGGCGAGTAGAGGAATTGCCGTTGCCAAGGGATTGAACCAATCAAGCAGAAATGCCACCACTAATGTGGCAATCATTGTTACCGTTCTTATGATATAAGAGGTTTTTATTGCATTCTGAATGGGCATTGAGTTTTCAGCGGCAAACTGCTCCGCCTCCTCGTCGCTCATCTCCTTTTCTCCGCGAAGAGCTATGAAGTTTTGAATAGCCTTGTCAACAGAAGCCGTTAGGAAGGTGTAATTCAAAATCATAACCACAGCACCGAGAAGCGCGCCTGTGATAATGCGGTAATCGAAGCTTATGATGCTTGCAAGGCTCAGAACGAAGCCCAAAAGCACTACCAAAGCGCTAACCGCAAGCTCTGCCAGCGTAAAGGGCAGAAGGTCTTTTATAAATTTTTGTTTTTTATCGTCAGTATTATTCTTCATCATCGGATTTACCTGCTTTTTGAGAGGTTGTTCTTGCGTTTTGCTCTTTTTCAAGCCGTTCAAGAGCCGCCATAGCCGTTAAAATGTATTTTATCATAGAATATAATCCGCTGAACACGCCGAGAATCAGCAGCACCGCCCATATCCATCCGCCAACGTTTGCAAGGGTGGTCAGAAGATATGCGACAAGCGCTCCGAGTCCAACGGGCACCAGCAGAGTGAAAAACGCCTGAAAAAGAATGTTAAGAACGTAAAGTGAATTTACAAATCGCTTATACATTTTCTTTTCCTTTCCACGTGTGCCTGCCAGCAAATAAAAAAACCGTCGGCACAAATTTTCACAATAATATTTTACCACCTTTTGCCTGGAAAATCAAGGGAATTTGAAAAAGTTAATACTTTAATAAAATATCGTTAAAATTGCACTATTTTAAGAGCGAAAAAGGGCAAAACAACTTAAAAAATTGTAAATATTTTATAATAAAAGGACTAAGCGGGATACGCTTAGTCCTTTTGTTATGATAACCCAGCCGTTAATTTAATCAATAAATCGTTATCGTCGGGCTGGATTTTGGCTTCCGCCGCAGCCTTGTTTCGTACGGTTTTTCCGCACCTGTCACACCTGTGTATGATGATAAATCCCTTCTTGGGGTCGGGCAGAGTCTGGATAGGACGGAGAATACCGCCGCAATCGTTGGCTCTGTCACCTGGGTTGATATCTACGTGAAGAGAGCAAAGGCAAAAAGGGCAGTGGTTGCGCGACGTATAGCCGAGAGGCAATACCTCCTTGCCGCAGTTTTTGCAAATAAAGCCCTCGTCGTTCTTTTTAAATCTCTTTTCTTCCATACAACCTCCCGATAGGGCTAAAACACGTATTTTTACCCTTCAAATTAAAACCAATCATTTTAAATAAAGTTTTTGCCGAGCTTTTTTCAAAAAGCGAAGAATAAGTCCTCAAATCCTACTTTCCAACGCAGAATTTTGAGAAAATATCACTTACAATCTCCTCACTTACCGCTCTGCCGTCTAGCTCTGAAATAGCGCCAAGCGCTCTTTCAATATCGCTGGATGCCGCATCCTGCGAGAAGCCTAAATCCAGACTTTCTGCAGCCGCAGAAACGAAGTCAAGGCACCTTTTAAGCGCCGCGTGCTGTCTTGCCGAGGAAATTACCGCATCCTCGCCGATAACGATTTTCTCGTCGGTAAAAAGCTTATCGGTGATAGCCGAAAGCTCACCAAGACCGCGTTCCTCCTTTGCCGAAATCTCGATTACGTAATCAAATCCGTCACAAAGCATAGCCTTGTCAAATTTGCTTTCCAAATCGCTCTTGTTGATAATCGCAATTTTAGGCGCGGAAGAAGCTTTTATTTCCTCTAAAAGCAGTCTGTCCTCCTCGTCAAATGTGCGGGAATTGTCAAAAATTGCAAACAAAAGTTCGCTTTTTTCAATCATTTGGCGGCTTTTTTCAATTCCTATCTCCTCGACCTTGTCAATTTTATCGGTGTGTCTTATGCCTGCCGTATCGGCAATCTTCAGCATAATTTTGCCGAGAGGAACGGTCATTGTAAGCACGTCGCGGGTTGTGCCCTCGATGTCGGTAACTATCGCCGCATCCTCACCTGCAAGCAGGTTGTAAAAGGAACTTTTGCCAACGTTTGGCTTTCCGCAAATTACCGTTTTAATGCCTTCGCTTACCGCTTTTCCTGTGTTGTAGGTGGCAAGCAAGCCGTTACAAGCTTCCTTTATTATATATAAGCGTGAGAGTACCTCTGAATCGGTGAAATCGCCTAAATCCTCGTCTGGATAGTCGATTCTCGCATAAATCGAGCTCATAAGGTCAACAAGTGAAGAACGAATATCGGCAATTTTGCCTGCAAGTCTTGTTCTCGCGGTATCAGATGAGAGCCTTATTTGCTCTCTTGACTTGGCTTCCAGCAGGTCGGCTATTGCCTCTGCCTCGGTAAGCCCCATTCTTCCGTTTATAAACGCTCGTCTTGTAAATTCTCCTGCAGTTGCGTGTACTGCGCCTGCCGCAAGAAGCGCCTCAAGCACGGTAGCAGTTACAAGAATACCGCCATGGCAGGCAATTTCCACAGTGTCCTCGCCTGTATAAGAATGAGGAGCAGGGAATCGTGTTGCGAGAACGTCGTCTATCTTTTCGCCGCCGTCAATTATGTGACCGTAAATCTGTTTTCTCGCATCGCAGCTTGAAAACGGTTTTTTTGAAAGAGGGAAAAACACTTTATCGGCTATCCGAAAAGCGCCCTCCCCACTCATTCGGATAATGGCAACCCCACCCTTGCCGGGTGGGGTTGATACTGCCGCTATAACTTGCGTCAGATTATTCATATTATTCCTCGTCAGCTGCCTCTACATCATCAACTGCAGCCTCAACTGTGATTTCCGTGGTAGCCTCGTCCTTCTCCTCAAAGATTTCCTCAGGCTTCTTGTCGGTAAGGAAGATAACAATCTTTCTGTTGTTGTCAGAGCCGATAGAGTTGGTGGAAACACCCTCTATACCCTGAATTTCAGAGTGAATAATTCTTCTTTCATAAGCGCTCATGGGCTCGAGCATAACGCTTCTCTTGTTGCGGATAGCCTTTGCCGCCATTCTTCTTGCAAGCGCGCGGAGAGTTTCCTCTCTCTTCTTTCTGTAACCCTCAATATCGATGGTAACGCGGCTCTTGTCGCGCTCACCCTTGGAGTTCTTTCTTGCAGATGCAAGGTTTGCAAGATACTGAAGCGCATCGAGAGTGTCACCGTGGTGACCAATAAGAGTAGATGCATCCTCACCTACGATGGTGATTCTTCTTGTGCCGTCCTCGCAAGCGTAAAGCTCAGCATCGGCATTAAGACCAATGTCAGCGATAACGCTCTTTACGAAATCGAAGGACATATCCTCACCGATTTCTACGCTCTTGCGCTCCATCTTAAGCTCAGCCTCGGGAATAACCTCGCTCTTCTGCTTTGCAGACTTTTCAGCATTCTCGTGCTTCTTTTCAGCAGGCTTATTCTGCTTCTGCTTCTTCTGATTCTGATTACCACCGTCGTTCTTCTTCTGCTCGCGACGGTTGTCCTTTCTGCGCTCTCTGTGGGGCTTCTCCTGTGTGTCGGGAAGCTCAACAAATGCTCTTACCTTTGCAGGTCTTGTAAATAAACCGAGAATACCCTTTGTACCGCCGTCGAGAATTTCGAACTGAACGTCGTCAAGCTCGCCTGCGCCAAGAGCAACTCTGGCATTTTCCTTGGCCTCAAGGATGTCCTTGCCGGCCGCTATTGCTTCTTTTATCATAGTGATTATTTCCTCGTTTAGTGTCAGTCTTTGATTTCGGGAATATCCATTCCCTCGGGTGCCTTTTTAGTAGTCTTCTGTTCCTCTGTGAGCTCGGGAAGAGCCTCGTAATCCTCGTCGTCAATGTAGTGAAGCGAGCGATACTTGGGAGCAGCCTTTGCCGCAGAGCGCTGAGCCTTTTCTGCAGCCTTCTGCGCCTTTCTCATCTCCCTGATTTCTTCCTCTGTGTATTTGGGAAGAGGCATAAGCTTGGAAATAGCGAATGTCTGAAGAATGCCGAGAGCAGACTGGTAAATCCAGTAAATACCAAGCATTCCTGAGAAGGAGAACGCCATCCAGAGCGTCATTGCAGGCATCATAAGATCCATCATCTTCATAGAAGCGTTTGCCTGCGCGTCAGCTGCGGGGTTAGCCGCGGGATTGTTGTTCCACTTACGTGTAAGGAACATAGAAAGCCATGTAAGCGCCGCTGCAATTACGGGAACAAGAACGAGCCAGCTTATTTCCTTGAAGCTGGGGATGCCCGAAAGATTTGTGCCGAAGAGTGTAAAGTCGGGAAGCTTTGTAAGGTCAAAGGCCTCAAGACCTGCATTTCCTGCATTCTGCCATGCGTGAATATCTCCGACAAGAGAAATCTCGTCCTTGGCGGTAGAACCAATTATGGTTTTGATAGATTCGATTGCCTCAGCGGACAGACCGCAGATGTAAGAAAGCGGTCCTCTGATAACGTTGTAAAGGAAGATAATAACAGGGAACTGAAGGAGAAGTGTAAGGCAACCCGAGAAGGGGCTGTATCCTTCCTTCTGCTGAAGCTCCATAATTTCCTGCTGCTGCTTCTGCATAGTAGGCTGGTCGGTTCTTCCTTTGTATTTTGCCTTGATAAGCTCAATCTGGGGAGTGAGCTTTGCCATTTTTATCTGATTCTTCTGCTGTTTAATTGCAAAGGGAAGAAACAGAATTTTGAAAAGAAGGGCATAAATTAAAAGTCCGAAGACGTATTTTCCACCAAAAATAGAGCTGAATCCATATAACATAGATCCAAGCAATTTGTAAAGCCAATCTAACATTTTTAATTATCCTTTTCTGTTTCGGTTGAGTCGGTATGCTCTTCACAGCACTGATTATCCCTGTTTTTAGAATAACTCTTAAAGCCCTTGTCGGGTACGGGGTCGTATCCACCTCTCGCAAAGGGATTGCAACGCAAAATGCGCCACACGGTAAGAATTAGTCCTATAAAAAAGCCACGTTTCTGAAATGCTTCGATAGCATAGGCGGAACAGGTCGGTGTAAACCTGCAACAGGGCGGTTTTATTGGTGAAATAAATTTTCTGTAAAGGCCGATAAGCCAAATCATCAGGTGCTTCATTGTTCAATAGCACCCTCATACATACCGAGCTTGTTAAGTGCGAAATCAAGCTGCGACTTGATTTCGGTGCTCTTGAGGTTAACCGAGGCTGAACGCGCGGCGATAACGATTAAAAAGCCAACCTTGAGTTTTCTTTCTTTCTCAAGCGCTCTGAGTGCTTCGCGCATTATCCTGCGGCAACGGTTACGTACAACCGCGCCCCCAAGCTTTGTTGATGTAGTCAAACCAATACGGTTTAACACTCGTTTTTCGGGATGTGCCTTTGCCAGACGCTTTGCAGCGTAGTCGGGCAATACATATACGGCGAGAGCCGACGTCACAACTCTCTTGCCTTTCGAATACGTCTTAGAATACAGATGATTTTCGCATATAGCTTTGAATTTCATCTTGTCCTACCTTTGTAAATAATCAAAAACCCCGATAAAGTCTGCATAAATCGCGCTTTATCGGAGGTTTTGTACGTCGTCCGTGACGACCTGTCACACCAAAGTGACCTTTAATTAATAGGTGAGCTTAGCTCTACCCTTGGCGCGTCTTCTTTTAAGAACTTTTCTGCCGTTAGCGGTAGCCATTCTCTTTCTGAAGCCATGTTCCTTTTTTCTCTGTCTCTTCTTGGGCTGGTATGTTCTCTTCATGACTCGCACCTCCTTGTAAAATAGATTAACGTCGTGAGCCGTGAGGCTCATCATCTTGCGTATTCATAATATATACACATACGAAAGCAGAATATATTATAAACGAAACAAAGCGTTTTGTCAAGATGTTTTTCAAAAATAATATAATTGATTTTATTTTCACATTATATAAAAGAACAAAAAAGTTGAAAAGACGTCAAAAAAACACACAAGCTTTATTAAAAACCTTGACTTTTCGTATTATTTCTGTTAGAATGTTTATATTAAATTAAAATTATAATGGGATGGTGTTTGTCGTGCTTGATAAATTGGTAAAAAAGGTGCTTGTTTCCGAGAGTGAAATAGCTGAAATCGTGAGCAAGATTGCCGATGAAATTAACAAGGACTATAAGGGCAAGAAGCTTGTTATCGTCAGTGTACTTAAGGGCGCTATGGTCTTTACCGTTGATGTTATGAAGAAGCTTGACGTTGTATGCGAGATTGAATGTGTAAGAGTTTCCTCGTACGGCTCGGGCACAGAGTCCTCGGGTAAGATAAATATGCTCCTTGACTTTGACCGCGACGATTTTGCCGAGTGCGATTTCCTTGTTATTGAGGATATCGTTGATTCGGGCAACACCTTGACCTACCTCGTTGAGCATTTGAAGAAAAAGGGCGCAAAGAGTGTTAAGACCTGCACTCTTCTTGACAAGCCCTCTAGAAGAAAGGTTGAATTCGTTCCCGATTACGTTGGTAAGGAAATTCCCGACGAGTTCGTGTTCGGTTACGGACTTGATTTGTTTGAGAAGTACCGTGATTTGCCTTACGTAGCAGTTGTGAATCTCGATTATATTAATTCTTGATGAAAAAAGTAGGATTATACACCCTTGGATGCAAGGTTTCGCTCTATGAGACCGAGGCGATAGCCGAGTCCTTTGCCGAGGCAGGCTTTGAGGTCTGCTCCTTTGAGGACGTCTGCGACGTTTACGTTATAAATACCTGTACCGTAACCGCAGAGAGCGATGCCAAGTCCAGAAAATATATAAGACGCGCTATCCGTAAAAATCCTGATGCGATAGTCATTGTTATCGGTTGTTACAGCCAGCGCGCGCCCCTTGAAGTGGCAAAAATCGAGGGCGTCAGCGCAGTGCTCGGCACGGCGGATAAGATGAAATGCGTTGAAATTGCACAGCAATTTTTGAATTCGAAATTCGAAATTCGAAATTCGAAATTCGTTGGCGTGACAAAGCTTGATGGTGCTAAATTTGAATGCATGACTGTCAAAAATGCGCCCAGAACACGCGCTTACGTTAAAATTGAGGATGGTTGCGAGTGTAAATGCACATATTGCGCCATTTCCGCAGCCCGCGGCCCCGTTCGTTCGAAGCGTCCCGAAGACGTAATAGCAGAAATTGAGGGGCTCTACGAAAACGGCACTCTCGAGGTAGTGCTTACAGGTATTGAAACAGGCTCATACGGAGCTGATTTTGAAGAAAAATACGACCTGGCTGACCTGCTTTGCGAGCTTGACAGACGCGGAAGCTGTCAACGTGTAAGACTTGGCTCTATGGCGCCCGAATTGCTTGGCGAAAGCTTCATTTGTCGCGTAGCAAATCTTGGAATTTTAGTTCCTCACTTCCATATTTCTATGCAGAGTGGCTCGGACAACGTGTTAAGAGGCATGAAGCGTAGATATAATCGCAAAAAAGCCCTTGAAAACGTGGCTCGCATTAGAAGCCTTATGCCCGACGTAATGCTTACCGCAGACCTTATGGTTGGCTTCCCGGGCGAGAGCGAGGATGACTTTATGGACACGGTTAACTTCGTCCGTGAGGCAAGACTGCTTGACGCTCACGTTTTCGCGTATTCAAGACGAGAGGGAACGCCTGCCGCTGAATATGAAAATCAGATTCCTGAGGAAATTAAGAAGCGTCGCAGTGCCTTTCTTATCGAAACGGTTGAAAAAGTGCGTGATGAAGTGCTCTCTGCCGTCGTCGAGGCAAAGAAGCCTCTTTCCTGCATCTTTGAAAGCGGCAAAAACGGTATATACACCGCCCACTCCGATTCCTATATTGAGGTGAGGGCAGAGTGTGATTTCAACCCACAGGGACAGCTTCATTTTGTCAAGCCTATCAGAGTTAAAAACGGCATTATTTATGGCGAAATCATAAAATAAGACAACAATAGTTTACAAATTCTCTATTTTTGAGGTGAAAATAATGGAAAACAGCAAAAAGACAATGGACAAAATCGTCGCGCTCTGTAAGAACAGAGGCTTTATCTTCCCCGGCTCCGAGATTTACGGTGGCTTGGCTAACTCCTGGGACTACGGTCCTCTTGGCGTTGAGTTCAAGAATAACGTAAAGAAGGCTTGGTGGAAGAAATTCGTTCAGGAATCTCGCTACAACGTAGGACTTGACGCGGCTATCATAATGAACCCTGAGACCTGGGTAGCATCAGGCCACGTAGGCGGCTTCTCCGATCCTCTTATGGACTGTAAGGGCTGTAAGGCTCGTCACAGAGCAGACAAGCTTATTGAGGATTACGCTTTCCAGAACGGCCTTGATGACAACCCTGCAAGCTGGACCTTTGAGGAAATGGCTCAGTACATCAAGGATAAGGGCATCGTATGTCCTATCTGTGGCGGCACCGATTTTGCGGACATCAAGAAGTTCAATCTTATGTTCAAGACTTTCATCGGTGTAACCGAGGAGTCCAGCTCTACCGTATATCTTCGTCCCGAGACTGCACAGGGTATCTTCGTTAACTTCCCTGCAGTGCAGCGCTCTGCAAGAAAGAAGCTTCCTTTCGGTATTTGCCAGATTGGTAAGTCCTTCCGTAACGAGATTACTCCCGGTAACTTCGTGTTCAGAACACGTGAGTTCGAGCAGATGGAGCTTGAGTTCTTCTGCAAGCCCGGCACCGACCTTGAGTGGTTCGCATATTGGAAGAATTTCTGCCACCAGTGGCTTCTTAACCTTGGTATGAAGGATGAGAATCTTCGTCTC
>JAZQWA010000063.1:0-9906 GCA_045632065.1 Eubacteriales bacterium | reverse complement strand
AATGTATGCGTTCTGAAGCTTGGTATGGTTAATCCCCTGCCCTCGACTCTTATTAGCGAGTTTGCTAAAAAAGTAGACAGGCTTGTTGTAGTTGAGGAGCTTGACCCCTTTATTGAAAATCATTGCAAGGCTCTCGGTCTTGCCGTGGAAGGCAAGAGCATATTCCCCATCTGCGGTGAGTTCTCACAGAGAATAATTGCAGAGAAGCTTGACAAAGAAATCCCCGAGTTTACACCTGCGGCTGACGTTATTCCTGTGCGTCCGCCTGTTATGTGCGCAGGCTGCCCTCACAGAGGACTTTTCTACGTGCTTTCAAAGAAGAAATTTACCGTTCTCGGTGATATTGGCTGTTATACTCTCGGCTCTGCGGCGCCTCTTAATGCTATCGACTCTGTTCTTTGTATGGGTGCTTCGGTTTCGGGCCTTCACGGCTTCAATAAGGCAAGCGGTAACGAGAGCAAAACCGTTGCGGTTATCGGTGACTCCACATTTATGCATTCGGGTATTACAGGACTTGCGAATATTGCTTATAACGGCACGAACTCTACCGTAATTATCGTTGACAACTCTATCACAGGTATGACGGGACATCAGCAGAATCCCACTACCGGTTACAATATCAAGGGCGACCCTGCGGGCAAGATTGACCTGGAGGCTCTTTGCAGAGCGCTGGGCATCAACAGAGTGCGTGTGGTTGACCCCTATGACCTTAAAGCAACAGAGGCGGTTATCATGGAAGAAACTGCGGCAAACGAGCCCTCGGTTATCATTTCAAGACGTCCCTGCGCACTTCTTAAGTACGTTAAGGCAAAGCCTGCATTAAAGGTTGATTCTGACAAGTGCCGCTCATGCAAGGTGTGTATGAAAATCGGCTGTCCTGCAATCAGCATGAAGGACGGAAAGGCTCATATTGACGCTACTCTTTGCGTTGGCTGCGGTGTTTGCAACCAGCTTTGCGCATTTGACGCTATCGGAGGTGAGCAGTAATGAAAACAGTCAGCATTATGATAGTTGGAGTTGGCGGTCAGGGCTCTCTGCTTGCCAGCAAGCTTATGGGAAACCTCCTTGTTGACGAGGGATATGACGTTAAGGTTTCCGAGGTTCACGGCATGAGCCAGAGAGGCGGCAGCGTTGTTACCTACGTTAAATTCGGTGACAGAGTTTACTCTCCTATCTGCGACAAGGGTGAAGCCGACTTTATCGTTTCCTTTGAAAAGCTTGAGGCTGCAAGATATGCCGCTTATCTGAAAAAGGGCGGTAAAATTATAGTAAATTCCCAGGAAATCGACCCTATGCCTGTAATTATAGGCGCGGCCGAATATCCTCACGAGGCGTTGGAAAACCTCGTTAAGAGCGGATTGTCAGTTGATGCAATCGACGCTCTCGCCCCTGCAATAGAGGCAGGAAGCTCAAAGGCGGTTAACATCGTGCTTATGGGCAGACTTTCAAAATATATGGATATTCCCGAAGAGAAGTGGATAGAGGCAATTAAGAAGAGCGTTGCGCCGAAGTTCGTAGATATGAACCTTAAAGCATTTGCGCTTGGAAGAAATCAGTAAAGGCTATGGACAAAAGAAAATATTTTCAAGAAGAGATAGAGACAATGCCCGCAGAGGCAATAAAGGCTCTTCAATCCGAGAAACTCGTAAAGCAGGTTAAGCACGTTTACGAGCACGTGCCTTATTATCGCGCTCTTATGGACAAAAAAGGTGTGAGCCCCGATGATATTCACGGAATCGAGGATATATCGAAGCTCCCCTTTATCGAAAAAAGCGACCTGCGTGACACATACCCCTACGGCATGCTTGCCGTGCCTACCGACGAGTGCGTACGTATTCAGTCCACCTCGGGCACGACGGGCAAGAGGGTTATCGCTTATTACACTCAAAATGACGTAAATCTCTGGGAGGACTGCTGCGCGAGAGCATTGATTGCGGCAGGCGCTGACAGAGACGACGTTGTACAGGTAAGCTACGGCTACGGACTTTTCACAGGCGGAGCAGGCCTTAACGGCGGCTCTCACAAGGTGGGATGTCTTACTCTGCCTATGTCGTCGGGTAACACCGACAGACAGCTTAATTTTATGCTGGATCTTAAATCCACAGTGCTTTGCGCTACCCCTTCTTATGCGGCGTATCTCGGTGAGACGCTCAAGGAGAGAGGCTACTCGGCTGAGGATATTGCCTTAAAGGCGGGTATTTTCGGCGCTGAGCCATGGACAGAGGAAATGAGACGAGGCATTGAATCCACTCTCGGCATTAAGGCATATGATATTTACGGCCTTACCGAAATTTCCGGCCCCGGCGTTGCCTTTGAATGCTCCGAGCAAAAGGGTATGCACGTAAACGAGGACCATTTCCTCGTTGAAATTATAAATCCCGAAACAGGCGAGCCTATGCCCGAGGGTGAAAAGGGCGAGCTTGTATTCACATGTCTTGACAAGGAGGCATTCCCCCTTCTTCGTTACAGAACGAGGGATATTTGTATTGTTAACCGCACTCCCTGCTCCTGCGGCAGAACTCACGTGCGTATGGCGAAGCCTATGGGCAGAAGCGACGACATGATGATTATCCGCGGAGTTAACGTATTCCCCTCGCAGATTGAGGCTGTGCTTCTTAAGGAAGGCTTCTCCGAGAATTATCAGATTAAGCTTGGCAGAGAGAACAACAGTGACACCTTCGACGTTTACGTTGAGCTTCTTCCCAGCCAGTTCGACGACTCGGTTAAGAATATTACTGCTATGGAAAAATCTCTTTCGGCTGCTATGCGTAATATGATTGGTATAGGCCCTGCAATCCACCTTATTGCGCCTAAGACAATCGCGAGAAGCGAGGGCAAGGCAAAGAGAGTTATTGACGAGCGCAAATTACACGACTGAAAGGAATGAGAATATGGCTATAAAACAATTATCGGTCTTTGTAGACAATACTCAAGGCTCGCTGCACGGCATTACCGACGCGCTGGCGCAAGCTGGTATTGACCTTCGTTCTATGTGTGTTGCAGATACCAGCAATTTCGGCATTGTAAGAATGATTACTACCGAGCCTGAGCGTGCAAAGGAAATCCTTGAAGCCGCAGGCTATGCCGCAAACGTGCGCAGAGTGAATGCTTTTGCCATTTCAGATACTCCCGGCGGACTTTCCGCAGCGTTGAATCTTCTTGAAGGTCATGGGGTAAATATTGAGTATATGTACGCTCTCATTACCTCTGAAAGCGGCAAGGCTTATACAGTAATGCGCACAGGAAGCACCGATGCTACCGACGAAATTCTTCGTGAGGGAAACTTCGAGCTTCTTGACGAGGCTACGCTGCACTAATGCTAAAAAAATCGGGGATTTTATGATAAAAACCGTTTTTCTTGACCTTGACGATACTATACTTGACTTTCAGTATGCCGAGCATTTTGCGATAAAAGAGACGTTTTCGAAGATTGGACTTGAGCCTACCGATGCTCTGCTCTCTCGATATATCGAGATAAATCGCTCCTGTTGGGCGGCGCTTGAGCGCGGCGAGCTTTCACGCGAGGAGGTTCTGACACGGAGATTTGAGTTACTGTTCGAGGAGCTTGGAGTCGAAATTTCGCCAAGCGAAACGCAGGACAGCTATGCAAGACTACTTGGGAGCTGCCACAAATTTCTTGACGGTGGCGAGGAGCTGCTTCGAGAGTTCGAAAGGCTCGAAAAATACGACCTTTATATTGCATCAAACGGCATTTATATAGTGCAAGAGCCGAGAATAAGAGAATCGGGTATTGCAAAATACTTTAAGGATATTTTTATATCCGAAAAAATCGGCTTTAACAAGCCCAGTGTGGAATTCTTTGAGAGTTGCTTTGATAAAATCGACGGCTTTAAGAGGGACGAGGCAATAATCGTTGGCGACAGTCTGTCATCCGACATTCAGGGCGGTATAAATGCAGGGATAAAGACCTGTCATTTTAACCCCAAAGGCATTGAGTATAAGGACATTCGTCCCGATTATTCCATCTCCGACCTGTCAGAGCTTATTCCACTTCTTGACCAAATAAAATAAGGAAAAAACGATGTACTACGGATACAAAATTAGTGACTACACTGCCAATTTAGCAAGGCAAGCAGAGGCAGATTGTAAAGAAATGTTTGCAAAAATTGAAGAAAACTGCCTTATTTGCTCTGCAAAGGTGCTCTCTGCGTTCCAGGAATGCAAGGTGTCTACGGCAGATTTTATAGAGGTTACGGGATACGGTTTTACCGACTCGGGCAGAGACAAGCTCGAGGAAATCTACGCCAAGGTGTTTGGCGCAGAGGATGCGCTTGTAAGACCTCAGCTTATGTCGGGCACTCACGCGCTTGCGGTGACTCTCGGCGGTCTTTTGAAGCCAAATGACACCCTAACCTACGTGACAGGTACTCCATACGATACTCTGCAGACGGTTATCGGCATTTCGGGCGAGAGCAGAAACTCGCTTATGGCATACGGTGTTAAATATGACGAGATTGACCTTAAAGACGGCGATTTTGACATCGAGGCGATAAAGGATAGGCTTAAAAAATCCTTCGTTAAGGTTGCTGCGATACAGAGAAGCCGTGGCTATGCCCAGAGAAAGAGCCTTACCATTGCTCAGATTGAAAGAGCTGTAAAGGCGATAAAAGAGGTTTCTCCCGACACGATAATTATGGTTGACAACTGCTACGGCGAGTTCACCGAGGACAGAGAGCCTACCGACGTAGGCGCTGACGTTTTCGTTGGCTCAATGATGAAGAATCTCGGAGCAGGCTTTGCCGTTTCGGGCGCTTACTGCGTTGGTCGTCGTGACGTTATCGAGGATATTGCAGAGAGACTTACTGCTCCCTGTATCGGTAAGGACCTTGGCGCAAACTTCAATCAGCTTGCGTCCTTCTATAAGGGCTTCTTTATGGCGCCTGCCTGTGTGGCTTCGACCTTGAAGTCTATGGTATTTGCCGCAAGAATGCTTGAGCTTGCAGGCTTCAGCGAGGTTGACCCAAGATACGACGAAAGGCGCACTGATATTGTGCAGACGGTTAACCTGCACTCTGCGGACAAGCTTATAAAGTTCTGCAAGGGTATTCAGATGGGCTCTCCTGTTGAGGCTTACTGCATTCCCGAGCCCGGAGATATGCCCGGTTATCCTCATCCCGAAATTATGGCGGCAGGTACGTTTATTACAGGCGCGACCAACGAGCTTTCCTGCGACGGCCCCATAGTTGAGCCCTACACCGCTTATATGCAGGGCGGTCTCACCTATGATTACGGCAAGCTCGGCGTTATGAAGGCTATTGACGAAATGCTTGATCTTTCACCTCGGTGAAGGAAATTATAATGAAAAAATATTAATGGAGGCAGCAATATGAAAACCTGTTACATTGTTGGCGCGGGAGATTTCTTCGGGGATTTTCATCCCGAGGGGGAAGATTTTGTAATTGCTGCCGACGGTGGATATGACACGCTTATGAAGCTTGGTAAGAGGTGCGATCTATTCGTCGGAGACATGGACTCCTTGAAGGAGTATCCAGCAGGACTTGAAATTATCCGTTTCCCTGTTGAAAAGGATGAAACCGATATGTTCCTTGCATACCGCGAAGGGTGTAATAGAGGTTACTCTGAATTTAAGCTTTACGGCGGTGTCGGTGGGCGCATCGACCACACTTTTGCCAATCTTAGTTTACTTATCTATGCAAAAAATGTAAATGATAATCTTATACTCGTAGCAGATAAGTATGAAATTTTCGCTATAAAAAACGAGAAAATGCTGCTTCACGGAGAAGTGGGCAAAACATTCTCGGTCTTTGCCTTTGACAAGGCGGCGGATGGTGTTTCTGTCCGAGGAGCAAAATACGAGGCTGAAAACGTGACATTGACACCCGACTTCCCTCTCGGCGTTTCAAATAGTTTTACCAAGACCGAATGCGAAATCGAGGTCAAGAGCGGAGTTCTTCTCGTAATGCGTGAAACTTAATTTGAAGAAAGCACTTGACAATCCCGAAAAAAAGTGCTATACTACCACTTGAACCGAACAGAATATACATCAGGGGTGCTGTCATATGACGGCTGAGATGGCTTACGCCAAACCCTTTAACCTGATACGGATAATGCCGTCGTAGGAAGATTGATTATTAAAGGTACCAGATTTCTATCTACCGCGCGGATGATATATCCTGCGCGGTATTTTTTTGTTTTCCAAAAGGAGAAAAGAATGGACACAACGCAAAAACAAAAAACGAGAATTCTGACAGAGTGCAGTATTATGATTGCGCTCTCGACGGTACTCAGCATTATCAAGGTTTTCGAGATGCCTTACGGCGGCTCAATAACCCTCGCATCAATGCTTCCGATAGTTATAATAGCCCACCGTTACGGAGCAGGCTGCGGATTTTCGGCAGCACTTGTTACCTCAGTAATTCAGGCTTTTTTGGGCATGAAAAACTTTTCCTACTTCACAACGCCTATCTCACTTATCGCTCTCGGCGTATTTGATTACGTTCTGGCGTTTGGCGTTTTCGGTATAGTTGGAATTTTCAAGAAGAAAATACGCTCTCAATCTCTTGCCGCTACCGTCGGAGCATTGATAGCAAGTGTTTTACGTTATCTTTGCCACGTTATTTCGGGCGCTACCGTTTGGGCAGGACTTTCAATCCCTACAGAGGCTGCAACGCTCTATTCCTTGAGCTATAACGCCACCTACATGGTTCCCGAAACCATAATTCTGGTTCTTACAACCGCTTACCTTACCTCATCGCTTGATTTTACCAAGAAAACTCCCGTCAGAGTTAATTCCGAGGCACTTGATAAAACCTCGGCTATCCTCTACTCCGTAGCAGGACTTTCAGTTCTTGGTGCGCTTATCACCGATACCGTGCTCGTCTTCTCAAAGATACAAGATGCAGAGACAGGAGACTTCATTCTCAGTGGTCTTGCAGAGGTTAATTGGCTTGCCTTCGCCATTGTAACCGCAATCTGCTTCGTCGCTGCGCTCACTCTCTACCTTGTAGCAAAGAACCGCAACAAGAATACGGCTGAAAATTCGGATTCTGGCAACGAATAATTATATTTTTGATATAAAGCAAAAAGAGACCGCCTCATTTTTTTGAGGCAGTCTCTTTTTAATTTTCAATATTGGCGGGACGTCTTGATTTCGATTTTCTTCTTCTCGAGGTCTTGCGCTTAATATTAGCCTTCTCAAGTCCCTCTCTGTACTCTTTTAATGCCGCCTCATCGGCCAGCTTCACGGTACGTCTTGCGCGCCAGGTTTCGTTGAAGTTTCTATGTAGCTTCAGCGACAGAAGCATATCTCCGTGCTTCTTACAATTATAATGGATAGTATATCTCTGCCCCTTTGAGTGCAGGAGCTTATTCTCGCATCTGAGAGCTGCCTTGCATATCGGGCAGGTGGGATTTTTAACGACGTCGTCGTCAAGCATCTCGGAAATGGTGACGTAACCGTCGTCGCCTGCGTCGGCGTCGCCGATAACGCTATCCTCAAGGAATTCACCTCTTACTGACGAGTAGGTTTTGACTCCCTCGGGAGTGTCAAGCGCCTTTGCCACAAGGGCGGTAAAATATGCATCGTTCAGGGCATCGTGGGCAGGAAGATGCTGTTCAAGCCCGAAATGCTCCATTGCGTATTCAAGTGAACGCTGCTTTGCGGAATCCTCGGTCTGTCGGCTGAAGATAACCTGAAGGTCATAGACCTTATCAAGCCAGCCCGACGGAATATCGTGTACGTTGAAATTCTCCTTCAGCATAGGAATATCGTCAGGGCCCCAGGTCAAGAACACTAAGTCCTTACCGCACCACTTCTTAAATCGCTCTGCCGCCTCGGGAAGCGGTGTTCCCTCATCCATCTGCTCCTGGGTGATACCCGTGAGCTCGGACACGTGACGGTGAAGCTTCTTGAAATACTGCGGCTTAACGATTATCTGGTAAGAGCCGCAAATATTCATACGTGAGTCCAGCTTAACCGCGCCTATCTGAATTACCTCGCCACGCAGTCGGCAGGACAGCCTGCGCTGTACGGCAAGAGCCTTCTGAGCATACGCCTGATTCCACTCGAGATCAAGTGTTATATAATACATTTAAGCTTCCTTTTTGTAAATTTTACTACATTCTTTAATATTATATCACCCGGTATATGAAATGTCAATATTTTTCATTAAGGAAAAGCGAAAAACCGCCCGAATGGGCGGTTTTTACTATTACTGAATTGCTCTGACTCTGATTATGCCATCGATTGCCTCAATTTTAGAGACAACCTCGTCGGGAACTGCCACGCCCATCTCAACAATGGTGTATGCATATTCACCGCGCGAGCCGTTGGAAAGGTTCTCGATATTAATTCCCGCGCCCGAAACGATGCTTGTAATGCTTGCAAGCATATTTGCAACATTCAAGTGAGAAATACAAATTCTCGAAGCGCCTGTGTGGGGTATGGAAACGTTGGGATAGTTCACCGAATTCTTGATATTTCCTGTGGAAAGGAACTCAACGAGCTGCCCTGCCGCCATTACTGCGCAGTTGTCCTCGCTCTCGGCGGTAGATGCGCCAAGGTGGGGAATATTTACAGTGTTCTTCATAGCAACGGTATTATATGTGGGGAAATCTGTAACGTATGCCGCCACTTTTCCGCTCTCAAGTGCAACTCGCATATCCTCTTCGTTTACAAGGTCGGCTCTTGCAAGATTTATAATTCTTACGCCGTCCTTCATTTTAGATATGCTTTCCTTGTTTATCATTCCCTTGGTGGTTGCCGTTGAGGGAACGTGAATGGTAATGTAATCGCACTTCTGATAAATCTCATCGTAGCTTTGCGCGTGAATTACCGAGCTGGAAAGGCTCCATGCAGCATTTACGGTAAGATATGGGTCACAGCCGATAACCTTCATTCCAAGGTTCTTCGCGGTATTGGCAACAAGACCACCGATGGCGCCAAGGCCGATTACGCCGAGAGTTTTACCGAGAATTTCGTTACCCGCAAAGCGAGATTTACCCGACTCAACAGTTTTTGCAATATCAATATCGTTGGCAATGCTCTTTACCCACTCTATGCCGCCAACAACGTTACGTGATGCAAGTATGAGAGCCGCAATTGCAAGCTCCTTAACGCCGTTTGCATTTGCGCCGGGGGTGTTGAAAACAACGATACCGCGCTTTGCGCACTCCTCGGTAGGAATATTGTTTACTCCTGCGCCTGCTCTCGCTATGGCAAGAAGAGCGGAATTGTACTCCATATCGTGAAGATTGGCGGAGCGCACCATAATGGCGTCCGGATTGGTTTCTGCCTCGGATACCTGATATTCGTTTTTATCAAAAACGTTCGTGCCTACCTCGGCAATTTTATTCATTAACTTAATTTTCTTCATAGTCATTTATCCGGTAATTTTAGGGTTGTCAATTGCGAACTGCTTCATAAACGCAACGAGCTTTTCAACGCCCTCGTAGGGCATAGCGTTATAAATAGAAGCTCTCATACCGCCGACGGAGCGATGGCCCTTAAGATTCTTAAGACCCGCCTTCGATGCCTCCTCGGCAAACTTCTTATCAAGCTCACCGTCACCTGTAACAAACACAACGTTCATCATACTACGGCACTTCTTGTCTACGGGGCTGGTATAGTAGGACTGTCCGAGTCCGTCAAGATAGTCGTAAAGCAGACTCGCCTTCTTCTCGTTACGGCGCTTCATTTCCTCAAGGCCGCCAACAGAGAGTATCCACTCAAACACGAGCTTCGCCATATAAATGCACCAGCAGGGCGGTGTGTTATACATCGAGTCATTCTCTGCCGCAAGCTTATAGTCAAGCATAGCGGGAGTGTCGGGACGAGCGTTTCCGATAAGGTCATTACGCACGATTACGATAGTAACGCCTGCGGGAGCAATATTCTTCTGCGCCCCTGCGTAAATCAAGCCGAAC
>JAZQWA010000062.1:0-4628 GCA_045632065.1 Eubacteriales bacterium | reverse complement strand
GCTGAGAATTAAATCAGCGTAAGTCTGCAAATTCTTCTCAGCGGGCTCACCGAGGAGCAAAAGCAGCCAGGGGGCATCCTCTGCTACCTCGGCTATGCCGTCGGATAGCATAATTATGTGGTCGCCGGGCTTGATTTCCACTTTGGTTTTCTCACTGTCAATGGTCTTCATCAGCCCAATTGGAGCGGTTTGCGAGCGAATACGGAAAATTGATGACTCTCTTTTTATGTAAGATGGCGCAGCGCCGCTTTTTATAAAGGTTGCTTCCTTGGTGAGCAGGTCGATTTCAAACAGGTCAACCGTAGCCGAGCATTCCTCCTTTTGAGCCTTTACCGAGTGGTTGAGTATATGCATCAGCGTTTCCTTGTCAGCGTTTGCCTCAAGGGCGCTTTTCATAAAGCTACAAACAAAGGTTGAGGTGTCCTTGGCAACTCTTCCGCTTCCCATTCCGTCGGATATGATAGAATAGAAGAAATCGCCCTCGGTTTCGAAGAAAACAGCACTGTCGCCTGAAATTTCTCTTTCGGTTGCCGCCCTTTCAGCTATGGCAACGCTTACGGACAGGGCTCTTTTTATACCGCATTCCATCAGCACTGTTTTACCGCTTCTGAAATACTCGGGAGTGGCAAGGGTAACGCCTGTTGCGCTCTCTATGCTTTCCTTGATTTTGGGGTTGGTAATTTTTTTGCCGTCGGTGTCCTCTCCTGCCAGGAAAAAGCGCTTTCGTCTTTCACCGAATGCCCTGATAACACCGCCCTCAAAGCCGGTCTTTTCAATTGCCTCGGTGAGCGATTGGGTAAGACTGTTGTCAACGGTGCGCTCGGCATCGTCAAGGCATATTGCGCTGCTTACCAGCTTTGCAACAAGCTCGTATTCCTCTGCGGCGTATTGAAATTCGCTTAGTTTGTAATTTTCCTGCGCTAATTTGGCGGTTTCCTTGTTTATACGGTGGGCAATAAGCTCTGCCATCTGGCAAAATTCGGTGGAGGTGTTGACGTCTGCGGGGGTTATTTGCTTTCCCTCGGTCAGCAGGGTGGCTATATTGTCTGCGTTTTTGATGCAGGGACGGATGTTTTCTTTGGAGCACAGACTGCTTCCTCCGCAGAGGGCGCAATGCTCCTCTGCAACAGAAATTACTATATCTCTGAAATTCTCTTCGCTTGGCGGAGAGGGGGACTTGAAGTAGTCCTTTATTGTCGCCGACATCGACGACAACGCGCCGCCCAGTGAATCAAGGCTTCCTGAGTACTTGCTCTGGTATGCAAGCGCCATTGTGCCTATCATATCTTCCGCGGTTTGCGATGATGGAGCGACCGGCTTGGCTTTTGGCATATTACCGAGCTTTTGCAAAAGCGGCAGGGTAACAGCCGAGGCAACAATATATTCGGGTAGGGTAGAAAGCATACCCGAAAGCCCCGAGGTGTAAATTCCCCAGGCGCAAAGAGCTGCGCCTCCAATGGTGATTGCTTGTGCTGCGCCAATGTCAAATAGCAAGCCCGCTCCAAGACCTGCGAGGGCAAATCCCACAGAATGCAGACCGCTTATTGCCAGCGTGGAAACAAAGCCAACCGCCATACCTCTTAACGTACCGAATCTTTTTGATGCGGTGAGTGTGATAAAGGAAGCGAAAATATAGGAAAATGAGATTCCCATTATCACAACTCGGGCAAGCGACAGGCTGATACAGAAAATTAGAAACAGAAAAGAGCCCTGAAAGAAAATCAAGTTGTATCTCTCTTTTTCGTCCTTGTTTTGCAGGGAAAGTATATTTTCAGAGCTGAATATCAGCTCTGATGCCGAGATTTCGGCTGAAAACAGTCCCGAGAGGGCAAACACCCCGACAGGAGTTAAAATTATCATCGATAAAGAGAAAAGCAGGGCGGTTTCGTTAAGTCCGTAGAGCAAAAACTCATAAACCGCCGAGATAAAACCGCCGATAACACCGATGCACATTCTTATCAGCAGACCCTCGCCAAAAAGACGGCTATCACGTGACACAGATGCTCTTAAAATGACTGTGATAACGGCAACCGCGGCGAAGATTATGCCTCGAATACCCATTGAGAGATAGCCGATTGCCACTCCGAACAGCGCAGGCCAAACCCCCGTGGGAAGCACCGCGCAAAACGCCATCCCGAGAGGATACGCGCCGAAAATCAGGTGGCACCTCGATAGCAAAAATCCCACCGTGAAAAGAATTAAATCATAAAGAAGCACGCTCTTTTCGGTTTTCCTTATCCTGCTCAGCGAGTTCATAATATTGCTTATTCGAGAGGAAAAAGACAGCTTGTCCGTCTTTTTTATTTCCTCGTCAATGCTTTTGTCAGTCAGCTTTTCCATTTTTGATACCTCTTAGATGTTTTTATATAATTGTAATATATAAAGGTAGCAAAAAAAGTCGCTTTTCGCCTGACCGCAGAGCAAAATGCGACATTATTATTCAGAAAAAAGAAAAAATGCCCGAACTATAGGGCATTTTTGTTTAAATATGCATACATTGCGATAAAAAAATGGTGTTTTTATGCATAAAATGAAAAATCTCTCTTTTTTGAATATTTCTGGGGCAAAGAGGATACAATTATTCCGTAAACCCAAAAAAGGAGGAAAAAATATGACCTTAACACAAAAAGAAACCACGCTTTTGCAGGATTTGAAATCCCAGGAGCAGCTTTGTATCGAGAAATACAAGCAGTATTCGGGTATGGCACACGACCCCGAGCTCAAAAATCTCTTTTCAAATCTTCAGCAGAATGAGCAGAAGCACTTTGATACCCTTACACAGATTCTTGGTGGCGCAGAGGTGAAGATGCCCTCTGAATCGCCCTCTGCAGTGCAGTCAAAGCTTCAGTGCAAGATGTCAAGCTGCAACGAGCAGGAGAAAAAGCACGACGCCTATCTCTGCAAGGACGCGCTCTCTATGGAAAAGCACGTCTCGGGCGTCTATAACACAGGAGTTTTCGAGTTCACAAGCCCCGTGCTCCGCGACACCCTCGCTCATATCCAGAAGGAAGAGCAGAATCACGGCGAGCAGCTTTATAACTATTTAAGCTGTAATAATATGTATTGCTAAAATAAAAACGAGACGCCGATTTTTATCGGTGTCTCGTTTTATATATTTAATCATTAACTCGTTTTGCGAAAATGAAGAACTGCTCGGCAACGGTTACAAGCAAAATTGCGATAAACATAACGGTGCTTGCAGGATTTGCTCCAATGGATAGTCCGTATGCAACGAAAGCATAAAGACCGAGCAATGCGCCAACCACGAGGGTTGCAAGGCCACTTATAAGCAGATTTTTGATAAGCCCCGCTTTCTTGTTAAGCTTTCTGCATACGCAAACCGCGCCAACAAAGAGCGTGGGCAGGCAAATCCAGAAAACGTAAGGCGCGCAGGATGCAGCCACATCCCAAACAGGCTTTCCACCCTCAACCGCCGCGAGAAAACCTTTCTGAATTCTCGGAGCAAGAAGATAGCCGGTCGCCGCCGCAAGTAAGCAGGCAGCCTCACCAACAGGGAATACTATGTATGTAAATACACCGGTCAAAAGTGTTACGAAGCCAACGAACAGGAAAATGTTCAGATGCTCCGCAAAGAAATCAAAGGCTCCCATGAAAATAGGCTCGATATAACCAACGAACTTTCCGACCTCACCCTCCAGAGAAAACAGAGGAGTCAGCATTTTTATAAACGAAATTACAGAATAAACAATTTTCTTAATTAAGCCAAAATTATCTCTTGCGCTTTTGAGGCGCTCAATAAATCCCATTCGGTCGGTTTCCTTTCTGTGGCGTCTATATCAATCATACATAACAATTATATCACTCAAATTTACAAATGTCAAGCAAAAAAAGCGGTGAATTTTCACCGCTTTTTATTTTTTTAGAATTAGTCCTCGTCCTCTTGTGGCTTATCCTCGTCCTCGTTGAAGGAGGTAACGTTCTTTGCATTGATGTAATACGCATCGCCCTTTTCGCTGATAAAAGAGTATTCGTCATCGTCAACGTCGAAGAGCTGACCTTTAATATAAATCCCCTTGCCCGCCTTGCAGATTGTTTCAAGGAACTCATCGGTGTCAAACTCATCGATTTCAATTCCCATGTCGTCATTTGTAATGAGCGCTGTGGTTTCGGCCTCGTCGCTTGCGTCGGCAAAGTCGTCATCGTAATTAACGTAGTCGGAGTTGAACTCGAAGAAATCATCAAGCTCGCCGGACTGTAAGTAGCGTACAAATTTCTTAATCTCGGATTTAGGACCGATAAGGTTAATTTCAAAATAAAGCTCGTCGTAAAGCGTCATTTTTTGGTAATTCTCCTACCTTGATTTCTTTTGTGAAAAAAGTATAGCACACGTATATTTGTTTGTCAACAGTTTTTTCATTTTAATTATATATACAGTTTATCAATTTCCTTCCTTTGTTATTATAATAAACATATTTTTATTTCTTGTTAATGTTGGTGAAAAAATATTGAAAAAAATATTAAAAAATTCTAAAAAACCTCTTGACAATTGAAAAGTGATGTAGTATAATAAGTAAGCTTACGCAAGTGAGCGATTGATCATTGAAAATTGAACAACACGAAAATAAGAAAAAACATTGTGTTTTGGAGGAAACTCCAAAACGGTGTAG
>JAZQWA010000061.1:0-23723 GCA_045632065.1 Eubacteriales bacterium | reverse complement strand
GCAGCTAAGACCGGCAAGGCTCCCGCACTTGAGATGAAGCCTATCGCTACTCAGCTTGATCAGCAGCCTGCATACGATTATGCAGTTGCTAACGTTTCCGAGAAGCCCGGGCTTATCGGCCTCTCTATTAAGGGCAGCCAGTTCAAGCAGCCCCTCCTCGAGTACTCCGGCTCTTGCGCAGGCTGTGCAGAGACCTCTTACGCTCGTCTTATCACCCAGCTCTTCGGTGAGAGAATGTATATCTCCAACGCTACCGGTTGTTCTTCTATCTGGGGCGGCTCCGCACCTGCAACTCCTTACACCGTGAACAACGCTTCCGGCAGAGGTCCCGCATGGGCTAACTCCCTCTTCGAGGATAACGCAGAGCACGGTCTTGGTATGTATATCGGTCAGAAGACCATTCGTGAGAAGCTTATCGGTCTTGTTAAGGAGCTTGCAGCTCAGGCTAAGAACGAGAACGTTAAGGCTGCTGCTGATGAGTACCTTGCTACCGTTAACGACGGTGCAGCTAACGAGGCAGCTACTAAGGCTCTCGTTGCAGCTCTTGAGGCTTGCGATTGCGGTTGTGAGCTTAAGACTAAGATCCTTGCAGAGAAGCAGTACCTCTCCAAGAAGGCAGTTTGGATCTTCGGTGGTGACGGTTGGGCATACGATATCGGCTTCGGCGGTCTTGACCACGTTCTTGCATCCGGCGAGGATGTAAACATCATGGTATTCGATACCGAGGTTTACTCTAACACCGGTGGTCAGGCATCTAAGGCTTCTCAGATCGGTCAGGTTGCACAGTTCGCAGCAGCAGGTAAGGCTATCGGCAAGAAGAACCTTGCAGAAATCGCTATGTCCTACGGCTACGTTTACGTTGCACAGATCGCTATGGGCGCAGATATGAACCAGACTCTTAAGGCAATCGCTGAGGCTGAGGCATATCCCGGACCCTCTCTCGTAATCGGCTACGCTCCCTGTGAGATGCACTCCATCAAGGGCGGTATGGCTAACTGCCAGGCTGAGATGAAGAAGGCAGTTGAGGCAGGCTACTGGCACATGTTCAGATTCAACCCCGCTGCAGAGAGCAAGTTCACTCTTGACTCCAAGGAGCCTACCGGTGATTACCAGGCGTTCATCAACAGCGAGGCAAGATATACTCGTCTTGCTCAGGCATTCCCTGAGAGAGCACAGGAGCTCTTCGCAAAGGCTGAGGCTACTGCAAAGGCTAAGTATGAGAGACTCAAGAAGTTCGTAGACTTCTATAGCTAAAAATTCTGGTTATAATCGCCCCTCGCCCCCGCTCGCAGTAGGTTTCTACAGCTTCGGGTCGCGATGAACGATTCTAACTAACAATTTTCGCGCTAAGTGAAATTAGTGCAAAATGTAAATAGAAGCACTCCCACAGGAAACCGTGGGAGTGCTTTTTTAAAAAAACTGTTTACAAATCGCATAATACGTGAAATAATTGAAGTGCCAAACGAACTTAATAAACGCAATTATAGGTATATTTTTCTTTATGGGATAACTATACCCTTTTTGACGTATAACAAAACTATATCCATTTTGGTAAAAATGCGACTCACGTTTTGTTATATGATATTCATATACCTATATGCGTACAAGTTCGTTTGGCGACAGCTTGGAGTTGCGTTTTTCGGTGCGATAGCTTCGGCTGTCGCACTTTTTGATTTTTTCAAAAATATTTGGTTTAAGGAGAAAAAAATGTCAACTGCAAAAATTACCTATAACGGCTATAACGCCGACCTTCTTGTTTATGATGACAAGGTGGTTATCATCGGAAAAGGATTCAACAAGGGAATTGGAGAAAAGAGCATACCAATGGAATCCATATCTGCAGTACAGTTAATTCCAAGTAAGCCCCTTGTGTACGGATACATTACGTTCAATGTGTTAGGCGAAACTGCTTCTACGCGAGCTGGAATTGGTGCGAGCATGGGCGCCAGACAGTCTGAAAATACTGTAATTGCAAAAAAGGGCTCCGACGATGAAATCTTTAAAAAGGTCAAAGAATTCGTTGAGCAAGCAAAGAAAAATGCAATACAGAACCAAGGTGCTACAATAATTCAGCAAGCTGCTTCTCCTGCAGAGGAGTTAAAAAAATTCAAGGAACTTCTTGATGCAGGCATCATAACCCAAGAGGAATTTGAAGCAAAGAAGAAGCAAATCCTCGGTCTTTAATACATATCAAGCCGTAGACCGAAATATCGGTTTGTTAAAAACTCTCCCTCGGGAAACTGGGGGAGAGTTTTTTGTAAAATAATCTTTAAAAATATTGTTAAAATATTGACAATCTCCATTTTATAGTATATAATATATATGTATATAGTATAAAAGAAAGGAAACAAACCAATGAACAGATTTGTACTTAACGAAACATCTTATCACGGTGCGGGCGCAATTGCCGCTATCGCTACCGAAATTCAGGCAAGAGGCTTCAAGAAGGCGCTCGTTGCTTCTGACCCCGACCTTATAAAGTTTGGCGTAACCGCAAAGGTTACCGCAGTGCTTGACAATGCAGGTATTGCATACGATATCTTCTCTGACATTAAGCCTAACCCCACGATTGAGAACGTTCAGGCAGGCGTTGCAGCCTTCAAGGCATCGGGCGCTGACTGCATCGTAGCAATCGGCGGCGGTTCTTCTATGGATACCGCAAAGGCTGTTGGTATTATAATCACCAACCCCGAGTTCGCTGACGTTCGCTCTCTTGAGGGCGTTGCTCCTACCAAGAATCCCTGCGTTCCTATCATCGCAGTTCCCACTACCGGAGGTACTGCGGCTGAGGTTACCATCAACTACGTTATCACCGACGTAGAGAAGAACAGAAAGATGGTTTGCGTTGACGTTCACGACATTCCCGTTGTTGCAGTTGTTGACCCCGATATGATGGCTACCATGCCTAAGGGACTTACCGCTGCTACCGGTATGGACGCTCTTACTCACGCAATTGAGGGATATATCACAGGCGGAGCTTGGACTCTCTCGGATATGTTCCATATCGAAGCCATCAGAATTATTGCTAGGTCCCTTCGCGGTGCAGTAAACGGCGAGGCAGAGGGCAGAGAGGGAATGGCTCTCGGTCAGTACGTTGCAGGCATGGGCTTCTCTAACGTAGGCCTTGGCATCGTTCACTCTATGGCTCACCCCCTCGGCGCGCTTTACGACACTCCTCACGGTGTTGCAAACGCAATTATTCTTCCTACCGTTATGGAGTACAATGCTCCTGCAACAGGCGAGAAGTACAGAGAAATCGCTCGCGCTATGGGTGTTAAGGGCGTTGACGAGATGACCACAGAGGAATACCGCGCAGCAGCTATCGCAGCAGTTAAGCAGCTTTCTCTTGACGTTGGAATCCCTGCAGACCTTAAGGAGATCGTAAAGGTAGAGGACGTACCCTTCCTTGCGCAGTCTGCTTATGACGATGCTTGCCGTCCCGGTAACCCCAGAGAGACATCTGTTGAAGATATTACCAAGCTTTATATGAGCTTACTTTAATAAAAAAGTTCTCCTCTTTCTCGCAAGGGAAAGAGGAGATTTTTTATTCATTTGCGTCAATAAAGTCAACCAATGTTGACAAAATGTGGCTTATTTGTCGCTGTTTTGCAAATTTCTGATGTAATGGAAGATGTATTGCTGCGCGACGCCTGCATATTTTCCAAGGGCGACGTAATCGAGATGGCCGTCAAAATAATCGTCGATTGCGCGCTTCATCCACACGTCGATTGGGAATGCCTCAAGGTTGGAAAATCCGAACAGAGCAACGCAGGAGGCAACCTTGTCGCCAACGCCTAAAATCTTCTTCAACTGCTCCATTGTGTACTCATATTTTGCCGCTTTTTCGATTTCGTCGAGATTAACCTCTCCCGAGCCGATTTTTTCTGCCGCATCAATCAGGTATTTGTATCTAAAACCTGGGTGCGACGGAAGAAGTCCCTCGGGATTTTTCGTTATATCCTCGGGGGTAGGAAAGGAGTAGCAGATTCCACAGCTTTTACACTCTTCAGAGCCTGCGATGCAGGATTTATGAGGAAGAGGGCAGGGAATATTTTCGCCCTTTGCCATCAGATTTTCACCGTATTCCGAGCAGATGGAACGAACGATTTTTCTTATTCTCGGAATGTTGTTATTCTGCGAAATTATAAAGGAAATCAGCGTTTCCCAAGGCTCTTGTTTAAGTATAACAACGCCCTTTGCCGACTCCGAGGCTCTCGCCAGCCATTCCGAGTCGGTTTTGCTCAAAATATCGGCTCTGATTTCTTCGAAATCAATATCGAAGCGGAAATATTTGCTGACCACCGCCTCATACTCGTCATTCCACCGGTCAAAGAATATTAACTCGCCCTTTTTTCTCTGTCCGACGTTTATGATTTTGCCGTATGCCACGGTTATGTATTCAACGTAATTTTCTTCCTCTGCGATAAGCTCGTATCTGAACGCCTGACCGCACTCAAATGTATCCTTAAGGCTACATTCGCCAAGGCCCGACACGATTACGGCATCTCTGCCGCGATAAACTTCATTTTTTTTGCTAAACATTTCGTATATCCTCTTGCAAAATTGGAATTCGTGGTGTATAATATTGTTGACAAATTATATTTTTATATATTTTAACATATTTTTCGCGCGATTTCAAGTACCCCTTTTAGTTTGGAGGACGATTTGGAACAGATTTATACTATACCGGTCAACGAGGCCTTTGACCTTGTTGCAGAGAAGCCCGAATGCGGCTGCCCATTTTGCGTTTTGTATAAGAAGCTTCAGAGCGACGAGCTTGACATTATTCTCGGCGCGTCGATGATGGAGCCGGACATAAGAATTAAGACTAACGAGCAGGGCTTTTGCCTTAGCCACTACAATATGATGCTTGGCAAGAAGAGAATGCTTGGCATGGGACTGATGCTTGAAAGCCATCTTAACGAGGTTAAGAAAAAACTGGCAGGGCCCACCGTGCTTGGCAACAAGCGCCAGGCGGCTATTGCATCTCTTGGCGAGCTTGAGGGGACCTGCTACGTTTGCTCTCGAATAGACAAGAATTTGTCTTCTATGATAGCAACTGCGGTTTACCTTTGGGAAAGTCAGTATGACTTCAGGAAGAAATTTTCCTCAGCTCCTTATTTCTGCTTACCGCATTACAGGGCAATGGTTGACTATGCTTCAAAGAAGCTTCCGAAGAAGGTGTTTGCAGAGTTTTACGACGCCGCCTACAAGGTTGAGGAGAACTACATAAATACGCTTTCCTCTGACGTGAGCTGGTTCTGCAAGAAGTTTGATTATCTTTATAACGACGAGCCATGGTACAATTCCAAGGATTCCGTACCCCGAGCTGTTAAGTTCCTTTCGGGCGACCCGAAGGATGACGTTTAAGAAAATATACAGGAAAGGAAAACTCCTATGATAATAGAAAAAATCGTGATTAAAAGCTTCGGCCGAATTACCGATATGACTCTTGAATTTTCCGACAAGGTCAACGTAATTGAGGGCGAAAATGAGTCGGGCAAGAGCACTATTGCCGCTTTCATTAAGTATATGCTTTACGGCTTCGAGGATGACAGAAACGAAGAGGTAAGCGAGAGAAAGAAGAGAATTAACTGGGATACAAAGCTTGCTGACGGCCTTATGTACATAAGAGTCAAGGACAAGAGATATATGATTTCCCGTACCACCCAGCCTACCGACAACTCCGAGCGTCCTACATACCGCGAGGAAGCGTCTATAATCGACCTTGAAACAGGCGCTCCTGCCTTTGGCAAGCTCTCCGCAGGCGAGGTATTCTTCGGCGTTGACAGCGAGCTTTTCGATAATACCGCATTCATCGGTCAGATTGCAGATTCCTCTATTGACGAGCTTTCGGTTAAGCAGTCTATTGAAAACATTATCTTCTCTGGCAGCGAGAAAATAAATAAGCAGCGCGCAGCGGCGAGAATTTCGGATAAAATGCAGGCTCTTCTTCACGAGGGCGGCGGCGCAGGCGCAATTGTTGACCTGGCTCACAAGGAGCAGGCTCTTGAGGAGAAGCTCGTTGCTTGTAACATTGACAACAAGGCTATTCTTGAAAAGGAAACCGAGCTTTACAGAATCCGCGCACGTCGTTCTGAGGCAGAGGAGAAGCAGGCAAGGCTTTACGACCTTGATTCCTCTTACAACAACGCTATGCTTATCCAGACCTTCGACCAGCTTCACGTTCTGGAGGAGGAATGCGACGAGAAAATCAAGTTCTATAACAGCTTTATTGAGGATAATACCCACGCAGGATATTGCCCCGACGAGCAGTATCTTACAGACCTTCTCGTAGCTCGTAAGGGTGTAAACGAGGCTTATCACGCGCTTGGCGATGCCCAGGATGCATACGATGCGCAGAAGGCGGCTATCGGTATTACCCATGAAATTGAAAATGCAATAGAAAGAGCAGGCGAGCTTGGCGGCGAAGCGGAAATCGTCAGCCGCGCTACCTCTCTTTGGAGACAGAATATTCGTAATATGGCTCTTGCCATTGTAGCGGCGCTTCTTCTTCTCACCGCAGGTGTGTATGAGATTGCCACAGCAGGCAGAGCTGACCTCGTGGGCGGCAGAGTTGCTATGGCGGTTCTCGGCGCGCTCTCGCTTGGAGTATGCGGATATTTCGTTTATAATCTTCTCAAGGGCAACAAGGAGCTCAACGCGCTTCAGAGCGAGTTCGGCACGTCTACGTTTGAGGACCTCAAGGGCAAAATTGCTGTTATCGCAGAGGCAAGAGCAAAGAGAGACGCAATGGCTGTTGCAACAGAAAATGCAAGACTTGCGGTTATCAAGGCACGTGACAGATACGAGAATTCCAAGAGAGTTCTTACCGATTTGATTTTGCGTTGGGGCGAGGAGCCTCCCACAAGCGAGCTTGGCGACTTCCTTGACAAGCTTGAGGGCAGAGTGAGATTTTTCCTTGATAAGAGAAACGAGCTTCTTGACGAAAAGACCAATATGGAAATCACCGTAAGAGAAATCCGCCGCAACCTTGCCGACAAGAGCGAGATTGACGTGCGCGCTCAGGTATCTCCACTTAAGAGAAGAGTTCTTTCGGGCATCAACCATGATGAAATCATTAACGGCATTTCCGATGCAAAGTCCCGCATTGCAGAGGAGGACAGACTTGCCTTTGACGTTGAGAACGAGCTTATGCTCCTCAAGGGCAGAGCAGGCGACCCCAGCGAATATTATTCACGTATTCATTCCATCACTACTCGCAGAGAGGATATGCAGAACAAGCACAAGGCATTCTTCATAGCTCTTAATGCTATTGAGGGCGCATCCGAGAATCTGCGCGCAGAGATTTCTCCCAGACTTGGCGAGTATGCAACTCACCTTATGGAGATTATGACAAATAAGAAGTACACCTCCTTTGACGTCAGCGACGGTCTTAAGGTGACCTTTACCGACGCATCGGGTGAGAAGAAATCTGTTGACTTCCTCTCGGGTGGTACAAGAGATATGGCGTATATCGCAGTACGTGCGGCGCTTATTGATATGCTTTATCCCGAGAAACCTCCCGTTTGCTTTGACGAGAGCTTTGCTCATCAGGATAACGTACGAGCTCGCGCAATGATGAAGGCTATCAAGCAGCTTTCCGAGGAGGGCTGTCAGAGCTTTATCTTCACCTGCCGCGGCAGAGAGGCTGCCTTGGCAAACGAGCTTGTTTCCGGTGCAGGTGTATATCGTCTTTCTCAGAACACTGAGGCTTAAAAAATAAAATGCCGCATTTGACGGCGGAATGGAGAAAAATATGTCTAACAAGAAAAAAATACTTATCATCGGAAGCGCAAATATAAATTTTTCGATGAATTTATATAAGCTTCCCGAAGCAGGCGAAAGCGTTGTTGACGACGGCGGTGTTGCATATATTCCCGGTGGCAGAGGCGCGAATGCTGCCATCGCCCTTTCCCGTCTTGGCGCAGAGACTGTATTTTGCGCAAAGCTTGGAGCAGACGTTCACGGACAGAAGCTTTACAACTATTACAAGGAAATCGGACTTAACACATCTTATATCAAGGTTGACCACGATACCCCAACAGGCCTTGCGGTTATTATGAAGGAGGGCAACGGCGCTATAAGACAGGTTGTTTATCCCGGCGCTAACGCTCAGCTCACCACCGAGCACATGATTGAGGCATTTGACTGCAATCCCGATGCTCTTTACCTCGGCTTTGAGATTCCTTACCCTATGGTAGTTGCCGCTGCTAAAATTGCAGCATCCAAGAATATTCCTATTTTCGTTGACGCTACCGCGGCAAGCAAGGAGCTTGACCTTGAAAAGCTTCCTCCTGTTGAGATTTTCTCTCCCAACGAAAAGGAGGCATTCGAGCTTACGGGAATTATGCCTACCAGCATGGAGAGCTCGCTTCGCGCGGCTCTTGCGATTGCAAGAAAGACAAAGGCGAAGAACGTTGTTATCAAGCAGGGCGCAAAGGGCGCATTCCTTTACGACGGCAAGAGATACAACACATTCCCTGCGACAAGGGTTGACAAGACTGTTGATACCACATCCGCAGGCGATGCGTTTACAGGCGCTATGGTGCTTGAATATCTTCGCAACGGCGGCGATATTAAAGAGGCTATCAAGTACGGTAACATCGCAGGCGCGATTACCATTACGCGTCCGGGTGCAACTGCATCTATTCCCACCGAGGAAGAGATAAATCGTTATTACTACGGCGAGCAGTAAAAAAGGAGGAAGGTATGAATTTTAATCACAGAGAAATAAGCTTTACGTCGAGCGACGGAAAAAACACTATTCACGCTGAAATATTTGTACCATCCGATAACAATATTAAGGGCGTAGTTCAGATTGCCCACGGTATGATGGACTATATCGGTAGATACCGCCTTGTTGCCGAGGCGCTTTGCGCTGCAGGATACGTCCTTGCAGGCAACGACCACCTCGGTCACGGCGACTCTGTAAGCACGCCCGAAGATTACGGCTTCTTTGCAAGCAAAAATGGATATAACTGCGTTATAGACGATATAAAAAAGATGAACGACCTTATCCGTGCAGAGTTCCCGGGTGTTCCCGTAGTTCTGCTCGGTCACAGTATGGGCTCGTTTATATCGAGAATTTATGCCGAGAGATATACCGACTCCATTGACGGCCTTATCATTCACGGCACCGCAGGCCCTAACCCTGCCACAGGCGCAGGTAAGCTTCTTGTGAAGCTTCTCAAGGCTATCAAGGGCGAGAGATACCGCTCGAAATTCGTTTGTTCCATGGCAGATGGCGGATACAATAAGGGATTTGATAAATCAGAGGGAGAGGGCGCATGGCTTACACGCGACGGCTCAATGGTGGCAGACCGCATTGGCAATCCCAAAAACGATTTCGTGTTCACTCTCTCGGGCTATTACGACCTTTTCACAATGCTCGGCGAGTGCAATTCGAAAAAATGGTTTAAATCCTTCCCGAAGACGCTGCGCACCCTTGTTATCAGCGGTGAAATGGACCCCGTTGGCGGATTTGGCAAGGGCGTAAGATACGTTTACGATAATTTGAAGAAGAATGGCGCAAGCGTAGAGCTTAAGCTCTACGAGGGCGCGCGTCACGAGCTCTTTAACGAGACTAATCGTGACGAGGTGTTCGCTGATTTGGTGGCATGGCTTGGAGGCGCGGCTGAATGATTTTTGCCGTTGCAATAACAGGGCCTACCGCATCGGGTAAAACCGCCCTGTCACTCTCACTTGCCAAGGCTCTTGACGGTGAAATCATATCCTGCGACTCTATGCAGATTTACAAGGGTATGGATATCGGCACGGCAAAGGCGACGAGCGCCGAGAGGGAAGAGGTTGCCCATCATCTTATAGACATCGTATCTCCGCTTGATAATTTTAGCGTGGAAAGCTATCGCGAGATGGCTACCAAATGCTGTTATGATCTTGACGGCAGAGGCAAGACACCCGTTTTTGTTGGCGGTACGGGACTTTATATAGATTCGCTTACTCGTGGCTCTGCCATGAGCGTGCCCGAGAGCGATGCCGAATATAGAGACAGAATTTTAGACGGGCTTAAGACCGACGAGGATATCGACGCCCTCTGGCAGAGACTCTGCGAGGTGGATGCCGAGTCAGCAGAGAAAATTCATAAAAATAACGTCAAGCGTGTGATACGCGCGCTTGAAATATACGACAAAACCGGCAGGAAAAAGTCGGATTTGGACAGAGAAAGTCAGGATTTCACCCCCGAGGTTTTCGTGGGAATGATAACTCTTGATTTTCTTGACAGAGAGCTTCTTTATCGACGTATTGACACCAGAGTTGATATGATGGTTGATATGGGGCTCGTTACCGAGGTTGAGTCGCTTTATCGGAGCGGACTTTTGTCGGGTAAAACCGCCTCGGCAGCAATAGGATATAAGGAAATCGTGGAATTTCTTGAGGACAAATGCACTCTGCACGAGGCTATCGAGAAAATCAAGCTGGCGTCGAGAAGATATGCAAAGCGTCAGTTGACCTGGTTCAGACATAAAGAGGGGATAAAGGTGATTTTTGCCGATAACCCCGATGGAACAATGAAGGATTCTGCGACGATTCTTGACGAAGCGATAGCCATTGTTGGCGAGCTTCGATATGAGTATGAAATTAAGAAAGGTGAAATAAAAAATGAAGGCTAACGAATTGATTCAGTCGCTTCGTGACGGAGCTCTTGACAAATATGCGGCTCTTTATTCTGATTTAGAGGCTACCAAGGAGCGCTTTATAGCGGCTATTAACGCTTTTTGCGAGATCTACGGCACCGAGCGTGATATCGCTCTCTTCTCTGTTCCCGGCAGAAGTGAGATTATAGGAAACCATACCGACCATAATCACGGTAAGGTAATGGCAGGCGCGATAAACAGAGATATTATCGCTATTGCGGCTAAAAACAACGACGGCTGTATAAGATTTCGTTCCGAGGGCTACTCCGAGGACAGAATAAATCTTTCCGACGTGGCATCCCCCGATAATTTCAGAAAATTCACCTCTCGCGCTCTCGTAGCAGGCATGGCGCAGGCCTTTGTAAAGGCTGGCCACAATATCGGCGGCTACGACGCTTATTCCTGCACCGAGGTTTTGAAGGGCAGCGGCCTTTCATCCTCTGCCGCTTTCGAGGTAATGGTTGGTAATATTCTCAACCACCTCTACAATGACGGCAAGGTAGATAACAAGGAAATTGCAAAGTACGCACAGTTCTCCGAGAACGTTTATTTCGGCAAGCCCTGCGGTCTTATGGACCAGATGGCATGCGCCGTTGGCGGCTTTGTATACATAGATTTTGAGGATAATGCAAATCCCGAGGTTGAGGCGGTTGACTTCTCGCTTTCCGACAGAGGATATTCGCTTTGCATTGTTAATACAGGCGGTAACCATGCAAATCTTAACGAGGATTACGCTTCCGTTCCTGCTGAGATGAAGGCGGTTGCAGCTCATTTTGGCAAGCAGACTCTCCGTGGTCTTACCGAGGCGGATATTATAGGCGCGGCTTCTGCGCTTCGCCGTAAGGCTGGCGACAGAGCGATTCTTCGCGCCATTCACTTCATTCGTGAGAACGACAGAGTAGCAAATGCCAAGGAAGCATTGAAGAAGGGCGATATTGACGCCTTTTATGCAATCATTCTTGCTTCGGGACACTCCTCGTTTGAGTATCTTCAGAACGTTTACACTAACAAAAACGTTGCAGAGCAGGGACTTTCTCTTGCGCTTGCCCTGACAGACGGCGCGCTCTCGGGTAAGGGATGCGCTTACAGAGTTCACGGCGGTGGATTTGCAGGTACAATTCAGGCATTCGTGCGTAACGATATGCTTTCAGACTACGTTGAGCTTATGGACTCTGTGCTTGGTAAGGGCGCGGCAATGCCCCTTAACATTCGTCCTCTCGGCGCGGTAAGACTTTTCTAATAAACACAAGGAGTAAATAATATGGCAGCAAAAGCAAAAAAAGCAGCCGATAAAGAGGTTGCCGTAACTAATGATAAAAAAGCGGCTCTTGAAACCGTAATGCAGAGAATTGAAAGAGAGTGCGGCAAGGGCTCGATTATGCGCCTCGGTGAGAACGCGTCTATGAACGTAAGCGCAGTTTCCACAGGCTCGCTTTCTCTTGACTTTGCACTCGGTATTGGCGGTATTCCCCGCGGTAGAATTACCGAGATTTACGGTCCTGAGTCCTCTGGTAAAACCACAATAGCTCTCCACGTTATCGCAGAGGTGCAGAAGCAGGGCGGTGAGGCAGCGTTTATTGACGCAGAGCACGCGCTTGACCCCGTTTATGCAAAGAAGCTTGGCGTTGACATCAACAATCTTCTCGTTTCCCAGCCCGACTGTGGTGAGCAGGCTCTTGAAATTGCCGAGACTCTCGTAAATTCGGGCGCAATTGACATCATCGTAGTTGACTCTGTTGCAGCACTCGTTCCCCGTCAGGAGATTGAGGGCGATATGGGCGCATCTCATGTTGGTGTTCAGGCTCGTCTTATGTCACAGGCTATGAGAAAGCTTTCGGGCGCTATTGCAAAGTCAAATTGTATAGTTATCTTTACAAACCAGCTTCGTGAGAAGGTTGGCGTTATGTACGGCAATCCCGAGGTTACCACAGGCGGTAAGGCGCTTAAGTTCTACGCATCTGTTCGTATCGACGTTCGTAGAGTTGAATCTCTTAAGAACGGCAGCGAGGTTTACGGCTCTCACACCAGATGTAAGGTAGTTAAAAATAAGGTTGCTCCCCCCTTTAAGACTGCAGAGTTCGATATTCTCTACGGCTCGGGTATTTCCAAGTCCTCCGAGATTATTGATATGGCAATTCAGCTTGAGGTAATCGACAAGAGCGGCGCTTGGTTCTACTACAATGGCGAGAGACTCGGTCAGGGTAAGGAAAACGTAAGAAAGCTTATCGAGTCCGACAAGGAATTTATGGACAAGCTTGAGAAAATCGTTCGTGAGAAGGTAGCCGCAGGCGAGGTTGACGAGGATGCAGCCCTTGGCGCAGACGACGATTTCGAAATCAAGGATTTTGACGACGAGCTTTAATATATGGCAACGCTGAAATTTGTCAGACAGATAAAGGATACGAAGCTCCTCCTTCTCGGTATAGTCGAGGAGGGGGAGTCTGCCACGTATACGGTAACTCTCGAGACTTACGAGAATATCGGCAGCCTTTCGGCAGGGGATTTTGTTGACGAGGTAACCCTCGCCTCCATAAAATATACCGACGAGTACATCAGAGCCAAGAAAAAGGCGTTGAACATCCTTGCCTTTGCGGATAATAATATTCGTCAGCTTACGGAGAAGTTAAGAAGAGCAGGATTTAAGAAAGAAATCGCACAAGGCGTGTGCGAGGAAATGGTGGCTCTTGGTTATATCAACGAGCTTCGCCAGCTTGAAATTATCGTGCTTAACGAGGCAAACATCAAGCTTCGCGGACCCGTGAAAATTATGGCATCGCTCTCTGCAAAAGGCTATAATTCCCGAGATATCATAGCAGCTATAAATAACCTCACCGAGCGCGGTGAGCTTGATTTTAAGCGCAACGCAGAGCTTCTCCTTGAAAAGAAAATGACCTCTTATGACGAGGATGAGAAAAAGAAAATTCTTTATAAAAACGGATATCTAAAATGATCAAAAGATTTATAAGCTATTATAAGCCGCATATACCGCTTTTCACTCTTGATATGATTTGCGCGCTTATAGTTGCTGTTGCAAATTTGGTGTACCCCGCAATAGCAAGTAGCATTGTTGACGGCTTCGAAAGCGGTAATACAAATATCGATAAATTGATAAAACTGGCTATTTTGTTAGCAATAGTTTACATTATAAAGGCGATTTGCCAGTATATAGTGGGATATTACGGTCATGTAGTGGGTGTAAGAATGCAGGCAGATATGCGCCGTGACTTGTTTATGAAGTACGAGAGACTTCCTTTCTCCTACTTTGACGATCACAAGACGGGCGACCTTCTATCAAGACTTACAACAGACCTTTGGGATGTTTCCGAGCTTGCTCACCACGGCCCCGAAAACCTCTTCCTTGCCGTTTTGATGTTCATCGGCTCGTTCTCAATTCTTGCCAGCATAAATCTCACTCTGACGCTTATAATGTTCGGAGTAATTCCGTTTATAATTGTATTTACGATTGTTTCCAGAAGAAAAATGTCTAGAGCTATGAAGAATTCCAGAAAGCAGATGTCCGAAATCAACTCTACTCTGGAAAACTCGGTAAGCGGTGTTAGAGAAACAAAGTCCTATGCGGCAGAGGAGTACGAAATCTGTAAATTCAAGAAGACAAACGACCTCTTCAGACGCTACAGAAGTGATGCAATGAAGTCACTGGGCTCCTTTGACTCTATAATGACGCTTCTTCAGGATATTTTATATCTTGTAATCGTTCTTGTGGGCGGTATTTTCCTTTATAATGGCGAGATATCTGCCGCTGACTTTACCGCATTCCTGCTTTACGTTTCAATGTTCCTGAATCCCATTCAGCGTTTTGTAGCTCTTTTCCAGCAGCTGCAGGAGGGCATGAGTGGATTCTCACGTTTCTGTGAGATTATGAAAGCAGAGGATGAGGTTGACGACGGAGAAGTGGTAATCGACGATATCAAGGGCGATCTTTCCTTTGAAAACGTCACGTTCAGCTATTCCACCGAAAGCGGCGCGGCAACGATTATAGATAATCTGTCGCTGAAAATCAACGCAGGCAAAACACTTGCCTTGGTAGGCCCCTCGGGCGGAGGCAAAAGCACCCTTTGCAACCTCATTCCCAGACTCTATAACGTAGACGAGGGTAGAATAACCCTTGACGGCACTGACATTCGGGATATAACCCTGAACAGTCTGCGACGCAATATCGGAATCGTATCGCAGACGGTATTCCTCTTTGACGGCACGATTCGTGAGAATATCGCCTACGGTGCTGGTGATGTTAGCGATGAGGAGGTTATCCTTGCGGCCAAAAAGGCTAATATCCACGAGTATATCTCCACCTTGAAGGACGGATATGACACTCAGGTGGGCGAGAGAGGCGTTAAGCTCTCGGGCGGTCAGCGTCAGAGAGTGGCAATAGCTCGCGTATTCCTCAAAAACCCCAAGCTTCTGATACTTGACGAGGCTACCAGCGCCCTTGACAACGCTACCGAGATGCAGATTCAGGCATCCCTTGAGGAGCTTTCCAAGGGTAGAACAGTAATTGTGGTAGCGCACCGTCTTTCCACAGTTAAAAATGCCGATGAAATCGTAGTTCTCGATAAAAACGGCATAGTTGAAAGAGGTACTCACACCGAGCTTATTTCAAACGGCGGAGAGTATAAAAAGCTTTACGAATATCAGTTCAGACAATAAAAAAAGACAGCGAAATCGCTGTCTTTTTGTTTTTATTAATTAGAAGGAATGCCCTCTGGAACAGTTCCGTTTTCAAGATACTGGTTGTAGTAGGAGAGAAGAATGTCGTTGAACTGCTCGTCGGTAAGCTCACCGTCGCCTACCTGAGAGTAAATCTCATCGTAATTCTCGTTGATGTGATCTGTGATCTCATCAATAACCTCCTGATCAAGCTCGATCTGGTTGTTTTCAAGAGCGTTTTTCAATGTGTTACCAAGCTCTTCCTTGAATTCCTCATCGGTCTTTCCGTCCTTGGTAACGGTAAGAATCTCACTTACAGATTCCTTAACTGTATCGTAGGAAATCGGAACCTCCTGTCCGTTAACTACAATAGTAGCATCCTCGGGAATAAGTGTGGAAATGAGAGCCTTGGTAAGCGCAGTTACCATTCCGCTGGTACGGGGGTTCTCCTGAAGGATGTTCTTAATCTGGGTAATTGTGTCGTCACCGTCCTCAGATTTCTGCTGAAGAGCCTCCATAATATCACCGCCCTCTTCCAATGAGGCGAGAACTCCGCTGTCATTAACTGCGAAGTAAAGTTTTGCAATGGTTGTAAGGTCGTCCTCAAGAGTGCCGGTGGAAATATTACGGAAGAACAGAATCAACTCGTCAAATACAGGCTCAAAGTCGCCGCCTATTTCAAGAGGAATAGTGCCGTCCTCGATTGCGCTTGCGGCAGTCTGTACTGCGCCAACCATAAGGCTCGACATAAATTCAGAATCGCAGAAGGCATCAATAACAGCTACAACAGCCTCTTTGTCGTCCTCTGTAAGATTCTTGAAATCTGCATCGAAAAGATTGGTTACGTCAACAAGAACAAAGTGAGTTACGTCAACAATTTCCTCACGGAGATTAACCCGGTTGCCATCAATTTTTACGGTAGCGATAGCATCCGAAATCTTGGAGCTTCCGCATACGTTGAGGAAATCAATAGCTGGGTTCTTGGTGAAGGGCACAAGATATTCGTCGTAAATCTCCTCAAGCTCGCCTTCACTAACCGTCTCGGATTCAAGAGCGGTCTCGAATACGTCGTCAACAAGGCTGAGCGCGCCTGTAATAGGAAGAACGAGAATCATCATCCAGAGAATGCCCTCAACAGCTGCAAGCACTGCGCCGCCGAGTCTCTGGGGAGGTCTCTTTGCCTTTTTCAGTCCGAAAATCTTAATCAAAATAACATAAACAATCTTGAATAAGGTGTTTATGATAAGGAACATAATTGTTGTAATTAAAGGAATAACAAAGAGAGCCGCAGGAAGAAGAACTATGTACTCAATAACCTCGGGATTAGGTACCTTTCCGATGGAGTCGAGAATTGACGAGCCAACACCGGGCGCAATTCCGTCAATCGAGGTAAGCAATCCATGGAGCGAATCGCTGGAAAGCGAGCCGACAATGCCGTTTGAGAGAATAACCGACACAACAACCGATATCAAAGCAGACGCTACGGTCAGTATAGTATGTACGAGCTGACGTCCTGTGCCGCGTCTGAGACCTGTAAACATATTCAGTATAATAACTACCAGGAAGACTGCCAAAATGCCAACGCCAACCATAGCGACTACCGAGTCCAGCTCTTTCATCGTATCTAAGTATTTAAAAAGATTCATTTTGTCTTTCCTTTCTAAGATTGTATCTATCTACAATAATACTACAACTTGGAAATTTTGTCAATCTCTTTTAAAATATTTCATAAAATACGAAATGCTTTTATAAATTGCGCTAAAAAAGATGCAAGCCACTCTGTCCTTGGTTGGAAGACTGACTTGCATCATTTAATTATGATATTGCTTTGCGTAAGGAATTTCAGGCTAACTCATTGGATTTTCGAGTGAGCAGCTTGTTGAAGAGATATCCAAGTATCATCACGATAATGAGTCCAACGAAGTGAATAATAGCGGAAATCAGCGAATTATCCACAACGACCATATTATATATGTTGTGCTTGCCGTTTAACGAAAGTCCGAAGAACGCGGTGTCGAAAATCACGTTTAAGCCGACCATTAAAAGAGCCGAGCATATGATAATTGAACCGCTGATGAAGCAATCGCGCCAGCATAGCTTCACCTGACGGCTCTTTACTAAATAAATTCCCCAGAGCGACAGTACGAAATGAGCAATGTAATCTGCGAGAAAATGCAAATGGAATCTGTAATCACGCATAGCGTTAAAAATACAACCGAATACCGACGAGTGTAGCATTCCGGGAGCCAGAAGCGCAATTAAAAGGAAAAGATGCCTCTTAACCTTAAAAGGAAGAATCTACGTCAGCGGCATAAGGGAAAACATAAAGGGGCTGACGTTTGCCGTTGGCAGCGTGTTTTGAAAATTCCAATCGTCAAACCCGCCGAGCTGATACGTGCGATACACAACGTAAAGATACGCCGAGTATATTACGATGCTTGCCAGCGCGTTGAATAACCTCGTGGTTTTTATGCGCTCCATATAGTGAATTACGAGTATGTAAAATAATAAGAGCAAGCACAACGATATAATATATTCCACTTTTGTTTTCCTTCATTGCTTATATAATGTAAATAATGCCTTACATTCCGTCAAAAAAGTGCTGTATTACTATGTTAAAAGTTACGCTGATACGAATAAAAATTCATCGTAACAATGGTATTGTAACATTTTGTTTAGACAAAGTCGATACCAATCGCTCTATTCTCTGGTCAATTTATAATTTGACCGACTTCAAAACGCGCCCCTCCAGACAGTCAGCCGCTGATTTACAAAAATAAGCGAGCCGCAAAAACGGCTCGCCTTATATAACACCGATATTTCGGTTTACGGTGTGGCTATGTATTAAAGACCAAGCAACTAATAGGATTCAATTTGTGCCCATACCTTTCTATGCAGTTGAGCAAAGCTACCCGTTGCTTGTGGCAGTTTAAGTAGAGTTAACCTTTGAAGAGGCTACCTATAAAGTTTATAACGTATAATATTGCTACAAATATTAGTGCAAATATGGAAACAAAAAAGTTTCCAATGCCTTCGAGAATCCTCATGAATAGGTTGGGGTTTGGCTGATTCTTTTGAGTATTTCCGTCGTTTAGAAGCGTGAAGTTAAAATCAATATATCCTTCCTCGCTGGTAGGTAATCCCTCGCGACTAAGTCTGTATCCGTTTTCTGTTTTCTCAAATCCAACAAGATTTGATTCACTCATTTCATAAGGAGTGTTTATTACGATATCCAGCCTACCAAAATCCGCCCAGTTGCTTGCAGGCGAGAGAAGATATGTGTAATTATACTCGTAAGGCTGATCCCAGGCTTCAATTTCGGGATACATTGGTGCTACAACTGCATTTTTGATTTTTTCTCCGGGAGCAAGGGTTATTTTATACTCAAACCAACGCATAAGCGAGCCGAAGGAAACAAGTTGTATCGCACGGGTTGTACCACTCACCTCTTCACTGCGCTTTAATCTTGTCACGCAGGAGTTATACCAATCAATTTCAGATACACCGCTGTCGCTTTTGTATTCGCCAAAAATGAAATTCTCAAGCGTGGTGCTTTCACTGCCAAGATATCTGAACTCACCGTCAACCTGGCTTTCCGGTCTGCCACCGTTTCTTTGATACCATCCGGCATTTGGCGTTTCGGTCAGTGCCTCACCCAAAACATAGAAGCATACGGTTTGTTTTTCGTTTTCCTTGGGAGACGCGGTTATCGAAACTCCACCGGAATTATTGATATAGCTTCCGACCTTTCCGCCATAATCCATAATTGCTCGTTCACTACCGACAGAGTCAATATCTATTCTGAAATATATGGACAAAGGCTTCTGACCAACCACTTCGTAGCTGTATTTGGTTACTGTGAGGTCGGGACGATAGAAATCATCGTTAATATATTCGTTGCCGAGAGAGCCGATATGATCGTTTATATCAAATTTGTCGAGGGAGTAGATGTCTGTGTGCCTTACTGTGGCATCTATTTTTGCGCCGTTGACAGAAACTCCGTATTTTGCAAATTCTTCATCGTAAAACGTCTCTCCCGTCTCGGAATCGTAAAGCTTGGAGTATTCGGGAGCACGACCAAAGGGGAAGAGAAGCGTAGCTGTAATCGTCAGGTCAGTAGGGTTGTAGAAGGTATACTCTGCCGTAACCTTACTGTCGTATGCAAGGAAGCTTTCAACGTCTCGGTAGCTTGCGTAAGGAAGCGTAGGAATGTCAAAGGTCAGAAGCTCGCTCTCAACCTGAATGGGAACGTCTCCTTCCTTGAAAACAATACCGTTAGCATCCGTTCCTTCCCACACCTGCGCTCTGGAGTTTGCCGAGGTGGGAATATTAAAGGAAAATAACAACAGAAAGCAACAAATAAAAGATACTATTTTCTTCCTTTTCATAATGCATACCCCTTTTTATTTTATTATACAATATGATTTAATTTGTGTCAATATTTTTCTAAGTGTGGGTTTAATTAGCGTTTTCGTTTCGTATTAGAAATTATCGCTTCGGTGCCTTTCGCAAAGAAAATGCTGTTCTTTGCCATCTTCCGGATATAAATATTCACTAAAAGCCTGCGGTCCGATTTCCATTAGCTTTTTAAGATCGTTCCGATTGAGCAAAACTACCTGAAGGCAGGCTACGGTTTTGAAGAAATTAATTTTGCAACGCAATACTTCGACCGTCCCCATAATTTGCGGAAACTCAACAAATGCTGCAACCATTTCATCATCAGGATCGTCGTTTTTCCATTCAAAGCTGTGTCCGTAGGTAATGTGACATTGATTGTAATAAGCAAAGGAGGCAATCGTTACCAATTTATTGAAATACCAATTGGAAATCTCTTGGTCATTCAGATTTTCCTCAGAACTAACGAACATAATATATTCATTGTGTTGAGAGATTGTTTTTTGTGTCAGTGGCATTTTGTAATCGCTTGCACCCATAGTCACAAGCTTCCAAAAAGGGTATTTCTCGTTGGGCTTATACAAAAGAACGTCAACGTGCAATCCACCGTCAACAATTTGGTGTAAAATCTTAGGATCACCTTGCTCAAAATATTGATTGAAGTGTTCAATAATTTTATCCATTTCATTTGTTTTCATAATAAAACCGCCTTTTTTATTCTATTGTATCATATATGCCGTAGTTTTTCAATATTTCTATCTAAAAGCAAGATAAAGGTTCGAGCTCTCCTTGACACAAAATGCTGGTGGGCATCTTTTTTAAGATACATTAGAGGTGCAGCCCGGGTATGCCTTCGGCAGATACCCACACTCTGCGACTGAAAAGCGAGCTTTTCGATCTTCGAGTGGGGTATGTGAACCGGCTTTCGTACGCTTTGGCGTACGAAACCGCTTCAAATCTAAAGCCTGCACCTCCAAAGGAAAGAAAAAAGGGATCCCGAAAGGAATCCCTTTTTCTTTGGAGGTGCAGGCCGGATTTGAACCGGCGGATAACGGTGTTGCAGACCGGGGCCTTACCACTTGGCTACTGCACCAAATTTTTGATTGCTTTAATATTATAACAAAGCTTTCACGCTTTGTCAAGCCTTTTTTATGTTTTTGTTTTTTATTTTTGCAAAATATCAATTTAAAACAAAACGTATAGAGCATCATTTTTTATCTTTGATAAAACATGTTGACTCTTGTGTCTGTTTGTGCTAAAATATATGCAGAAAAATTATCTTACTGGAGTATTTTATGAAAAATCAGAAAATTTGGGACGTTGTAGTCCTTGGCGGTGGTGTTTCGGGCTGTATGGCTGCCTTTGCTGCGGCAAAGGGCGGAGCGTCCACCCTGCTTATAGAAAAATACGGATTTCTTGGCGGCTCGCTTACTAATGCGGGTGTTGGCCCTATGATGACCTTCCACGCAGGAAAGCGCCAGGTTGTTACAGGACTTCCTCAGGAGATGGTTGACCGTCTTTGCGCTAAAAACGCTTCCACAGGACACATTGAGGATACAACAGGCTACGCTTCTTCGGTTACTCCCTTTGATGCGGAGGAAATGAAGCTCACCCTTGACGAGATGGCTCGTGATTACGGTGTTGATTTGCTCTTCCACGCAACTCTTACCGATGTAGAAAAGGCAGACGGAAGCATAAAAGCCATCTTCGTGCAAACCAGAGGTGGCAAAATCAGGATTGAGGGTAAGGTTTTTGTTGACGCAACAGGTGATGCGGCTCTTGCATTTGAGGCAAAGGCAGACGTGCGTCAGGGACGTGATGCAGACGGTCTCTGCCAGCCCATGACCGCAAATATGAAGGTTTCAGGAGTTGATATCGAAAGACTTAAGGCGGAAATTCGCGCTAATCCCGACAACTTCAACGTTCGTGACCTCGGCTCTCTTGACAGATCGGCAAGAGTGTCTATGGAGGGATTCTACAAGGAATTTACCAAGGCTAAGTCCGAGGGACTCCTTTCCACCTCACGTGAGAACGTGCTTCTCTTCGAATCTGCAAATCCCGGTGAGGTTATAGTTAATACCACCCGAGTAATTAAGCTTAATCCCGTTGATCCTTGGGATCTTTCCCTGGCGGAGTGCGAGGGCAGAAAGCAGGCTGCAGAGCTTATCAAATTCTTCAAGTCCTCTTGCGCAGGCTTCGAGAACGCTGTTCTTATCTCCACAGGAGTGCAGATTGGCGTAAGAGAGTCAAGACGCGTTATGGGTGAGTATATTCTTACTGCTGAGGATCTTCTTTCCTCGAAGCACTTTGAGGATACGGTTGCTCTTGGCGGCTATCCTATTGATATTCACAACCCCACAGGCGAAAAGACCGAAACTACACACTTGAAGCCAGGTCAGTTCTACTACATACCCTATCGTTCGCTGATTGCAAAGGGCTTTGACAACCTTCTCGTTGCAGGCAGATGCATCTCTGCAACCCACGAGGCAGGCGCGGCGATAAGAGTTACCCCAATCGCCATGGCTACAGGCCAGGCGGCAGGCACAGCGGCAGCTCTTTCTGCAAAGGCAGAGGTTGAGTGCAGAAACCTTGAATACAATGCGCTGAGAGAAAGTCTTGTTTCTCTCGGAGCATCAATAGAATAAATAAAAGAGAGATTCCGAGGAATCTCTCTTTTTTATGCTTAAATGGATTCTAATGCGAAGATAACATGCTCAAGCGACTCGAGATGCTTCGAAACGTCGTCGGGCGAGGTTGCGAAATCTCTGTTGTGAACGTTTGCCTCAATTCCGACGTTACCCGTAGTACCGCTGCGAGGTGTGGTTATCTGAATATCGGTAACGTTAAAATGCTCGGTCAGATAATCTATGGTCTGTCTTACCGATTTGTCTGAGTCAATTTCTACGTAAATACCGAAACGGCTGTATTTCTTGTTTAAATAACTTTCGACTCTCTGTATAACGGTAACGGTAAGCACGGCGCAAATAAATGCAATAATTGCTCCCTCGTAGAAGCCTGCGCCAAGCGCAATTCCAATTGCAGCCGCGCACCAAAGTCCTGCTGCGGTGGTAAGACCTGTAATCTGGAAACGTCCTTTAATCAAAATTGTACCAACACCGAGGAAACCTATGCCCGAAACAACCTGAGCGGCAATTCTGAGAGGGTCGTTTGATAACTGGTGAACGTTCATTGCATAGAAGCCAATCATTGTAGCCAATGCTGCTCCAAGGCACACGAGAGTGTGCGTACGCATACCTGCGGCGCGACCTTGCTTTCCTCTTTCAAGACCGATAGTACCGCCCAGAAGCATTGCAAGCACTAATCTGATTAACACGGTGACGATGTTCAAATCTCGCAAATAAGTAATTATAGCATCCATAAATTATACCACCTTTCTGATAAATTCTATTGCTTTCAATAATATTTTATCACCTTTATTACAAAAAGTCAAGCGAATTGTACTTAATATAATAAAGGCGTGATAACCTGATAAATAAAAAAGCAAAACAATGAATGGAAAGGGGGGGGAATAGCGAATTTTTCTTGTAAATTCGTGAGTTTTGAGCCGATTATCAAAAAAAATGAATAAAAAAAGATTTTTTTCAAAAAAGTACTTGACAAAACCATAAGGCTTTGTTATAATATTAAAGCATTGCACGGAAGGTTAGCTCAGTTGGGAGAGCATCTGCCTTACAAGCAGAGGGTCACAGGTTCGAGCCCTGTACTTTCCACCAGACTCGAAAGAGTCGATTATCGGGATGGCTTGGTAGCTCAGTTGGTTAGAGCGCTAGCCTGTCACGCTAGAGGTCGTGGGTTCGAGCCCCATCCGAGTCGCCACCCGATATGCCTCTGTAGCTCAGTTGGTAGAGCAGGGGACTGAAAATCCCCGTGTCGTTGGTTCGATTCCGACCGGAGGCACCATTTCCGCGGATTTAGCTCATTTGGTAGAGCGCCACCTTGCCAAGGTGGAGGTGGCGGGTTCGAGCCCCGTAATCCGCTCCA
>JAZQWA010000060.1:0-17512 GCA_045632065.1 Eubacteriales bacterium | reverse complement strand
CAAACCAAAAGAATGACCTTCACAACGCCTGCATAATGATGAGCCGTCACGCAGCGGTTGTTGCGAACAGGGTATTTATACGGATAATAGCCGATTTGCAACGGCCTGAAGCGTGGGGCGCAGGTGGCAGAGAATTGGGAGAAGTCATTTATATAACAGATAAAAGCGAACTCGCTCCGGCACTTCCGTTCTGCTCTCCATATTGGCTGTGTCAAGGAGTCTTTGAGTGGGTAAAAAACAAGTGGGAAAGCTTCTACGCAGAGTATATAGAAAATAGGTGCGACAGTACGCTATTTACATATCTTGCGAAGAACATCACCGCAAAAATGAACAACCACTACGACAAAATAAACGGACTCTTTGGCACACAGACGTTATCTCTCGAGATACAAAGCGGAAGACTTGACGGAGAAGTAAAAAAGGAAAAATGGCGGTTGATAATGAAAAAAGACCGTTCCCGAAGATACAGAACAGCCTGTCTTGAAGCCGTATTCGATAGCTACGAGCCGAACACAATGCACATTGATGATTTTATAATGTATGCAGGAGAAGTAGGCACACAGGAAGAAAACGAGCTACAGAACAGTTATTTCCAAAATGACATAAAAAAGATGAAGGAGCTAAACGAGTAAGCACAAGCATTTTGCTTTTGGAGCTCTGCTCCCGGCACGAAAAACAGCACCGAGATTTCTCTCGGTGCCGTTCTTTTTAATCAATATTTCTTGCAACTCTAATTTCGTATTTTATCTCATCTTTTTCAAGTCCTTCAAGAAATTTGTTAATATCGTCTATGTTCTTTTTTTCACATTGAAAAATCTCTATGCAAGTATTATCTACGAAAATATAAATATCCATTATTTCTCCTTATGCCGAGGCAACAACCTCGCCTGTAATAGTGTTAATTTCAAGACCATATTTATATATACGTTCCTCATACTCTGCCATTTGTATTCTAAACAAACGTTTTGCCGTTTGATTAAGTATATAAAGAAGCTCGTCAAGGGTGCTTCGGCTCGTCAGGTGCTTATGCTCCATAAGCCAACGTTCAGCCGTTGCAACCTTCTGCGGAGTGTCGGCTCTGTAAACGAATTCGTAAAGGTCTTTGTCGGTCAATTTGTTCATACTCTCGCCCTCACTCCACGCAAAAAGTAAGAAGTTTATTGAGGTTGAAGCGGTTTGCTTTTTCAAGAGATTTTTCTCTTACATTTTCTACAATTTGCCACTTGTCACCCTTCTTTCTTCTTGTATAAGTCTGTGCGAGATATTCGCCTGTGCCGTCATAATACTTCATATAGTAAATGCTTTTGTATGTTTCTTTTTCGGCATCTTCGGCAATCTTCTTTACAAAATGGGGGTATTCGTGTGCTAAAGAGGGATTGTATAGATAGTTACCAATATCGAACACGAAGCCGTTTGGGGCTTCGGTCTTGCATAATCTTTTTATATATTCGGGTGTTCTATTTCGTGCCATTTTAGACTCCTTTGTGCATAGTGCATAATTTTTAATTTGATTAGTCAACCACCGAAATTGTGCGAAGTTCCGAAAATGTAAAAACCTCTTGAAATTCGGTGATTTATGGTATATAATAGATACTGTCAAGGGGAGTGGGTGAAGCTCCCCCGACATAGACTAAAAGAGTTTAAGGTTGCTTTTTAGTCTTGTCTTTGCCTTGTTTTTCAAGGCACTCATAGATACGAGAGAGAAGTTGTTGCGCTTCCAAACATTGAGGCTCTTTTGCGATAAGTAACTCAATGGCTTTGATTAGCGCAGGGACTTCTCTTTTGTTTATGAATAACTGCATAACCGAAAAACTCCTTTCTCCACCGGAGTGGTTATTTACTCCTTTCTGCCCGGTACACGATAGCACAGTATGATTTCACCCCACGCAACCCTCATAATGAAAAATATGTCGTGTAAAGACAGAGGTGCGCGCGCACCTCGTTGTCTGCTCCATAGCACATCGAATACTAAATTTCAAAAGTCGGCTTCAGCCGAGGAAGATATGAAATTTTTATAAAGTTTTTCCCGTGTGTTAAAAAAGTTTGTAAAAAATTCATATACCCCACCTTTTGTAATTTTGTAGGCGTTGTGCGACCACAGCCAAACACGAATAAACCAATAAACACCAACTTGCCGTAAGGCAAAGAACAAACAACCGCCATAGACCAAAAACCACCCCCAACCGAAAAGGAATAAAGGGTAACGAGTGGGAGGGAGTCAGGCCGTGAGGAAAAACACAGGCGAGGAGCCGTTTTCCTCACGCCCTCCCACCCACTCCAAACACCCCAAAAAGAAAAAAGGCTTGTCTATACCGCAAAGTATAAGCAAGCACGTAAACAAAGGCATATAGCCATGAGAGGAGTATATCCGTGATGAAAAACAAAACAAGAGCATACCGAAGAATGACAGAAAAGGACAGATACAAAATAGAAGCTCTGCACAATGCTAAAGTTCCTGTATGGAAGATAGCGGAAGAATTAGGCTTTTCAAAGGTAACGATTTATGCAGAATTGAAACGAGGAGCGTATCAGCACCGTAATACCGATTGGACTGAAACAACAAAATATAGCGCATATAAGGCTCAACGTGATGCAGATTATAACGCAACCGCCAAAGGAGCGCAATTAAAGATAGGTAACGACCACGCTTTTGCAAAATTCGTTGAAACAATGATACTTGCAGGGTATTCTCCCGAAGCTCTGTTAGGCTTCATCAAAGATAACAATTTAGAGTTCAAAACAAAGGTATGTAGAGTAACCCTGTATAGCTACATAGACAAAGGAGTTTTCCGCAACATAACAAACAAAAATCTGCTCCGAAAAGCAAAGAAAAGAAAATATAAAAAAGTACAGCGTACAAAAAAGCTTCCTCGCATAGACCATAGCATAGAAAAAAGACCGAAAGAAATTCACAATAGAACATCTTTCGGTCATTGGGAATTGGATAGCGTAATCGGTACACAAACAAAGGGTAAAACCATTCTTTCACTCACCGAGAGAAAAACGAGAATGCAACTTATACTTGTTGCAAAAGATAAATCATCAGCAAGTACAGTAAACGCATTAAACCATATAGAACGTAAAATCGGTACACGTAATTTCCGTAAAATCTTCAAGTCCTTCACTTGCGACAACGGCTGTGAATTTGCAAATACAGAAGGAATGGAGTATTCACCTTCCGGCAAACAACGTACAACCATTTATTACTGTCACCCCTATTGTTCTTCGGAACGTGGAAGCAACGAAAACCAAAACGGATTTATTCGTAGATTTATTCCCAAAGGTACACCCATAAGCAAGTACACGCCCCAACAGATAAAAGAGATACAAGACTTCATCAACCACTACCCAAGGGGCATATTTAACTACCAAAATTCCGCTACGCTCTTTGAAAATGAGCTTCAAAAGCTCGGTATAGAAAAAAATTCAATATTTTTTTAAGTTAGCACTTGACATTTGCGATTTTATTGTGACATAAAAAGTCAAGTATTAAAATTCACATCACTTAATTAAGAAGTCAATAGCGGTAACGCAAAAACGGCACTTAGGTGGTAAATGCTTTTACTCCTTTGTACATAGTGCATAATTTTGATGTTGATTAGTCGAATGCCGAATTTGTGCGAAGTTCCGAAAATGTAAAAACCTCTTGAAATTCGGTGTCTTATGGTATATAATAGTAGTGTCAAGGGGAGTGGGTGAAGCTCCCCCGACAAAGACTAAATGAGTTTAGCGGTTCGTTTTAGTCTTGTCCTTGCCTTGTTTTTCAAGGCACTCATAGATACGAGAGAGAAGTTCTTGCGCTTCTCTGCATTGAGGGTGTTGTTGTATGTATTCCTCAATAGCAGAAATAAGCGTGGGGACTTTTTTCTTATTAAGAATACTTCATCCCACATTCACTTAGCGCTTGAATTTTGCAATTTTAAAGCAGCACTGTTTATTTCTTTGAATATTTTTTCTTCTTTTGGCAAAAATATCATCACCATATAATTGGAAAGGAAGAAGAAATGGATAAAAAAATCAAATTCAGCGAGCAACCTAAGAGGGTTAAAATTATTTATGCCACGGTGGTTGCAATTTTGTGTGTTACCGCGGTTGTAATCGGTATTGTGTCGGCTGCATCGAGAAAAAATAACGTACCCGACAGCAGCCTTATCAATCCCCCTGTTACCGACAACACTCCCGAGGATAACTCAAAGCCCCCCAACAGCACCCCAGACAATCAGGAGCCCGCTCCCAAGCCCCTGACCTTTGTATCACCCTTGGTTGGTGAGATTGTAAAGGGTCACAGCCTTGAAGTTCCTGTATTTTCAAACACTCTTAATGAGTGGAGAGTGCATACAGGAATTGACATTTCCGCAGATGAGGGCTCTGACGTTTACGCTTCTGCAAACGGTACAGTAACAAATGTTTACAACGACCCATTCCTTGGAAAAACGGTGGAAATTACCCATACGGGCAATATTATCAGCGTTTATTCCAACCTTGATAACAACGGCGTAGTCGTAAAGGTTGGCGACAAGGTAAATTCGGGTGACAAAATCGGCATTGTAGGCGATACCTCGCTTTCAGAGCTTGCCGATGAGTCGCATTTGCACTTTGCGATAAGGGTTGACGGAGTGAGCGTTAATCCTTTGGATTATATATCCGAGGATTCCAAAAAGGCTTCTCTGGGAATTACCGATATTTAATGCGCCAAAATGCTTGACAAGAAATAACAGATATGTTATAATTTCCTTGTCTGTCGGGGCTTCGTCCGCGGAGCCCCGATTATTTTTTGACTTATTCTTTTAAAGGATGTACAAAATGATAAACGTAGCAATTCTCGGCTTCGGTGTCGTTGGCGGCGGCGTAGCCAATCTCCTGACAAGCAATTCGGCACAGACAGAAAGGCTTGGCGGAGATAAAATCAATATCAAATATATTCTCGACCTTCGGGATTTTCCCGATTCGCCATTTGCGGACAAGGTTGTACACGATTTCGGCGTTATTGTTAACGATGCCGAGGTTGATTGTGTAATCGAGGTTATGGGTGGCTCTCATCCTGCTTACGAATACACGCTTGCTGCATTGCGCGCAGGAAAAAGCGTTATCACCTCTAATAAAGAGGTCGTTGCAAACTTCGGCGACGAATTTCTCGCTGAAGCTGAAAAAAGCGGTGCTTGCTATCGCTTTGAGGCGGCTGTGGGCGGAGGTATTCCCGTAATTTCTCCGATTATTAACTGCATCGGGCAGAATAAAATTACCGAAATCAGAGGTATTTTAAACGGAACTACCAATTATATTCTTACTAATATGTTTTCCCTTGGCGCATCCTTTGAGGATTCCTTGAAGGACGCTCAGGCGCGCGGTTATGCGGAGAGAAATCCCGATGCTGACATTCTCGGCACTGATGCATGCCGTAAAATCGCTATTCTTACCTCTCTTGTGACTAATAAGCTTGTGCCCGTGGACAAAATCCACACCGAGGGTATTACCTCTATTCGCAAAGAGGACGTATTGGCGGCGGAAAAGGTTGGACTTAGCATAAAGTTACTGGGACGATGCGTTATCGGTGACGACGGAATGCATATTATGGTTGCACCCTTCCTCCTTGGCGGTGACTCTGCTCTGGCGGGTGTTTCGGGCGTATACAATGCCGTTGAGGTCGTGGGTGACCCTATCGGAAACGTGATGTTCTACGGCCAGGGAGCAGGAGCAGGAGCAACGGCTTCTGCTGTTGTGGGCGACCTTATGCAGATAATGCGCTCGGGCAGAAATTGCGCTCAACCTAAAATGGTTAAGACCGACGAGAGTGTTTGTGATTTTGACAGCTTCGCTTGCCGTAGCTATTTGGCGCTTTCGGGGGCTGATAAAAAACTTGTCGTTGATGCTTTTGGTGAAGCGCAGATTATTTCCGATGTCGGTGAAATCTGCATTATTACAAGAGTTATGACTGAAAAAGAAATAAATGATATTACCGAAAAGCTTGCGGTGGCGGGTGTCACTGTAAAATCAAGAATACGACTTTTGTAAGGAGAATTTATTATGATGAAGGTACTCCCTTGGATGTATAACCAGGAAATTATCAAGAATATCAAGCCTGCTATGCGCTATGACGGCACAAAGCCCTTTGACGTATGGCAGAAAGAGGCTAAAGAAAAGCTCGCTGAGCTTCTCGGCATGAAGAATCTCAACAAGGCTGAAAATACTAACTTCACCATTGAGTACAAGACCGAGACAGACGACTACACCGAATATCGTTTTACTCTTGAGAGCGAGGTTGGATACGTATTCCCCTCTGTAATGAGAGTACCCAAGGGTGTAGAGGGTAAGATGCCTGTTATGATTTGCTTACAGGGACATTCCACAGGTATGCATATTTCTCTCGGCAAGCCTATTTTTCCGAATGACGTAAACTCCATTGCAGGCGGCGACCGTGATTTCGTTGTTCGCGGAGTAAAGGAAGGCTTCATTTCTGTTGCTGTTGAGCAGAGAAACTTCGGTGAGTGCGGCGGTCATCCCGAAAAGGGCGTGCCTATGTGCCACGTTTCCTCAATGAGCGCAATTATCAACGGAAGAACCACTATTGGCGAGAGAATTCTCGACGTTTCCTGCGTTATCGATGCGCTTATTGATAACTTTGATTTCGTTGACGCTGACAGAATCAACCTTATGGGTAACTCGGGTGGCGGAACGGCTACATATTATGCGGCTTGTCTTGAAGAAAGAATCAAGCTTGCTATGCCCTCCTGCGCGGTATGCACATACAAGCATTCTATCGCTGCTATGGAGCACTGCGTTTGTAACTTCATTCCTAATATCGCTAATTATTTCGATATGGGTGACCTTGCAGGTATGATTGCCCCCAGAAAGCTTGTTGTTGTTAACGGCATTAACGATAACATCTTCCCTGACGAGGGTGTGCGTGAGAGCTACGAAATTATTGAGAAAATGTATGCCGCTGCTGGTGTTCCCGACAGTTGCGCTCTTGTAACCGGAAACGGCGGTCACAGATTCTACGCTGATGATGCTTGGCCTGTTGCAAAGAAGCTTATGGCAAAGTGATTTTATAAATAAAGAACAGAGGCACCGAATGGCGCCTCTGTTCTTTATTTTTAGGGGGATTTTATTTTATTGATAGACTTTATAATGCTGAAAATGGTTATAAACGCCATTATGAGCATTGTGGTGTCGGTCAGGTACAGGAGATTTTCGACTTTGATTAGCGAGGAAAAGAGAATCATAGTTGGAAAAACAATCATATAAAGCGGAAGCAGGGGCGCAAAATGCAGGCAAATGCACTTGTAGCCGTAATAATACCAGCAGATGACGGTGGAATATGCAAAGGCAAAGACCATTGCAAGCAAGATATAGCCAAATGGCTTTCCGAGGATGGACGTAAAGGCGGTGTAAACCAAGGACATAGGTGTTGAAAATGCATTTATATCATTAACAGAGACCAATATTGCCATGGCGGTAAGAGTACAAAGAAGCGTTGTATCAAAAAACACCTCGCACATACCTAAAATTCCTGCTGTTGCGCTGTCTTTATGCTTAATTTTTGAATGGGCAAGAGCAGATGTTCCGATGCCTGCTTCGTTGGATAACATTCCTCTTGCAAAGCCCTCCTTTATTGCAATAAAGAATGCTCCTGTGGTTATTGATCGAGGTGATAATGCCGATTTTATTATCATAAAGCATGTCGGTAGTAGGCTTGAAAAATTCATCAAAATCACGGCAAAACAAGCAATTATGTAAAGTATTGTAGTCAAGGGTATGAGTATTTCGGTTATATTTTCAATTTTCTTTGCACCGAAAATCAGGCAAGGCAAAAATAAAACCAAAGAAACAAAGCCGCCTATAAGCGCATTTAATCCGACCGAGTTTTCTGCCACGTCAAGCAGGGCGCTTGTCTGCATTGCCGCTCCCATAAATAGTGCTAAAATTACTGTAAAAAGGGCGTAAATTATAGAGAGCTTATTGCCGCTCTTTTTAAAGATTTTTTTGAGCGCTTCGGACATTCCGCCACCAGAAGAGACGTTTTCGCAGACCATAGAGGTTTCCGCATACTTGATTATCATTGAGAAAAAAGAAGATAATACCAACCAAAATACACTTCCAGGCCCGCCTATCATTATAGCTGCGGCTACACCAAAGATATTTCCAACCCCAAGAGTGCCTGCAAGCGCCAAACAAAATGAGCGCCTTGTTTCTCTGTCGCTGATCGCTGATGCAAAGCACTTTGCGCTTTTTATTGGGTGCATTATAAAGAAAAATCTAAGCTTAAAAAGCAGATAGGCTCCAAAAACTGTAATTAATATGGGTAAAATCAGGGTTATATTCATAAAAAATCCTCCGCTTAATTGTATGCGGAGGATTTTCAAATAATATTTATTTAAGTATAAAGGATTCAACAATTCTCCAAGCAATAACGCCGAGTGTAACAATAACCAAGGTTGCGGCAACGATGTTGAAGATTTTATCAAACTTCTTCATTTTTTCCTCGTCAGCCTTATCCTTTTGTCTGTCCTCCTCTGTCTCCTGAAGCTCCTCGGGAATCTCGTCAAAGCCATCCTCGTCCGAAGCCTCATCCTGAGAGAAATCATACTTTCCCTCCTTGATAAGCTTTGCTCTTACTGCAGCAGAGGCTATTATATTATTCATTGTTGCAAAGGTAGTACCATCGGGATCGAGGTCGCTCATTTTCTTGCCGATTTTATCAATCTCAGCAACAATGCTATCGTAATCTTTGCCGAGCGTTATCTCGTCAAGAGATTGTGTGCAATCATCGCAAAGAAGCTTCGGCTGGCCCGATATGCTCATAACCAGTACAGGAGCATCCTCACGTTCTATTTCCCTGTCACAAATACAACACTTTTTCATTATTTCTTCTCCTCCGTGCTTCCCTTTCTTATTTCAGCTCTGAAATATGCAAGATATTCCTCGCGAAGCGCCTGACGCTCGATTTTTTCTTCCTCACTAAGCTCGCGCTCCTTGGCAATTCTGCCAAGCTCGTTAATTCTGTCGATTTTAATTTTATCCATTTTATTTTCCTTTGTAAAGCTTCGCAAGACCGCCCGTTGCGGTTTCACGGTAATGATGCGAGAGGTCCTTGCCCGTTTCGTACATGGTCTTTATTACCATATCCAGCGAGATTTTTCTCGAGCCCGAAAGGAAGTTAGCAAGGTTAACGGCATTTATTGCTCGCATTGCTGCGACTGCATTTCTCTCAATGCAAGGAATCTGCACAAGACCGCAAATTGGGTCGCAGGTAAGTCCAAGATGATGCTCAAAAGCAATTTCCGCCGCGTATTCTATCTGGTCAATGCCCATTTCAAAAAGCTCGCCAAGGGCTGCAGACGCCATAGAGCAGGCTGTACCGATTTCGGCCTGACAACCGCACTCTGCGCCGCTGATTGAGGCATTTGTTTTGGTAAGAGTGCCGATAAGACCTGCAACCGCAAGGGCGCGAATAATCTGTTCATCTGAAAATATATGCTTTTCCTGCATATAGCGAAGCACAGACGGAAGAACTGCGCAAGCACCGCAGGTGGGAGCTGTAACAATAGTGCCGTTATCGGCATTCTGCTCGCTTACGGCATATGCGTAGGAGCAAACGATACGGTTCTCTCTTGTCACTTCCCTCTCATCGATATGGCGCTTGTTATAAAGTTGCTGCGCTTTTCTCTCAACCTCAAGTCCACCGGGAAGAATGCCCGAGGTGGTAAGTCCTTCGTGAATAGCGTTCTGCATAACGCCCCAGACCTCAAAAAGAAACTCGCGTATTCCCTCGCCTTCTCTAAGGAAAACGTAGTCGGAAAGACGAATCTCGTTAGCCTTACAGTATTCGGCGATAGCAGTAAAGCTGCTCTCGGGATATACGTTAGATACCCCCTCGTCTTCTCTGCCCTCAACAACGATGTCACCGCCGCCAACGCTCATAACTCGCATTTTGTCGGAGAGCTTTCCGCTCTTTACGGAGTATATATCAAGGGTATTCTCGTGAGGAAGATTACGATCGGTGAGATTAAACTCAATTTCAACCGGCTTGTCCGTGGTCATCTCGATTGCCTTATCGGTGCCGTGGCCTTTGCCTGTATCGGCAAGACTGCCGAAGAGGACAACCTTATAGCTCTCTGCCTCGGGATGCTCCGAAACGTAGGTGCTCATAGCCTTCGCAGGGCCCATGGTATGTGACGAGGACGGACCTTTACCTATTTTATAAATATCTCTTATGGATTTCATAAAACGCTCCTAAATATTTCTTTTATTATTTTAACACATATTTTTAAAATATGCAATACCCTATTTTATTTGCTTTTTGAGATATTTACAACCGGATTTTTTTGTGATATAATAACCCTGAGGTGATGAAAATGAAGATTTTGTCTATTGGCAACAGCTTTTCAGAGGATGCACAGAGATATCTTGCAAAAATTGCGGATAATATGGGACTTGATGCAAAATGCGTCAATATGTGCATCGGCGGATGTACGCTGGAACGGCATTATAAAAATATGTTATCAGGTGAGGCCGACTACCTGCTACAGATTAATGGAAAAAGCATTTCCGAGGGACATAGCTTCGAGGAAATTCTCTCGCTTGAAAAATGGGACGTAATAACTCTGCAGGAAGCATCGGTGCGGTCGGTGAACGTTGATAATTACCTGCCCTACATTGTGAAAATTGCAGATTTTCTCCGAAAGAGATGCTCCGATGCTAAAATTGCTATTCACCAGACCTGGGGATATGAAAGCGGAATAGAAAGGATTCGAAATCTCGGCTTTGAGAGCCAAAAAGAGATGTTTTCCAAGGTGAAGACAGCAGTTTTGGGGGCTTTCGATGCCGCAAGGCTTGATTTTATTATTCCCTCGGGCGAGGTTATGCAAGCTCTTGCCGATATTGGTTACAAGGTACACCGTGACGGCTTCCACGCCAGCCGTGGAATTGGCAGATATGCCCTGTCACTCTGCTGGATCGAGAGCATTTTCGGCGTATCGACCGTTGCAAACGGCTTTAGTGATTTTGAAGAAGAAATTACTGCCGAGGAGATTACTACTGTAGAAAAAGTAGTTCACGACATAGTTATAAACGCAAAATAAGGCTGTCAATCTGACAGCCTTATTCTTTTTGAGATAATGTATGCAAGATAAATTTTGATTGCATCGGGAATTATAAACGGCAGAACGCAGACGGTTATTATATAACCGAAACCGCCATCAAGATATATAAGCGAATACCAAATCGTACCTAAAAGGTAGATTGTCAGAATAACCGACGCGCTTTTTATTGCAGCAAAGACCTTTGTATCGGGGAGCCTTTCCATAAGCCAATACACAAGAGCTCCTGCGAGCATACCGAAGATATATCCACCAGTGGCATCAAAGAGTCGGGATATACCGCCTGTGAAGCCTGAAAATATCGGTAATCCAATAGCACCGAGTGCGATATATATGAAAACTGCAATGCTGCCTTCTCTGCCTCCGATAGTAAACAGGGCGAAAAACATAACGAGCGTCTGCAGAGTAATAGGCACAGGAAGCGGAATATAAATCAGTGCGCTGACCGCCATAAGCGCGGCAAAAAGCGATACTCTCGTAAGACTTCTTGTAAGACTTTTATTCATATTCTTCTCCTTTCTTTTTCTAATGTATTTTAACATCATAAAGTGCTTTTGTCAAGTTTTTATATGCCGTTGTAGAAATGTTCATATTTTTATGTTAAAATGACTTTAAATACATCATTTGAGGTGAAAAAATGGTAGTGAATTTTGACTTATCCGACTTTTTGAAAAAAATATTTAGTGGCAGAAAGGAAAAAAGCCTGCGCAACAGAGTAATCACCTCGCTGATTCTCGGAGTGCTGACGGCTGTTATCGTTTTCTATATTTTACTGCCGCCGATAAACATCTTTGCAGAGGGCTTCTGGGTTTATCTTCTGGTAGTAATTCTTGCTTTCTCGCTGCCGTTGTTCAGATTTTCTGACGTCTACGTCAGTATAACCGAAAAGGGTGGAAAAATCAATAAAAAGGTTTTGGGAAGCACCAACAAATGGCTTATAATCGCTATCCTCGTACCCATCGTGGTGCTGGCGATAGGCTCTATTATATCTTCCCCTATTTTCTACGCGAGAAGATATGCGAGTATTATTGAAGTAAAGGACTCTGACTTTGCAACCGATCTGCCTGAGACGAGTGAGGTCACCAACATTGCGCTGATGGACACCGATTCCGCAATGATACTGGGCAACAGAACGCTCGGCTCGCTCTCACACGTCGTTTCGCAGTATACAGTCAGCTCGCAGTACACACAGATTAACTACAAAAATACGCCTAAGAAGGTAACGAATCTTGAGTACGACGGCTTCTTCAAGTGGATTGGCAACCGAGAAAACGGAATACCCGGTATGGTTATCGTTGACCCGGTTAAGAGCAATGCCGAGTATATAGAGCTTAAAGAGCCTATGCACTACGTTGAAAGTGGCTATTTCGGTGACGATCTGCTCCGAAAGCTGCGTTTCAAGTACCCTACGAAAATCTTTGACTACGATTCGATAAGCTTCGAAATTGATGACGAAGGCAATCCCTATTATATTGTTTCCTGCTATAAGCCACGCGTAGCACTCTTCGGTGCGCGTGACGTATCAGAGGTAATTATCTTCGACCCTACTGACGCCTCAAGCGAGATTTACGACGTAAAGGATACGCCATCCTGGGTTGATATAGTTTACGACGGCAACCTCGCAACCGATAAGTATAATTGGCACGGAACGCTCTCGGGCGGTTATATAAACAGTATTATAGGCAACGTCGGCTGTAAAATGGCAACCGATGACTTCGGATATATCGTCATTGAAGATGACGTATGGTATTTCACAGGTGTAACAAGTGCCGTTTCCAACGACAAGTCCAATATCGGCTTTATTCTCTCCAACGCAAGAACCGGAGAGTATAAATTCTACTCGGTTATAGGTGCAGAGGAGCATTCTGCCATGGATGCTGCAGAGGGTGAGATTCAGGAAAAGGGCTACGTTGCATCCTTCCCTTCTCTCGTTAACGTCATGGGGCAGCCAACCTATATCATGGTTCTGAAAAATAATGCGGGAATCGTTGAAAGATACGCCCTCGTAAACGTTCAGAATTACAGCTTGGTTGCCATCGGCACTACGCAGGCTGAGGCTATGGCTGAATACAAAAAGGTGTTAAATCAAAGCAACGTCGGTGTAGACGGTAATGCACAGACCATTGAAATCACCGTCAAGGACGTAGAGATCGTTATGCTCTCGGGCGCTGCTACGGTTTATATAAAAACCGAGGACTCGGGCGTCTTTAAGGGCTATCTTGAGTCAGACGAGGCGCTGATGCTGATTGACGTCGGAGACAAGCTGAAAATCAACTACACCACCGGCGATATTGAAAATATATTCATAATATCCAGCTGGGAATTTGTTAAATAAATTAAGGGCTTCCCCCAGGAAGCCCTTTTCTTATTTATTCTTCAAGTATTCGTCGATTGCCTTTGCGGCTACCTTACCTGCACCCATGGCGGAAATTACGGTTGCGGCGCCTGTTACGGCATCACCGCCAGCGTATACGCCCTCTTTTGTGGTCGCACCGTTTTCCTCAACGATAATACCGCCCCAGCGGTTAACGTCAAGTCCCTTGGTGGTGGACTTAATAAGGGGGTTGGGAGAGGTGCCGATAGAAATGATTACGGTGTCAACGTCGAGAGTGAACTCGCTACCCGGAATTTCGACGGGGCGACGTCTGCCACGCTCGTCGGGCTCGCCAAGCTCCATTCTGATGCACTTGATGCCTGTTACAAAGCCGTTCTTTGGATCACGCTTGTCATCGGGATTCTCGTAACCGAGAATTTCAACGGGATTGCAAAGAAGACGGAACTCGATTCCCTCCTCCTCTGCGTGTTCAACCTCCTCGCGACGCGCGGGAAGCTCATCCATTGAACGACGGTAAACGATATAAACCTTATCTGCTCCAAGACGAAGCGCAGTTCTTGCGGCATCCATAGCAACGTTACCGCCACCGACAACGGCTACACTTCCACCCTTCATAATGGGAGTTTCGGGAGTGGAAAGATAAGCTTTCATAAGATTGCTTCTGGTGAGGAACTCGTTGGCGGAATAAACGCCCTTGAGAGCCTCGCCGGGAATGCCCATAAAGTTGGGAAGTCCTGCGCCCGAGCCGATAAATACTGCCTCAAAGCCCATATCAAAGAGCTCGTCAACCGTAAGGGTTTTACCGATAATAACGTTAGGAATAATTTCAACGCCCATTTTCTCGAGGTTTTCCACCTCTTTTTTAACTATGCTCTTGGGAAGACGGAATTCGGGAATACCGTAAACCAACACACCGCCCGCGGTGTGGAGAGCCTCGTAAACGGTTACGGAGTAACCGAGCTTTGCCAAGTCACCTGCGCAGGTAAGTCCCGAGGGACCAGAACCAACAACGGCTACCTTGTGACCGTTGGAAGCTTCACATACCGCGGGAGCGTCGCTGTGAGCGTTATGCCAATCGGCAACGAAGCGCTCAAGTCTGCCGATGCCAACAGGCTCGCCCTTAATGCCGCGAACGCACTTTGACTCGCACTGCGTTTCCTGGGGGCAAACTCTGCCGCAAACCGCAGGAAGACTGGATGTTTTTGCAATAATCTGATATGCGCCCTCAAAATCGCCCTCTTTTATCTTGCCGATAAATTCGGGGATATGTATATTTACGGGACAGCCTGCTACGCAGGGCATATTTTTACAAGCAAGGCAACGAAGCGCCTCGTCAATTGCCATTTCCTCGGTATATCCTGTTGCTACCTCGTCAAAATTGCGAGCGCGGACAAGGGCATCCTGAGTGGGCATAGGGTTCTTTTTAGGGTTCATATTTGCCTTTGCCATCTTAGTTATCCCCCTTCTTAAAGAGATTACAAGCGCTCTCGTATGCGTGGCGTTCAAAGTCGCGATACATTGCTCCACGTGACATAGCCTCGTCAAAATCTACCTGATATCCGTCAAAGTCGGGGCCGTCAACGCAGGCAAATTTAGTCACCTTCTTGCCGTCAACGTTGAGAGTAAGACGGCAGCCACCGCACATACCTGTGCCATCAATCATAATGGGGTTCATGGAAACGTCGCAGGGAATGCCCGTGGGACGTGTTGCCTCAACAACGAATTTCATCATAATGAGGGGACCGATGGTGATAACCTTATCGAACTTTCTGCCACTCTCGAACATCTCGTTGAGAGGTACGCACACGTTACCCTGTCTGCCGTAAGAGCCGTCATCGGTCATAACAACAACCTCGTCGGATGCGGCACGGAATTCGTCCTCTAAAATTACGAGGTCGGAATTTCTGAAGCCGATAATAGATGTCACCTTGGCGCCTCTTGCCTTAAGAGCCTGTGCAACGGGGAGTGCGATTGCGCATCCAACGCCGCCGCCAACTATACATACATCATTAAGACCGTCAAGATGTGTGGGAAGACCAAGAGGGCCTGCGAAATCGCTGATATATTCGCCCTCGTTCTTATGATTAAGCTTCTCTGTGGTAGCGCCTACTACCTGGAAAATAATCTTAACCGTGCCTGCTTCTCTGTCGTAGCCTGCAACGGTAAGGGGTATTCTCTCGCCCTCCTCGTCAACTCGAAGAATGATAAACTGACCTGCCTCTGCCTTCTTAGCAACGAGGGGCGCATCGATATCCATCATAGTAACGGTGGGGTTAAGTGATTTTTTGTTAACTATTCTGTACATTTTACCTCTTTTTGACCGTTTTTCGCGCTTGATAATAAATAAGCATTAAAAATCGGTGCTCTTTTGAAAAATATAAAAATTTCTACAAATACATTATACAACAAAATTTGTATTTTTGCAACCTTTGTTTTAATATTTTTAAAAATAAAACCACGGCGTCTTCAGCCGTGGCTCATATTATAGAATTTTTGCTCTTTTCGGATTAGCTTCGGAGTAAGCAACGGTTACCGTCGAGTCAAGCTCGGGCGGTGTTACGCTCTGGTGAATCCATTTGCGCTTTGTATACTCTTTTCCGTCGACTTCATAGGCGACCTTTATGATATGGGGAAAGGTTGCGCCGTCCAGAGCAGATGTTCTTATGGGCTTTGTGTTAACCTTCAGCCACCACTGCTTCGAAACCTTGACTACCCTGCCTTGGGCTCTCTTATTTAGCTCATCGGGCAGACTGTCGTCACCCGCTAACTTGTCTAAAATCCATTTTATGAGTACGCACACCAACGCAATGGCGGCTACCTTAAGGAGTGATACTGCAATGGTGGTGATAATAAGAGGGATTGCTTCTTCCTTTGGCATATCCTCGTTAATTGCGCTTATGTCCTTGCTTATCCACATAAAAACGATAAAGGCAATCGCTATGACGAAAACTACTATTCGCCAAGGCTCTTTTGGGGTGTTATTTTTATTCTTCAATATTTGTTTCCCCTTTATTTTCGGTGTTTTCAACCTTATTTTCGTTTTTCTCCGCATCGCTTGAAGTAGCGTTTTCGGCCTTGCGGCGGTTAAGCATATCAATGATAGTGCCGAGGCACATACCAACGCCAAGACCGATGCACATACCGACAGGAATATTGCCTGTTGCCGCACCAATTGCAACACCAACGGAGATGCCGATGCTCATAAATATGGGCATAAAATGGGATTCTTTTTCGTTTTTGTTGCCTTTTTTGTTATCGTTATTCATAAAATCACCTTTTTTATATAACAATTTTCTTTATTATATCACACCGCACATAAAAAGTAAAGGGCGATTTGACAAGTCAAACCGCCCTGTTTATTTAGCCTTCACCTCGGGGAAGGCTTATTTATTTACTTTGCAGTAACTGCATCGCTTCGGCAATACAATCAACGTGAAGTATCCTGTTTCTTAATGCAAAAATAAGGACCGCATAATCCTTCTTCGTGAGTACGCACATAAGTCCACGAATAGTCTGGTGCAACGATAAATACATCTCCGGCAGGGTCATTATCAACATCTATTGCAGAAAGTTTTCCCACGGTACCGCCTTTTTTAACTTTATTTGAAAAACCACCGGTAGCTCTAATCGCCTCTGTATATTCCAAAGCATCAAAAGCCGCTTTAGCTTCATCTCCTTCAAGACAAGGAACCTTGCACCAAGTAAATATGTGCCACAAGAAATTGCCTTCCGAAGTGACATGCTTTTTTATCATTTTTTTGTCAACTCCTTCTGCAAAAGCAGAAAGCCATCTGTTAATATTCATAATTGTGTAGCCTCCTTTTGTTTTTGCTGAAATAATTATACCACATCAAAGCGAAAAAGTAAATAGGACGGCTTGGGTTTTGCCCAAACCGCCCTTTTTCTAACTTATCACCTTTGCGAAGCAAAGATTTCATCCTCGGAGAGGATTTCATCTGACATCGTCGGATTTATTCCGTCAAGGACGGATTTCACCGAACATTTTACTTATTCTGTAAAATGTTCATCGCTTCGCCAAAACAGTCAATATGAAGTATATTAAAACGAAAGTCCCTCT
>JAZQWA010000059.1:0-12799 GCA_045632065.1 Eubacteriales bacterium | reverse complement strand
GTCCCATAAAGGAAAGTCTTGCGCCGTCTGTACCGCCGCGAATTGCCACGCTGACGGGTGTTTCGCCCATACGTCTGATTGCGTTTTCGGCTCTCTCAATCACGTACATTTTGTCAAGAAGAACGTCCTTCATATTGTAGTATGAGTCACGGAGAACAAGCTCCACAACACCATCACCGTACTTTGCGTTAAGCGCCTTTGCAACCGCCTCAAATTCCGTCTTTTTTGCAAGGAATTTCTCCTTTGAGTGGTCACGGATAATATACTTGGAAACAGACTCCTCTGTTTCACCCTCAATAGAAAGCAGGTGGTGGAAGCCCTCGTATCCCTCGGTTTTCTCAGGAATCTCGTCGGGAGTGAGCATAGAGTCGAATTCAGCCGAAATTCTAACCGCATTTATCATCTTATCCTTTGCGCTGCCTGGGTGAATTGCCCTGCCGTGCACCTTAACAAGCGCAGATGCGGCGTTGAAATTCTCATATTCAATCTCATTCAGCGCGCCACCGTCGAGAGTGTAGGCGTAATCTGCGCCAAAGCCCTCTACGTCAAAGAGGTCTGCGCCTCTGCCGATTTCCTCGTCGGGAGTGAAACCAATGCAGATTTTTCCGTGAGGGAAATCTGCGTGCATAAGCTTTTCAGCCGCGGTCATAATCTCCGCAACGCCAGCCTTGTCGTCTGCACCAAGAAGCGTCGTGCCGTCGGTAACGATAAGTCTTTGTCCCTTAAGGTCTGCAACGTAAGGATAGTCTGCAAGGGTAAGATAAATGCCCTTCTCCTCGTTGAGAAGAATGTCACCGCCCTGATACTCAATCATTTTCGCCTTAATATTCTCACCCGGAGCATCGGATGCGGTATCCATATGAGAAATAAAGCCGATAGAGTCCATACCCTCGCAGTTTGCAGGAATAGATGCGTAAACGTAGCCGTTTGCATCTACTCTCGCATCGGTAAGCCCCATTTCAAGAAGCTCGCGGCAAAGCTCGTTTGCCAGAACTCTCTGTCCCTCGGTAGAGGGGCAATTTTCGTTATTTTCATCAGAAGTCGTGGGATATGACACGTACTTCAGAAATCTCTCGTAAACTGTCATTTTAGTTCTCCGTTTCCTTATATCAAATTAGCTGAAACCCGATTTTATTCAAGATTTCAGCTAATTTGACAATAATTATTTACAATTTAGATGCTTTTTACAATTTCCTCAGCCTTTGCAAGCGCCTCGGGAATCTTGTCGATGTCACGGCCGCCGCCCATTGCAGAGTCGGGACGTCCGCCGCCCTTACCGCCGCAAATTGCTGCTACCTCACGAAGGATATTACCTGCGTGAGCTCCTGCTTTAACTGCCTCTGCGCCTGCAGAAACAACGAAGCTGAGCTTACCGTCAGACACAGATGCAAATACCGCTACTGCATCGGGGTGCCTGTCCTTAAGGCTATCGCAAAGAGCGCGTGCCTGGTCAGCGCGCATCTCTACCTTTGCGCAAAGAAGTTTGAACTTGCCAACAGTCTTGATAGAGGAAAGAAGCGCCTCTGCCTTTGCATTTGCAATCTGGGAGTTTGCGCTTTCAAGCTCACGGCGAAGCTCCTTCATTTCATTCTGAAGCGAAGCCGCCTTGCCTGCGATTGCCGCAGGGTTAGGAGATTTAAGCTCCCTTGCGGTATCTCTGATAAGTCCCTCGCGCTCTGCAAGAAGAGTGAGCACACCAAGACCTGTTGTACCCTCGATTCTTCTCACGCCTGCTGCAACGCTGGACTCAGAGATAACCTTGAAGAGACCGATATTACCTGTATTGGATACGTGTGTACCACCGCAAAGCTCGGTAGAGGACGAGCCGATTTTCACAACTCTTACCTCGCTGCCGTACTTTTCGCCAAAGAGTGCCATTGCACCCATTTTCTTTGCCTCGTCGGGAGTGGTAACTATGGTTTCTGCCTGTTCGGCAAGAAGAATATTAGCGTTAACGATTTTCTCAACCTCAGCGATTTCCTCTGCGGTCATTGCTGCAAGGTGGGTGAAGTCGAAACGAACTCTATGCTCGTCAACGTAAGAGCCTGCCTGCTCAACGTGAGTGCCAAGCACCGCACGAAGCGCTGCCTGAAGAAGATGGGCTGCAGAGTGGTTACGCATAATGCTTGCGCGTCTGTCAGCGTCAATCTTAACGCTAACCTCGTCGCCAACCTTAACAAGTCCGTTCTCAACCACGCACTCGTGGATATAAACGCCATTGGTTTTCTTGGTATCAACAACACGAAGAAGAGTGTCGCCTGCGGTGATTACGCCTGTATCGCCAACCTGACCGCCACCCTCGCCGTAGCAAACGGTTGCGTCAAGAATTACCGAGCACTCACCCTCCGAAATCTCGCTTACAGATGCGCCCTCGGAGATAATGGAGAGCACCTTTGCGCTGCATTCTGCCTCGGTGTAGCCACGGAACTCGGTTGCAGTAAGATTTTCAAGCAAAGACTTGGAGCTGTCAGCCCAGCCTGAGATGTTACCTCTTGCGGCTCTTGCTCTCTCCTTCTGCTCGTTCATAAGAGTCTTGAACTCGTCCTCGTCAATGGAAAGTCCTGCTTCCTCTGCAATCTCACGAGTGAGGTCAACAGGGAAACCAAATGTATCGTAAAGCTTGAAGGTATCAGCGCCCGAAAGAGCGGTCTTGCCCTCTACCTTTGCGCTCTCAATAAGGCCGGAAAGAATACCGAGACCTGCATCAATTGTAGCGTTGAAGCGCTCCTCCTCAAGAGTCATAACCTTGAGAATGTAGTCCTTCTTATCCTTAAGCTCGGTATATGCATTCTCGTTCTGGGAAATAACGATTTCGCAAAGTCCCTTAAGGAACATGCCGTTAATGCCGAGAAGCTTGCCGTGACGGCATGCGCGACGGATAATTCTACGAAGAACGTAGCCACGTCCCTCGTTAGAGGGGATAACTCCGTCGGAAATCATAAAGGTTGCGCTTCTTACGTGGTCGGTGATAACACGGATAGAAACGTCGGTGGACCAATCTGCGCCGTAGGTCTTGCCCGAAATCTCGCACACTCTGTTAAGAAGCGCGCGCACGGTGTCAACCTCAAAGAGATTGCCAACGCCCTGCATTACGCAAGCGAGACGCTCAAGTCCCATACCTGTATCAATATTTTTCTGAGCAAGCTCGGTGTAATTGCCGTTGCCGTCGTTATTGAACTGGGAGAATACGTTGTTCCAGATTTCCATAAATCTGTCGCAGTCGCAGCCGGGCTTACAATCGGGAGAGCCGCAGCCCCACTTGATGCCACGGTCGAAGTAAATCTCCGAGCAGGGACCGCAGGGACCGGAGCCGTGCTCCCAGAAGTTGTCCGCCTTGCCAAGCTTAACTATATGCTCCTCGGGAACACCGATTTTGTCACGCCAGATAGCGTAAGCCTCGTCGTCCTGCTCGTAAACGGAGGGCCAGAGCAAATCTGCGGGAATCTCAAGAGTCTCTGTAAGGAACTCCCACGCCCACGGAATAGCCTCGTCCTTGAAGTAATCTCCAAAGGAGAAATTACCGAGCATCTCAAAGTATGTGCCGTGACGAGCGGTGTAACCTACTCTTTCAAGGTCGGGTGTTCTTATACACTTCTGGCAGGTGCAGACTCTGTTACGAGGGGGCTGCTCCTCACCTGTGAAGAACTTCTTCATAGGCGCCATACCCGAGTTGATAAGCAGAAGTGATTTATCATTGTTGGGAATGAGAGAAAAGCTGGGAAGACGAAGATGTCCCTTACTCTCAAAGAAAGCAAGATACTTTTCTCTTAAATCATTAAGTGATGTCCATTTCATAGTTTTATCTCCAAAATTTTATTTAAACATCTAATTATATCACACAAAATTATATAAAGTCAATATATTAAAGAAAAAAAACGGAGAGTCAGCCTCTCCGCTTTTTTCACCCACACTTAAACTACAGCTCGTGGGAACAAATATTTAAGTCGCATAAACGCCTGTATTCCGTCGTTTACCGAATCCTCAAAGTCAAAATCGATGTCATACTCAGTGCCAAGGTCAATCCAACCGTTATTGATAGCAACCAAGAAAATGATTTCAAGAACCAAAAGCAGTATGTAAGCGATAAGAATAAAGCAGAAGAAGGAACGGGTAAAGTTTCTTACCTCAGGATTTTTAACCGCGAATGCGCAAATAAGCATCGCAATAGGTCCTATAAGCGGAATGCAAAACAGAAGCATCAAAAGCGCATACACCCAGGGGTTAAGCGCGCAGTTCGTTAATGGTTTCATCCTTCTCCTCCTATACTTTTTTACCATTTTAGCATACTTTTACCATTTTGTCAACCGTTTGTAAAAAATTATTGCTTGACTATAAAAAATATGAGTGTTATAATGATTATAGTATGACGAAAAGACGATTATGCCTTTTCGCGGCTGAAAATCAGCCGAGGCAAAAAGCCGAGACTGGCTTTTTGCTACTAAACATTTAACAGAAATCGTAAAATTTCTTCCCGAAATTTGTTCGCAAATCAAAAATTTGCCGTCGAAATTTTAAATTTCGACTTTCGATTGTCGTTATAATTTATATATCACTTTTACGGAGAAAATTATGCATTTACAGCTTGTTGCCACCTGCCTTTTCGGCTTGGAGCATCTTCTTGGCGAGGAAATCGACTCGCTCGGCTACGAGAGAATTTCCACCATAGACGGCAGAGTAACCTTCCTTGGCGACGAGGAGGCGGTTGCACTGTCAAATATATTTTTACGCTATGCAGAGCGTATTTTTATCAAGCTCGGCTCATTCAGAGCAGAGAGCTTCGAGGAGCTTTTCGAGGGCACAAGGGCGCTTCCCTGGCCCGATTTTATCGGACGTGACGACGAATTCCCCGTCAAGGGCCATTCAATAAAATCAAAGCTGTTTTCTATTCCCGACTGTCAGTCTATCGTCAAAAAAGCGGTTGTCAAATCTATGACCGAGCGCTACGGAATAAGTCAATTTGCCGAAACAGGCGTGAAATATCAGATAGAATTCTTTATTTTGAACGACGAAGCAACGCTGATGATTGACACCTCGGGCACGGCGCTTCACAAGCGAGGCTACCGCAAGGATGCCCTCGGCGCGCCGATAAGAGAGACTCTGGCTGCCGCTATTGCGGCTACCGCAAGACCTCGTGAAAACGTGCTGCTCTGGGACCCTATGTGCGGAAGCGGAACAATTGCCATTGAAGCAGCGATGATGATGAAGGGCATTGCTCCAGGCAGAAATCGCAGCTTTGCCGCAGAGAAATTCGCCTTTATTTCGCCTAAAATTTGGGCCTCTGCAAGAGAGGAAGCCTTTGATTTGGAGCATCCCACAGATTTTGAGGCGTTTGCCTCGGATATCGATGCCTCGGCAGTGGCGCTGGCAGAGAAAAATGCAAGGCTTGCAGGCGTCAGCGACGTTGTCAAGGTGTTCAGACAGGATGCGAGAAAAATCTCAGCTGATGGCAGACGCGGTACAATTGTTACTAATCCCCCTTACGGTGAAAGACTCGGCAGTCTTAAGGAAGCCGAGCAGCTTTACCGAGACATCGGCGTGCATTTCCGTTCACTCTCTCCCTGGCAGGTTTACGTCATCACCTCACACCAGGGCTTTGAGCGTCTTTACGGCAAAAAAGCCGACAAGGTACGTAAGCTTTACAACGGAATGCTTCCCTGTTATTTGTACCAATATTTCAAGAACAAATAGGCATAAAAAGGTTGCAAAACACGTGTTTTGCAACCTTTTGTTTACATTTTTATTCAATTCCAAGCTTTTCAAGTGTTGGAAACAGTGGGTATCGCAAAAGTCTGCATGCGATTTTTGCCATCTCTCTGGTTGTCAAATCAAAGCCCTTTCTATACCACTCTATCATGGTATATACAAGCCCTGAAAAAGCAAATTTAAAGACTCTCTCCCTCACCACTTCGTTGTCATCGGGAAGGAATTTGTTGGTTATAATTCGATCTGAAACAGGATAATTTATCGTTCTTTCAATGAGAGCGCCAATCATACCCGAGTTGTCAAGAGCGGTAAGCATATCACGTCTTTCATACCAGAATTTAAAGTATTCCTCAAGCTCTGACTCAAGCGACCTTTTTGTTTCTCCGCTTCTGTCAACCGAAAAGCCGCTATATTCGGACATTGAGTGGTCGAGCATAGCCGACACCACGTCATCCTTGGCATCAAAATAGCGGTAAAAGGCCTTTCTCGGCATATTCATTCTGAGACAAATCTCGCTTACGGTTATTTCCTCGTACTTTTTCTCCTTTAACATTTCGAGAAACCCTTTTTCGATTTCTCTCTGTCTTTTTACCGATTGCTCGGTTTTGCAAAGCTTATACATCCACCTTTTTCCTCTCGTTTTCTTACTACCTAATATTATATCAACACTACATTATCTTTTCAAGCAATAAAACTCCTTTTACAAAATTTGATTATGTAAAAATTTCTAAATTTACTATAATATTTTTATTTCTTTGTAACATTTGCATAAATAATTTTCATTTTTTTCGTTTGTGGGTGTCACAAAAGTGGCACTTTTGAGTCTTGGATTTCTACATTATTATTGGTATAATATAACTACAAAAAATATTTTGGAGGAAAATAAAATGGCAAAAAAACCCGTTGAACTTGACGCCAACGGCAAGCGCAAATTTGGCATACGTGACAAGCTTGCATATGCTGCCGGTGACGCAGGCTGTAACTTAAGCTTCGGTCTTAAGAGTACAGTACAAACCTTCTGGCTCGTTTTCATGATGATGGAAACAGGTCTGTTCTCACTTCTTCTTCTTATCGTACAGGCATGGGATGCGATTAACGACCCGCTTATCGGATCTCTTATTGACAGCGACAGAAGAAAATACAAGCTTGGTAAGTATAAGACATACATACTCATCGGTGCTCTCGGCCTTCTCGTAGGCGGCGCCGCAGTATTCCTTCCCTTCCCCGACATAAAGAGCAAGCTCGTTAAGTCGATGTTGTTCATCATTGGATACATCATTTGGGATGCTGCTTATACAATGGCAAACGTTCCTTACGGCACAATGCTTAATATAATCACTGATAACGATCAGGAGAGAGCTTCTCTTTCCGTATTCAGATCTATCGGTGGCGCTGTTGGCGGAATGATTCCCGGTATGATTCTCCCCATGCTCATTTGGCGTAAGATTACCTGGACAGCTGATGGCACGTCTGCATTCTGGGATAAAATCGCTCCTACTCTTGAAGGAACAGGTCTCACTCCCGAAGACTTTACCCATTATCCTAACAACCCCACCATTTTCGGTGACAAGGCAGGTCAGGCTTACGAGGTTGGTGACAAGGTGTTCAGCCCTCTCACCGGAGCTCAGTTAGAGTATCTCCTTGGCGAAAGAGTGTTCTGGGCAGCGCTTATTATGGGTGTTCTTGCATTCGTATTCTTCATCTTCATGATTAAGAACGTAACCATCCGTGGCAATGAATACGCTCAGCTCAACCAGGAAAGTGGCGAAAAGGTTAACCTTTTCAAGTCCTTCGGTACTTTCATGAAGAACCGTCCCGCTGTTGGTTGTACCATCGCTGCTATGGGCATGTTCCTTGGTATGCAGTCGGCTGCAACAGCTAACACCATCATGTTTGCAACTCATTTTGGTAACGCAGGACTTTCCGGTATCGTAACAGCTGTTGGATTCCTTCCCATGTTCATCTTTATGCCCTTTGCAACCAAGCTCGTTAAGAAGCACGGTAAAAAAGAAGTAGCATCTATCGGATCTATCGCAGCTCTCATTGGCGCGGGAATCCTTCTTATCTTCCCTCTCTGCCCCAAGAACGTACAGCTTATCGTTTATATAGCAGGCCTTGTGTTCTTCGGTCTCGGCATGGGCTTCTATAACTGTGTATCCTGGGCTATGATGGGTGATGCTATCGACTATCAGGAATGGAAAACAGGCAAGAGAGAGGAGAGCGTTGTTTACGCACTTCACTCCTTCTTCAGAAAGCTCGCTCAGGGTGTTGGTCCCGCAGCAGTTATTGCTATCATGGGAACTTCGCTTATCGGATACGAAGAAAAGCTCGGTACTATCGGTCAGTCCGCAGAAACCGCAAGCAGACTTTGCTGGCTCGTTGCTATCCTTTATGCAGTTAGTGCAGTCTGTCAGTTCGTTGGCGTTTCTCTCGTTTACAACATTGACAAGAAGACTCTTGCTAAGATGAGCGATGATCTCGGCCGTAACGTTGAATCGGACGATATTATCGTACCTGCTTCCGCCGACGATCACGACAACCCCTATGCAGATTACCGCATTGACGAATAAAACAAATCAGCCTTAATCAGGCGCAAATATTTTTTCGGCGCCCGACTTACAAAGCTTTGTCGGGCGCGATTTTATGATTATTTACAGTTATTACATTGAATTTTATTTACTATATCCGTTATAATGTATAGTAATGTTACTTTAAAGGAGATACTATGAGAAGAATACTCAAAATAAACGAGGGCTGGCAGTTCGTTAAGGACACCAAGGACCTTGGGGCTACCGAGGGTGCGATTTCCGTTGATCTTCCTCATACCTGGAACAACGAGGACGGCTACGACGGCGGTACTTACTTCCGCGGCAGCTGCGTTTACAAAAAGACTATTAACAAGGACGAGCTTGGCGAGGGACTTCACTATCTTGAAATCCGTGGCGCTAACTCCTCTGCTGACGTGTATCTTAACAGCGAGCATCTCGCTCATCACGACGGCGGTTACTCCACCTGGAGAGTTAACCTCACAAGCGCTCTCAAGGACGGTGACAACGAGCTTGCAATCGTGGTTGACAACGCTCCCAACGACACCGTATATCCCCAGATGGCTGACTTCACCTTCTACGGCGGTCTTTACCGTGACGTTTACATCGTAAGCGTTGCAGACACCCACTTTGACCTTGATTACTTCGGCGCTCCCGGTATCAAGATTACTCCCGAAATCGTAGGCGCTGACGCAAAGGTTGAGGTTGAGGTTTACTCCACCGAGCTTCGTGAGGGTCAGAGCTACGTTTACACCCTTTATGATAAGGAAGAAAAGGAGCTTGACAAAATTGCTTCCACCGACAAGAAGGTTGTGTTCGAAATCAAGAACGTACACCTCTGGCACGGTCGTCGCGACCCCTATCTCTACTGCTGTGAGTGTGAAATCGTTGAAAACGACGAGGTAGTCGACAACGTTTGCTCAAGATTCGGTTGCCGTACCTTCAAGATTGACCCCGAAAAGGGCTTCTTCCTTAACGGTGAGGCATATCCCCTTCGCGGTGTATCCCGTCACCAGGACAGACTCGGCTTTGGTAACGCTCTTCTTCCCGAGCATCACAAGGAGGACATGGAGTTTATTTACGAGGTAGGCTGTACCACCATCCGTCTTGCTCACTATCAGCACGACCAGTACTTCTACGACCTCTGCGACGAATACGGTCTTGTAATCTGGGCTGAGATTCCCTATATTTCAAAGCATATGCCTGCAGGCCGCGCTAACACCATCAGCCAGATGACCGAGCTTGTTGCGCAGAACTACAACCACCCCTCTATCGTAGTTTGGGGACTTTCTAACGAGATTTCCATCGGCGGAAGCGACGATGATCTTCTTGAAAACCACAGAATTCTGAACGACCTCTGTCACGAGATGGATAAGACTCGTCTTACCACAATTGCGGCAGTTTCTATGTGTAAGATGGACGATCCCTATCTCCAGATTCCCGACGTGGTTTCCTACAACCACTACTTCGGCTGGTACGGCGGTGACACCACTATGAACGGACCTTGGTTCGACAAGTTCCACGCTATGCACCCCACCCTTCCTATCGGCTGCTCCGAGTACGGTTGCGAGGCGCTTAACTGGCACACCTCCGACCCCCGTCAGGGCGACTACACTGAGGAATATCAGGCGTTCTACCACGAGGAGCTTATCAAGCAGCTCTACTCCAGAGACTATATGTGGGCAACTCACGTATGGAATATGTTCGACTTCGGCGCTGACGCAAGAGCCGAGGGCGGTGAAAACGGTCAGAACCACAAGGGCCTTATGACCATGGACCGTAAGTACAAGAAGGACTCCTTCTACGCTTACAAGGCATGGCTCCGTTCTCCCGAGGACGCTCCCTTCGTACACATCTGCTCCAAGAGATATATCGACAGAGTTGAGGACGTAACAAAGGTTACCGTTTACTCCAACCTTCCCGAGGTTGAGCTCTTCGTAAACGGCGAGTCCATCGGCAAGAAGACTGCGCCCGACCACTTCTTCTACTTCGACGTTCAGAACGTTGGCGAGAGCAAGCTCGTTGCCAAGGCAGGCGACTGCACCGACGAGAGCGTAATCCGCAAGGTTGACACCTTCAACGAGGAATACCGCCTTGTTGAAAAGGGTGTAGTTCTCAACTGGTTCGACATTGAGGAGAAGCCCGGCCGTCTTTCTCTTAACTCCAAGATGAGCGACGTTATCAGCACTCTTCGCGGTAAGCTCTTGTTCGCAAAGATCATGGGCAAGATGATGGGTGGCAAGAAGAAGGGCGAGAAGAAACCTAAGGCTATGGGCTTTGAGATGACTCCCGAGCTTATGGCAATGATGGGCGGCTTCACCGTACTTCGTTTGCTCACCATGGCAGGCGGAATGATGAACGTTGAGTTCACCAAGGAAGAGCTCCTTAGCCTTAACGCGAAGCTTAGCAAGATCAAGACTCCCAAGGCTAAAGAAAATAAATAAACAACTTTCCGCCCGACAAAAATCGGGCGGATAAAGGAGAAAAAATATGCAAATGACATTCCGTTGGTACGGTGAGGGTAACGACCGTATCAAGCTTTCGGATATTAAGCAGATTCCCGGTGTTGAGGGAATCGTATGGGCGCTTCACAGCAAGATGCCCGGCGAGGTTTGGAGCGTCGAGGAAATCAAGGAAGTAATGGACCATCTTCATGCTCACGGCTTCAACGGTGACGTGGTTGAGTCTGTAAACGTTCACGATGATATTAAAATCGGACTTCCCTCTCGCGACAAGTACATCGAAAACTACAAGCAGACCATTCGCAACCTCTCCAAGTTTGGCGTAAAGGTTATCTGCTACAACTTCATGCCCATCTTCGACTGGACGAGAAGTAATCTCTTCCACGAGGTAGGCGACGGCTCTACTGCCCTCTTCTATGAAAAGGGTATGATTCAGGACGACTATAACGCTATGGCGAAGTACATTCTCGATTTCACCGAGAAGTACAATATGTCCTTCCCCGGCTGGGAGCCTGAGAGAATGGCAAAGCTCGACGAGCTTTTCAAGGCTTACAAGGGCGTTGACCACGAGAAGCTCTGGGCAAATCTCAAGTACTTCCTTGAAGCAATTATGCCCACCTGCCGTGAGTGCGACATCAAAATGGCTATTCACATGGACGATCCGCCCTGGGATATCTTCGGTCTGCCTCGTCTTCTTGTAGACGAGCCCAGCATCGAGAGATTTTTAACTATGGTTGACGATCCCTACAACTGTCTTACTCTCTGCTCGGGAAGCCTTAACGCTAATCCCGACAACAACGTTGCTGATATCGTAAGAAAGCATTGCGCAAGAATCGCATTTGCTCATATCAGAAACGTAAAGCACTTTGAAAACGGTGACTTCTCCGAGGCAAGCCACAGAGATTGCGACGGAGATACACGTATTCTCGATATTCTTAAGGCTTATCACGATTGCGGATTTAACGGCTATATCCGCCCCGACCACGGTAGACACCTCTGGGATGAGAAGCCAGGTAACGTTCGCCCCGGCTACGGTCTTTACGACCGTGCGCTCGGCATTATGTATATGCTTGGCGTTTGGGATATGCTTGATAAGCTTGATAATTGATTTGGAGGTAAACTGAAATGATAAATCTTCCCCTTAACGTAGATTTTTCCGGTAAGGTAGTAGTTGTTACAGGCGCAGGCGGAGTTCTTTGCGGCGATATGGCTCGCGCTTATGCGCAGGCAGGCGCAAAGGTTGCTGCTCTCGACCTTAACGAAGAGGCTGTTCTTAAGCTCGCTGAGGAGCTCACAGCCGAAGGCTTTATTTGCAAGGGCTACAAGGCAAACGTTCTTGATCCCGAGGCTCTTGAAGCAGTTCATCAGGCAGTTCTTGCTGACCTCGGTCCTTGCGATATTCTCGTAAATGGCGCAGGCGGTAACAACCCCAGAGCGACCACCGACAACGAGTATCAGCACGAGGCAAAGGAGGGCGGCAAGTCCTTCTTCGAGCTTGACCCTAACGGTGTTGACTTCGTGTTTAAGCTCAATTTCCAGGGGACACTCCTTCCCACACAGACCTTTGCGAAGGATATGGTAGAGCGCAAGAGCGGAAATATTCTTAACATTTCCTCTATGAACGCATACATTCCTCTTACCAAGATTCCTGCATACTCTGCGGCAAAGGCTGGTATTTCCAACTTTACCCAGTGGCTTGCAACTCACTTTGCAGGCACAGGCATCCGTTGCAACGCAATCGCTCCCGGCTTCCTTGTTTCTAACCAGAACCGTGCTCTTCTCTTCAATGAGGACGGCACTCCCACAGCCCGCTCCGCTAAGATTCTTAACGGCACTCCTATGGGCAGATTCGTTGATTCCGAGGAGCTTCTCGGCGGATTGTTCTTCCTTACAGACGACAGAGCGGCATCTGCAATTACGGGAGTTGTTCTTCCTATTGACTGCGGATTTGCAGCTTATTCAGGAGTTTAATAAACGGGGCTGTCTGATTTAGGCATAACCGAACGAAAAAGGGCGGAGGCACCAAAAAATTTGTGCTTTCGCCCTAAATAACGTCTTATTTTCGAGAAAATTGAGGTTAAAACCTTC
>JAZQWA010000058.1:0-6289 GCA_045632065.1 Eubacteriales bacterium | reverse complement strand
TTACATTCTTGAGGTTTGAAGATTTTCATAATAATACCTCCATTTTTAATTGATACCATTATTATAACACAAAAAATCAAAAACCGCAATCCTTTTGTATCAAAATTGCGGTTTTTATTTGGATGATATGAAGAGATTCTTATAGGAACGCTTCGCGTTCTGTTGCACGCGCACATTTTCTAAGCTTTTTGCCGTCTGCGACTCTCGACGGTAAAGTCGCTAAGAAAAATGTAGCTTGTCGCTCGACGAAAACAGTTATCAACTGTTTTTGTCGGCTCCCTCTTGCGCCTCCGTCGCAATTCGTTCAAATCTCCTCCGCTAAAAACAGAAAAAAGACAGTCCTAAAACTGTCTTTTTTCTGGCGGAGATGAAGAGATTTGAACTCTTGCGCCGGTTGCCCGACCTACACCCTTAGCAGGGGCGCCTCTTCACCACTTGAGTACATCTCCATTGGTAAAGTCATATTAACTTGCCATAATATTATATCAATATTATTTTGATTTGTCAATAGTTTTTTATTAAAAAATACCCTAATTTGTTAACTAAATCGATTATTTAAAATATTTTTTAAAAATTCTATAAAAATTTTATAAATCTTAACAAAAAAGCTTTATAATATGTTATAATGATATAGTATACAGAAAAGGGTAAAAACCTTTTCGTGGCTGAAAAACAGCTCTGGTAAAAAGCTATTTGTAGCTTTTTACTGCTATATCATTGCAACAGAAATCGACAAATTTCCTTGTGAAATTTGCCCTCAAATCAAATATTTGCCGTCGGGATTTAATAATTTCGACTTTCGATTGTCGTTATAGTATAACGAAAAAATATTTATCGGAGAGTTATATGTTCGGTTACGTCAAGCCGGTTGTCTCGGAGATGCTCGTGAAGGAGCATGAATTCTACAAGGCAACCTATTGCGGCATTTGCCGTTCAATGAAAAAGCATACCGGCTTTCTTTCCAACGTCACGCTTTCGTATGACAGCGTTTTTCTCGCTCTTGTTCGCATGCTCTACATAGAGGATGCCGATTTTGGAGCAGAGCAGAGAAGATGTATTGCTCACCCTGCGAAAAAGCGTCCGATGTTAAAGGAAAACACGGCTATTGAATATACCGCAAAGGCGTTTGCCGTTCTGGCCTACTACAAAATCAAGGACGATATGGCTGACGAGCATGGAATAAAGCGACTTGGTGTCAGCGCCGTGAAGCCTATTGTGACGCACGCCAACTCAAAGGCTGAGCTTTCCGAGCTTGAAGCGATTGTACGCGACCGACTTGGCCGCATTACTGAGCTTGAAAACGCATCCTGTACCAGTGTTGACGAGCCTGCAGGACTTTTCGGCGAGCTGCTGGGCGAGATTTTCGCCTACGGCCTTCCCGAAAAGGAAAGACTTGTACCCTATGAGTGCGGTTATCATCTTGGCAAGTTTATTTACGCTGCCGACGCTGCCGAGGATTACGAAAAGGACAGAGAAAAGGGCAGCTACAATCCATACGTGTTGTTCTACGGTGGCAAACCTCTCACCGACGAGAACAGGCAGACCATAAAATGCGCCCTGCTTCTTGAATGCAAGAAAATCGAGGCGGCGACAAATCTTCTGCCCTTCGGCACAAGAGCTACTATTGAAAATATTATAAACAACGTTATATATCTCGGACTTGTTAAGCGAATTGAGTTCCTTGACAATAAAGAATCCGAAAAGGAGAAGAAAAGTTGAAAGATCCATATTCAATCCTCGGCGTTTCAAGCGACGCAACAGACGAGGAAATTAAAACTGCATACAGAAGCCTCGCCCGCAAGTATCACCCCGACAATTACGGTGACGACAATCCATTAAAGGACCTTGCAAACGAGAAAATGCAGGAGATTAACTCTGCTTATGATGAAATCCAGCGTATGCGCACCGCTGGCGGCTCTTCTTACCGCGGCAACGGCACGTATTACCAGGACTATAGCGGCTCGGGAAGCTCCTCGGGCGTTTATACGGAAATCAGAAGGCTCATAAACGCCAGACGCTTTGGCGAGGCAGAGCGCAGAATTGCCGAGGTGCCTATCAGCGACCGTACTGCAGAGTGGCATTACCTTAACAGTGTGGTGCTTATGCACCGTGGCAACGTCAATGACGCTATGCGTGAGCTTGAAATGGCTTGCAGCATGGAGCCCGGCAATATTGAGTATCAGAAGGCGAAGGAAATGTTCAACACAGGCGCCAGAGGATACGGAAGCACCTATTACGGTGGCAATAACTATTACAGCAGACGCTCGTCTACCGATGATGCCTGCGATTGCTGTATGAACCTTATGTGTCTTGACTGCCTTTGCGAGTGCATGGGCGGCGATCTTATCCGTTGCATATGAGTCAGACGAAAAAAATCACCCTGTCGGCATTGATGGTTGCGCTCGGCGCAGCAGTTATGATACTTGGCGCGGTAATAGAGGTGCTTGACCTTACGGTTTGCGCCTTTGCCTCAATGCTCGTGGTGTTCATTTATCTTGAAATCGGCTCTTATTACCCCTGGCTTGTGTGGATATGCACAACTCTCACCACGGCGCTTTTGTACCCGGGCAGCATAATCTGGATAGAATATTTCTTGGTATTTGGCATTTATCCTCTTATCAAGGCGTATATCGAGAAGCTCCCCAAGTGGTCCTGGATAATCGTTAAGCTTGTTTATATTAACGTAGTCGTTCTTTCGATTTTCGCCGTGAGCGAGCTTCTCTTGGGTATTCCCTTCTTTGAGGACGGACTCGGCAGGGGTATGAAAATCTTTACCTGGGCGCTTCTTAACGTTGCCTTTGTGGCATACGATTTCTTTATTAGCACCATGGTGAGATTTTACTATGCAAAACTGCGCCCGAGATTCAAGAAATTTCTCAAATAAACACAAAATGTAAAGAATGGTAGTTAAAATATGACAAAAGTGGGCTTTATATCCCTCGGTTGCTCAAAAAATTTGGTTGATACCGAGGTTATGCTTTATAATCTTCACTCTGCAGGCTTTGAGATTACGCCTAACGAGGAAGAGGCTGAAATTATAATAATCAATACCTGCGGCTTTATCGAAAGCGCAAAGCAGGAGGCTATCGACAACATTCTTGATGCTGAGAAGCTTAAGGAGTGGGGCAAGTGCCGTCACATTATCGCTACGGGATGCCTGGTTGAGCGTTATCGCGAGCAGGTAATGGACGAAATGCCCGAAATCGACGCTATTCTTGGCGTTGGCAGCCTTTGCGATATTGCCGAGGCATGCAAGGCGGTTATGCGTGGCGAAAAATACACCTCGTTCAGAGATAAGGAGACCTCATCTCTTGGCGGTGACAGAATTATCACCACCGAGCCTCACACCGCATACCTTAAGGTGTCCGAGGGCTGTGATAATCTCTGTACATATTGCGCAATTCCGCTTATCCGAGGCAGACACAGAAGCCGTCCTATCGAGGACATAGTTGCCGAGGCAAAGGACCTTGAGGCAATGGGAGTTAAGGAGCTTAACCTCATCGCTCAGGATACCACCAGATACGGCCTCGACCTTTACGGCGAGTACAGCCTTGCAAGGCTGGTCAAGGCGATTACCGAGGGTACTACTATTCCTTGGATTCGTTTGCTTTACTGCTATCCCGACAAAATTACCGACGAGCTTATAAACGAATTCCGTACTAACGACAGACTCGTTAAGTATATGGACATTCCGATTCAGCATATTTCCGACTCGGTTCTTAAGAGAATGAACCGCCACGGTGGCAGAGCGCTTATCGAGGAGGCTATAAGGAAGCTTCGCGATAACGTTCCCGGTATAATTCTTCGTACAACCGCCATGGTTGGCTTCCCCGGGGAGAGCGAGGCAGATTTCGAGGAGCTTTGCAGTTTCGTTAAGGAGACGAAATTCGACCGCTTTGGCGCGTTTACCTTCTCACCCGAGGAGGATACCCCTGCTGCCGAGATGCCTGACCAGATTGACGAGCAAACAAAGCAGGACAGATACGACTGTCTTATGCAGACACAGCTTCTCGTTGCCGAGGAGAAGGGCAGAGGCAGAGTCGGACAGACTCTCACCGTTCTTTGCGACGGCTTTGACACGGTAGCCGAGGTTTATTACGGCAGATCCTACGCTGACGCCCCCGACGTTGACGGCAAGATTTATTTCATCTCACGTCGCAGAATCAATCCGGGCGCATTTGTTGAGGTAAAAATCACCGAGGCTATGGACTACGACCTCGTTGGCGAAGTAATTATTTAATTTGAGGTATTGCAATATGAAAAAAACGGCTTTAAACGTACCAAACACACTTTCATTGATAAGATGCCTTTTAGTTCCCGTATTCGTGGCAACACTCATATTTATGAGAGATGTTGAAATATGGGGCATTATCGTTCCCGCATTGGTTTACGGCCTCACAGCTTTTACCGATATGCTTGACGGCAAGATTGCGAGAAAATACAATCTCGTTACCGACTTCGGTAAGTTTATCGACCCTCTGGCAGACAAGTTTATGGTTATCTCCTCTATGGTAGCCATTATGCTTTGGATGATTCTTCGCGGTGAAGAGCTGCTCGCCCTCGTTTTCGTGTGGGTTGTGCTGATTATCCTTATCCGTGAGCTTGGCGTAACAAGCCTTCGTCTCGTTGTGGCAGGCAAGAGCGGTATCGTTGTTGCGGCATCCATGCTTGGCAAAATCAAGACGGTGTCCCAGATGGTAGGCACGGTGGTGCTTATCGTTGAGCCTATCATTCCTTTCTTCTGTGACAATCACATTCTCTCCTACGTAATGATGGCGATAATGGCATTCACAACGCTCTTTTCTGGTATCGACTACCTGAAGGCGTATATGCCTTACATCGATTCGAATAAATAAGTGGCTGCCACATTTTACGAGAACGAAAAAGTCCGGGGTAACCTCAAAAAACGCCCAGGCTATGTTCCACAAATGTAAACGCAATAAGGTAATGTCGAAATCCTACGAATTTCATTTATGGACTTTTTCTTCTCGCTGAGGCTCGGTCACATTTCAGCTCTAACAGTCCACCGGACTGTTATTCACTTCCGCCTCTGTTCGAGCGATAAGTTTTGCTGAAATGGCGACTCGGATGGGGCTCGAACCCACGACCTCTAGCGTGACAGGCTAGCGCTCTAACCAACTGAGCTACCAAGCCATTTCAGGCATTGGAAAACATGTTTCCTTTTTTTAAAAGTACATGGGCGAACCATATATCTTCTTGGTGGAAAGTACAGGGCTCGAACCTGTGACCCTCTGCTTGTAAGGCAGATGCTCTCCCAACTGAGCTAACCTTCCGTCGTGCCTAAATATTATATCAGAAATAAGCGGATTTGTCAAGTACTTTTTTAATATTTTTTGTTTTTCTTTTTGCGGATAGTTTTTGTAACCTTTTGTTTGCAAAAGCGGCATATTTAATGCTAAAAACGGGCATTTCTACTGCCGGTAGAGTTATTTTTTAAAACTCTACCGCTCGGTTTTTAAGGGGAGAGGCTCAAAACACAGGCGTAGATTGACTCTCCCGGGGCCGTGGTATATACTTGTCACAGAAGCATCACGAAACCGAAAGGAGATAAAAATGACAAGGCTTATTGAAGAACACACAAACAAAGAGGAGCTCCTCCACTCGCTTACACACGGCGCATCTGCGATCTTAAGCTCGTTCGGACTTGCCTTTCTTATAATGAAAACGGTGACACTCGGCGCACTCGATTTTATCGGCTCGATAATTTTCGGCGTGTCGCTCGTGATGCTCTATTCCGCATCCGCCACATACCACTCCGCCCCCTACGAAACCAAATCGCGCGAGGTGCTCCAAAAGCTCGACCACTGTATGATCTTCGTCCTGATCCTCGGCACGTACGTACCGGCGTGTTGGACATCGCTTGGCGGCTGGCTTGGCTGGAGCGTGTTTGCGGTCGTTGCGATCTGCGCGGTCGTTGGAATTGCGGTCAACCTTATTGACATCGGCCGTTTTCACAAGTTAAGCCTTGTACTTTACGTTGTGTCCGGCTGGATGATAGCGATCGCAACCGTTCCTTTTGTAAAGGTCATCGGCTGGCAGGGCTTTGCCTTCCTGCTCGCGGGCGGTATCTTCTACACTGTCGGCATCATATTCTACCGAATGACAAAAACGCCGTATATGCACCTCGTCTGGCACCTGTTTGTAATGATGGGCAGCGTGATGCACTTCATTATGGTGTACGCGTACGTTTATTGACATCAGAGAGCGCACGAGACTTGAACTTTGTTTCTCCCTCGTGTCATCCTGAGCGGAGGGCGAAGCTCGAAGC
>JAZQWA010000057.1:0-16409 GCA_045632065.1 Eubacteriales bacterium | reverse complement strand
ATCCGGCCGCGCATTGTAAGCTGCCGCCCAAGAAAAGTGAGGAAATCGAGGTTCTGACGGTCGAAGAAATGCAACGCCTGCTCATACAAGCGAAGGAAGAAGGCTTCTACGAAATGTTCCTTCTCGACCTGTCCACGGGCTTACGCCGAGGGGAACTGCTGGCGCTCATGTGGGATGATATCAACCTCGAAACAGGCGAGTTGAAGGTTAATAAGCAGGTGCGGTACTTCAATAAGGAACTGCACATAATGCCTCCGAAAACAAAAGCAGCTTACCGCACAATCATCCTCCCGTTACCGCTGATTGAGATGCTGAAGAAATACCGCAAAAAGGTACGGTCAAAGTGGCTGTTCCCGTCGCCGTATAAAAGAGAACAAGACCTTCCTCGCGATCCGTGTGCGTGCAGAAAGAAGCTCTCGCAAATACTCGAACACGCAGGCTGTAAGCAGGTGCCATTCCACGCGCTTCGCCATACCTTCGCAACGCAAGCTCTCCGATACGGAATGGATGTTAAAACGCTTGCTTGCACGATAGGACACGAAAGCGTAGAAACCACACTTAACGTATACTCTCACGCCACCGACGAAGGAATGCGAACCGCAGCCAAAACCATCGATAAAACCATAGGCTCGCTTGCAGGCTCGTACGCCGAGTTTGAGAGCGGTGAGAGGGAGGACGAGCAAGTACCGACCGAAGCCCCCAAACCCACGCCGAGAACGAAATTTGAGCCTTATAAAGGCAAGTACAGACGGCAGGGAACAGGCTCGATCCATCAGGTCAGCAAGAACGTGTGGGAAGGACGGTACTCGCCAATCGTGAACGGCAAACGCATCACACGAAACATTTATGCCGGAAGCATCGAAGAGTGCGAAGAAAAGCTCGCACAGATGATAGTGGAGATGAAAGAGGAATATGGGATAGCGTAGATAATCAAAAATTGATACGCAGTAAGCAAAGAAAAGGCGCAGAATCTATCAAGAATCTGCGCCTTTAAAATATTATAGACCTTCTGGTGGAATGCTCTTTTTGCCGTGAATACCACCACCTAACCATTCTCCGGTCTCTTTCCATATTTCATAGTAAAAAAGCCAAAGAGATGTCCAGGGGATGAGTGTTTCAGCCCATAAATCATTATAACTCAACTCGTTATATTTGGGATAAAACAAGCAAAGAGAACCATCTGAATATAAATGAGGAACCTTTTTTTTATTTTCAAACAAGGTTATTTTAGGGTTAACAACAAAAATATTAACAATCTTGCTATCTTGCTTAGCGAACAGCTTAATGGTATATTCTATTGATGCTGAGGTTGGCTTAAGTTTTAGTGTTAGCTCTACTTTGCCTCTCTTGCACTGCCCGATGGCCTGTGGATAATGCTTTTTTGTTTCGGCAACCTGTTTGAGTAATTCGGTATAGGTATAGTGTTTAGTGGTGAAAAATCTTTTGTAACTCATTGCAAACTATTAATTACCGTAAAAAGTATTCTTCTTCACTGGCACTCCCGAACTTTGCGTGTTTAAGGTTCCAGATTGATCAACTGATAGTTTTCCGGCTTGGCGAGATTCGTTTAAAATGCGCGCATGTCTCACTATAGCGGCATTGGTAACTTCCTCGCCAAACATTTTTTTCGTCAAGCTATTTACTTCAGAGTTGCTTGAGCATTTCTGTATAGCTCTAATGTCGGTGGTTAAAGCTTCCATCATATCAACAAAATCTTGATAGTTTGTTCCTTCGTGCCATTTTTCTGTCAGGATCTCGTCAACTACAGGATTTTTTACATCGAAAGGATTTCCGTTGTGTTTTTTAATCAAACCGTTAACATAGTCACAAAACGAGGAAATAATTTGAGCTGTATCACCAGTAAAGCTTGTGATTTCTCCCATCAATGCACAGATTACAATGCTCCTTACTGGTTCTTTCTTGGTTCTGTCGCAATATATATTCCTATATCTCTTGACCAATTGAACAGCCCTTCGAAGCGGTTCCAATTGTGCGGTGACTTCTTGATCAGAAATATTTTCGATTTCGAATTGGGCATGTCTCAATTCAAGCATCTCGTTAAGAATACGAGTTCGAGCTTGTTTTTCAAACCAGTCTGCAAATCCTTTGGGGTTGCTATGGTGATACCAAGATTTTAAATCGCGATCGGGAACGATAATTTCATTGGTATCGATATCAATGAGCTTTCCAGGCATGATATCCATATGAAAATCATTGGCATAATTAACTCGAACGCAACGGGTTTTAGGCTCTATTAGATCCTTGTGATCTTTATCGTTGCGGAGTATTCTTATGATATGGGCATATAATTCTTTAGGCATCATATCTGAATCTATAGGAAGTTCTGCGACAAAATCCAGATCAAATTCTTCGCCATTGAGTGGTTTGACTGTGGTCTTTAATCTAAAAGAACCGTGCGGATAAATATTTAATTCAACATTCTTAAAAACAGAATCTTTTTTTAAAACTTTGATGATGGTTTCGTATCTTTCGGTGGCGAGATCATACAAAGAAGGTGGTAACTGTAATTTCTCGCATATTCCGAACAAGATTGATTCAATATAACGTTTCATTTTTATTCTCCTAGTAGCCATTTAGCATTGTTGCCTAAGTTTTTCTCTATACCATTGTAGCATTCACATTTTAATTCCTCTGCAGTAGCAAGGCAAAGCATGTCGGGATGTTCTTCGACAGCTTGTCTGATTGCAGCTTTTTGAGAATCGGATAATTTTATTTCGAATATATCCGCATATACGATCTCATCGCACTGCATGAATGTCGAATATTCTACACCCTTATCATGAGTGTAAATTTTACGGTATTCGAATTTTGAAAAAGCACTTTCAGGTAATAAATTTGATGCTATTAATTCTTCCTTAAATTCTCGTGTTGGGTCATATTCTCTATCTCTCATGCTCTTAAACCAATCCATAAAAAGAAGTAAATATCTTCCTTTTATGAAAATGCGGAGATCATCGGTCTCTGAGGTGTTGCCCATTTTAACATCAGGGCGAAATTTAAAACTTTCCAATGTTGGCTTGGCCTCATCGTAGTATTTATAAACGCCTCCTACAGGTTGATATTGTTTTTTCAATCTGTTACCTTTTACAAGCAGGTACTTGCCATCAACCTCAATCTTAAATAAATACGAGAAAGAAAGTCTAACATCTTTTTTCCAATATCTAATATGTTGAAACCAAAGTCTCCAGCCTTGACCGTGCTTATCAATAGATGTGAAAACAATTGAAATTAGCGATCCAAAAATAGCGGAGGCAATGACGCCGATACAAGCTAATGCTGGGTTTTGTGATAACACACTGGCGCAGGAAAGTATACCAATGACGATGAAGAACACTATAAATAAGAGAGTTTTTTTCATGGGTAGCTCCTTTCAAATGATAAAAAATAAGTAATATACTTCTATAATAAATTATATCATATTTTGGTGAAAAAAGCAAGTTATAATGGATTAAAATGGAGGGATGAACTGCCGAAATTGAGGAAAAAATCTCCGTAAGTGGTCAAACATGTGGTCAAAGGCGAAAAATGGGCTTGTTCAACCCTCGAAGCATGGAAGAACAAGCCCATTCTTTATATTGCGAAAACGCGAGATTTCAAGAGATTTTGCGAGATAAATAAAGAAAAACGGAGCAGTCCGTAACGTCGGACACATCTCCGTTTTTGGTCTGAGTGACAAGACTTGAACTTGCGGCCTCTACCACCACAAAATGATGGCGTACTTAACAGGGGGTATTACTGAGTGAAAACCATCAAAAAAACAGGGCTTTTTCGTAAAAAATGTGCCATTTCTGAAGCTACAGGTCTGTGGTTTCAGATTTTGAACAACCTTTTTTTAGATGTTTTTTAGATAGCGTGGGGCAGTTGCACGTTTGTTAATTATCAAAACTGGCGGTTGTTTGATAGGTGAAGTTGAATCACCCTATTTACATTTGGCAGATTTTGTGATATAATAATTAAAATTATGCTTTTCATTGCACGATTTTGGTTAGGCATTTTTACTTTGATTTTAGGAGAATTACTATGAAAAGAATTACAGCTTTAATAATTTCTGTACTGTGTTTGCTTTTTTGCATTGTTGGATGTAGTAATACCACAGAAACAAATAAAGGTACAGATAATGGTGGAGATAGAATAGATAACGAGGATGATTCTTTAAAAACAAACTCGGAATATAGTCTGAAGTTTATTGAGGGAAAGTGCGAATACCATTCTGGTGATGAATATGTTATGCTATTTTTTGAATTGACCAACACTTCTGGAAGTACAGCTGTTCCAGAAGATTTAGTAAGAGTAGAGGCTTTCCAGAACGGAGTTGGGCTTACCATGGTGACGTTTAATGGTCAACGTATTGAAAACGCCATTGCCGTTGACATATCAGTTCGAAATGGAGCAACAGCTACAGTTGTTTGGATGTTCAGACCCGATGATTATTCAGATGTAATGGTAGAAACTTCAGACGGACAATCATTTGTTGTTGAGTTAATGGGGGGCGATGGTCAATTATACAAGTACTCTGAATACATAAAAGAAGAATATTTAAAAGACGAATTGCTCGAGTGGTTTAGCGAGTATAATATTCGCTATTACGATGAGTCTTTGGTTGAAGAATTTATTGATATGGACTTGCCAAAACCCGAAACTGCTATTGCTGATTTTCCTAATTACACGAAAGATGATGGTTCTTACCTTTATGGATTTGATAAGGAAGAAGAATGTAGGGTCTACTTATCTGCCTATATGGTTTACTTGATGCATTTTGATTATGAAGTAACTAATATAGGAAATAATGTTTACTCCATAGACAATGAATATTATATTGGTTTGGGAAAAATTGACGGAAAATACTGTTTTATGATTATGGAGTTGTAAACGGCATTTAACTATAGCACAACAAGCTTTTATGAAGATGAGAACGGAGTATAATCCATCTGATTATGCTCCGTCCTTGGTTTTTGTGCGTATTTATGCTACAATACTGAAGACTATCACAACGCAACACAAAAGTAGTGGAGATAATAGTATGAGGATTTTGGATTTAGATATGGACTATAGAAAAGTGTTCGGCAAAGAATACATCGAAAATGACTACATTTTCAAAAATCCCGATGGAAGCCTTTACAGACCTGACTCACTTACAAGAACATTTCAGAGAGTCTTAAAGAGAAAGGGCTACGAGCATATTAGGCTTCATGATTTGCGACACGCAACGGCTACAATTCTATATGCAAAAGGATGGAAGGTACTTGAAATGCAAAGGTGGATGCGACACTCTGATATAAAAACAACCTTGGCAATTTATACGCACCTTACGAATGAGCAAGTAGTAGAAAGTTCTAAATCCTTGAACGGATTGTTTTCTGTAAATGCTAACTAAACGAAAATGCTTTGGGGCAATTCATACTCCAAAGCATTTTTTGTAGGGCAGGCAAGTTAAAAGCATCTAAAAAGGTCATTGAAAAAAGGATTATTGAAAATCATTTTTTAGAAAGTTTTAGAAAATCGCCTAAATCGTATGTTGATAAAATAAGAAAAAGCCTTGAAAACTTAATGTTTTCAAGGCTTTTCTGGTCTGAGTGACAAGACTTGAACTTGCGGCCTCTACCACCCCAAGGTAGCGCGCTACCAACTGCGCCACACCCAGATTTTAGGTTGATTTTGTTAAGAAGCAATTTGTGCTTTCCAAAAAACCTAATATATTATAGCACTCGGATTAGAAAAAGTCAATAGTTTTTTGAATTTTTCTTCACATAATTTAAAAAAGATGTTTTTTGTCTAAAAATGCGGGGTGGCTGATTTAAAAAATGCTTTTTGTTAAACAATGAAAAACTCCATATTTTCGCATGCGATAACTGTGCCTTCGTCGACGCCTGCGGGCAGCAGGGCAAGGGCGATGAAGAGCTCTTCGCCTGTTTCGTTGTCGGAGAGGTATGCGTATTCGCCTTCGATTCTTTTGAGAGTAAAAATCCTTTTATCCACTTTGATTCTCCTGGTTTTTGATGTGAATATTATACCATGTTTTTTTGCAAAAAGCAAGAAATTTTATCCTTTTTGTGATTTATAGTTTACTTTTTGGGCGTTTTGTGAGTTAAAGTATTGACTTTTTTTAGAAAATGGTATATTATTATATAGAAATTAAAATATGAGGATGTAAAATGGCTTTATTACATGCGCATGCTGAGGGCGGGCCTTTTCTTTTGTTTTTGGAAGAGGTTTTGCTTCACGGCTTGCTCGATACATTGAAAATAATCCCCTTTTTATTCTTAACATATCTGCTTATGGAGTACATAGAGCATAAATCCTCCGACAAAGCAGAGCAGTTTATGAAAAAAGCGGGAGTTTTTGGACCTGCGGTTGGGGGAGCGCTTGGCGTGCTGCCGCAGTGCGGATTTTCTGCTGCGGCTGCAAATCTTTTCGCGGGAAGAATAATTACCGTCGGTACGTTGGTTGCGGTCTTTCTTTCGACATCCGACGAGATGTTGCCGATTCTTTTGTCTGGAAGAGTGCCGCTTGGCACGGTTGGACTTGTGCTGCTCTACAAGACCTGCGTGGCGATTGTGGTAGGAATGGCGGTGGATTTTGTTATCCGCCTTACAAAAAGAGAACAGGAAAAAATCAATATTGACGTTATTTGCGATGAGGACAATTGCCATTGCGAGAGAGGTATATGGTATTCTGCGCTTCATCACACCGCGACTATTTCGCTGTTTATTTTTATAATTACAGTGGCTATTAACGCTTTGATTTTCTTCGTTGGAGAAGAAAAGCTCGGCTCTGCTTTATTCAACATGCCCTTCGTTAGTCATTCAATTGCGGCGATAGTCGGATTGATACCGAATTGCGCCGTTTCGGTTGGCCTTACAACCCTTTGCACGAAGGGAATTATCACGGCCGGCACCATGATGGCAGGACTGTTTTCGGGCGCTGGAGTCGGACTTCTTATTCTGATGAAAATCAACAAGCGACTCAAAGAAAATCTCATAATTATGGGAATTATACTTGCCAGCGGAGTTGTGTTTGGACTGCTTGCAGACCTTATTTTCCCTGCGCAAATGTTTATATAATCAAATAAATATGACGGTATCGGGTATAAATTTGCCCGAGCCGTCATTTTTTGTTATATTCCTTATAAAAAATGGCATAATTTACATTAGCGCCTATAAAAACGGGGGATGTGGTTATGGATAAATGGAAAAAACGCTCTGTTGACTTGTTTACGTCGTTAGCTTTTGGCAGCGATGGCGGAGCATCGGTTGTTCCTTATTATCCGCAAAAGATTGCAGTCAGCTCCCGTGAGCAGAGATTCTTTCCCAGAACAATTCCCGAGAAAAAGGGTATTTCATCGAAGCGAATTTATAACATGCTTTGCGAGCTGGAGAGAGAAAAAAGAGCCAACGTGCATAGCCTTATGATTCTTCGGGGCGGCGAGGTTATTTGCGAGTGCTCGCGCGATGGGTACGGCGTAAACGTGGCGCACATTTCTCATTCAATGTCGAAGAGCATATCTGGAATGGTAATAGGACAACTGTGGGACAGAGGAAAAATAGGACTTGACGCTCGCCTTGCCGACTTTTTTCCTGAGATAAAATACAAGGATAAGCGTTTTTCGCAAATAACCGTGGAGCATTTGCTTACAATGACCTGCGGCATTGATTTTGCCGAGCTCGGTTCTATTACAGACCGAAATTGGACCGAGGCTTTCTTTGCTTCGTCTGTGAAATTTGCCCCTGGGAGCAAATTCTTATACAACAGCATGAACACCTATCTTCTTGCGAGAATTGCCGAGAGGGTATCATCCAAGCCGTTTATAGAACTCGCCAAAGAGGGACTATTTGAGCCTATGGGAATCAGCAACTATCTTTGGGAAAAAGGGCCTGAGGGAACAGAAAAAGCAGGCTGGGGACTTTATATGTCCTGCGAGAGCTGGGCAAAGATAGGATATATGTTTTTGTCGGGGGGTGACTTTTTCGGTAAAAGGATTTTGTCTTCCGATTGGATAATCCGATGTAACGAAACAAAAGCAATAGTTCCCGAGGAAAACGGTGATTTTAATTATACTTATCAGATGTGGAGGGCAAGAGGGGCAGAGGAGCTGCTCTTTAATGGCATGCTTGGCCAAAACGTTTGGATTTGCCCGAGAAATGATATTGTTGCCGTTCTGACAGGTGGAAATAACGAGCTTTTTGCCGACAGTCCAGCCCTTGAAATAATACGAAAATATCTGGGCGGCGAGCTTTCGGATAAAATGGATAATGCCGACGCAAGAATTCTGATTGACAAGTCAGCGACATTTTTTGATTCAAGGAGATGGGTGAACCCCAAGGAAAAGCGAGGAGGCATACTATGCTTTTTGGGACTTCGGGCAAGGGAGATATTTGATAGCTCGTGGTTGCCTCTGCTCGGAAGGTACGCATTAAGTAAAAATAATCACGGCATACTGCCGCTTATAGTCAGGGCGATGCAAAATAATCTTGATTCATCGCTTCAGGAGCTGTCCTTTGAACGACGCGGCGAGGAGCTGTATATGGTTGCATTGGAAAGCGGAGCAAGGATTCGCATTCCAATAGGATTTTATGAATATAAAAGCTCAATTCTCGATTTCAGAGGTGAAAAATACATCGTAAAGGCTATGGGAGAGGCTATTGTTGACGCAAACGGAAACAGGGAATATCGAATAGAAATAATATTTCCCGAGCTTTCCAGCACCAGAATGATAGTTATAAAGCGGCCTTATCCCGATAGAATATCTGTCTCTCTTTCGGAATCTCCGAATAACAGAATAATTGATAATTATCTTAATAGAATGTCATCTACAAGCTCTACGGTGTCGATTGCCTTTAACATATTGGAGCGCAGGTTTGGCAGGGGGTTCATATTCGAAGCCATAAAAAAGACCTTTAACCCTATTATTGTGGGGGCTGATATGGACTGCTCCAATTATAAAAGCATCGTCGATAGTGAAAACGGCAGAGTGGCAGAGGAGCTTAATTCCATGCGATTGATACGAGCTGTGGTCGATAGATTTTTCAAAGAGACTCCGGAAAAATCGAAGGATAAATAAAGAAAAAACACCGCATAATGCAACGTAAAGTTGTCAAAATGCGGTGTTTTACTAAATTATTTGCTCTTTTTTCGCTTTTTAAAGATGAATTTTCTGAATAGAATTAAATTCATAACAACGAAGAAGAGGAAGAGTATAAGCAGGGTAAGCTCCGGCTTGTAGGGCGCAAGATTTGCCAAAAGCATGAGCGGGAAGCCGAAAACAATAGCAGGGAAGTTCTGATAAACCATATTATCAGCTGCGGGAGTTTTGAATTCACCGTCAATCTCACGCAGAAGGATTGTGCCCGTACTGGCAGTTCCTGTGAGCATACCGTACATCATAAGGAACTGCTCCTCTTCGTAATCAGGGAAGAGCTTTTTGCTCACAATACGAATGTATACGTAGGTGCTGATAAATCCGACAACGCAGAGAATCATAACTATGCCCCAATAGCTCTCAAGCTCGTCGAGTCTGATGGCCGCAACGCCTGCAACAACCATAAGGTCGAAGAAGAAGTTGCTGGTACGCGTCATAAGGAAGTTGTTGATGTATTTTCTGCTCATAAGGCCTGTTTTGCGAAGAAGGCTTACTACCGACTTTACAATTGTTGCGCCCACAACGCCGAGCAGGAAGTTGAAGCCGTAGATGGTTGCCTTCATTCCGGGAAGAACAAGACCCAGGATATACATGATAATGTATGCCACAACGTAGGCAATCAGGATAAAGGAAATCTGTATAGTCAGCTTGTCAACACTTTCCTGCATAGGAATTTCGCCCGCAACCTCAACGGCTTCATGGTAGTCGCTGCCGTCGGTGCGCTGGGATTTTACAAGCTTTCCATTTTTGCGTCGGATATTCAGGTGGATAACACCGCCAAGGGCTGCCGAAATAAAGCCAAATGCTGCGATGGTAAGACCGAACGCTGCGCCGCCTTTAAATGCAGGCGCATCGGTAAGCGTTTCGTATACGATGCCCCAGTTGAGAGCCTGGCCTGTACCCTGACCGTAGCCGAAGGGAAGAAGAATTCCTGCCCCTGCAAAGAAATCGGGAATAAATATCAGAGCCGCAACAATGGTTATCGCCATACCAAGAACACCCTGAAGTAAATAGGTAGATACCGTGGTAACGCCTGTGTCAAAGATTTCAGTCAGGCGCTTTTTATCAACAGGCTTTTCGCTGGATTTGAGCGATGAGGCAATAAATCCAAGGGCAAGAGCGTGGTATGTAATAATTTCGAGATTTGCCGTGCCGTTGCCACCGAAGATAGCGGCATCAAACATAACGTTTCCTGTTATAAGCTTATAGATTGCGGCAACTATAAGTAGTACACCGCCACCGATTACCGATGTGGGAATAAGCGAATTTCTAAGCGGTTTAATTTTACGTCTCAAAGTGTTTCCTACAAGCAGGCTGCCAAGCAATACTGCAAACAATAGCAACCAGCTCCATACGTCAGAGTCCCAAAAATGTATCATTTTCGTCTCCTTTTATAATATTTTTGTATCTATAACAAAGATTTACGTATTTCAGGGCGCAGAAACGCTCGCTGCCCTTGATTTGATAAACCCTGCCGTCTGAATAAATGTTCAGCTTGTTTTTTCCAAGCACGCTGACTGCAGTCAGCGTGTCAAATTCGAAGTTGTATAAATCTTCACCGGCTTTAACGGTAATTTTGCTCGGGTAAAGCGCGATTTCTGCCCCAGTATGAATTTTACGCTTCTTTTTATATAATAATACCTCGAATAAATCTACTTTTTCGTTGTATAGCGCTTCATCGGACATCCCCGTAAGCTTGAGGTTGTTTATGAAATCGCTCTGATAATCATACCAATCATTAACGAACCTGAACGGAAATTCAGAGTCAACCCCCACAAGCTCCTTTGTTGAGGTATAACGTGCCTTCTTTCCGCAACGGGTGCACTTTATAATGTCACCATCGCTTTGAAACTTAGACATACCGCACTCTGGACAAACGTAAATTGCTCTTTCGAGATATTCCGCCAACACAGGACTGCGATACTCGCCGTCTACACACGCTTCATTCTGGTAGAGTCCGTCGCAGATGAGCTTGTAAAGCTCGTCGTCGGAGAGCTCGGCATATTCCTCAGGCTCAACGATGCGTCTGACACCCGCCTTCATCTCACCCTTTCTTACAACGTCACTCCAGCGCGGCTGTATTCCATAACCACCCTCGATTTTAAAAAGGGCAATGGGAAGCCTTAAATGGCGCGCCAGCGAGGTAATAGATGGCTTGATATATACCGTTTCGCCGTTGTAAGTACGGTTTCCCTCGGGGGCAATGGCAATAGCGCCGCCCTCCTTGGCAACTCTTATGCAGTTGATTACCGCTCTTGCATCGGTGGTTTGCTTCTTTATTGGAATAGGAGCAACAAGGAACTTGATAATCTTGGACAAGAAGCCCATGGAGAAAATATCCTCGGTTGCAACGTAGTAAATCGGTCTTTTGAATGCTCCGCCAACGAAAAATTGGTCGTAGGCCGTCTGGTGGTTATATAAAATCAGCATAGGGCGGTTGTCACCGTCGTATGTAGTTATCTTAATATTATATTTCTTCTTTACGTATGGAAGAAATACAATGCCTAAAACTCGTCTGAAAAACGCGTGCCTCGGCAGAACCCAAGGCTTCTTTGACGAGCTTTTCTTTTTTCTGCTCATAATAATCCTTTCTGTCGATGTGTGACAAATTATATCACAGAAAACTAAAACGTAAATTAAATGCAAAAAAAGAGAAAAGGAAACGCCGTATTTGCTATGTAACTGAGAAGCAAATACGGCGAGTCACTTTTTTGTTGTTGAGACAAGAATTAGTCAAGGTTAAGACCGTTGAGCATATCGCGAAGAACCTTAGCTTCCTCAACGGATATGGTAACGCCCTTGCCCATCTTCTCGTGATCGGGAGACCATGTACGGATGTCATAAACGGGCTCTCTCTCGTTCCAGCTGATGAGGTTAAGCTCTTTGTTCCAACCGTTGTTGCCTTCGCTTACGATACCGATTTTGTCAACAACTTCATACTTGATTTCAGGCATTTTATCACTCTCCTTATTATTTTAAAATGTATAATCTTATAGATATTTTAACATATATATTTTAAAAAGTCAAGAAATATGTAAAAATATAACGAAAAAATTGAAAAAAATATAAAATCAGGAAAAATCGAATAAATAACCTGAAATACTTTTGCAAATCACAAATAAAAAATCACCATATTTTTCTTGCACTTTCATTAAAAAAAGCGCAAAAATGTAAATAAATATTGTCAAAAGGCTGCTAAAACAGCAAAAAACTCGCTGATAATCGAGTGCTTTAGCGTTAAAAGTGGCTGGCAATAAAATTTGTTGACATACGAAATAAAATTTGATATAATTATTGTTACAAACAAAAAAACAAATAAGGAGAGAGCATTATGGAAAAGTTTTCAAGAAAAAACTGGTTTTTGCTTTTGCTTTTTGGCGCAATCGGTCAGATAGCCTGGTCGGTTGAAAATATGTTCTTCGGCACATTTGTTTACGAGACCTTCAAGGACTATAATCTTGCAGATGGCTCACTTGGCACAGTAACTCTTATGGTCCAGCTCAGCGGTATTGCCGCTACGGTGGTTACTCTTATAGCGGGTACGTTGTCAGACAAGCTCGGTAACAGACGTGGGTTTATTTCAATTGGATATATCATCTGGGGTATTACTGTGGCGCTCTTCGGATGCCTTACACCCGAGATTATCGGCGCTGTTCTTTCGAAGCCTGCTACGCAGGTTATCACTCTCAGCCTTGTGTTGTTCGTTGTAGGCGACTGCGTTATGACGCTCTTTGGCTCTACTGCTAACGATGCCGCGTTTAATGCGTGGGTAACAGACAACACCAAGCCCTCTTACAGAGGATACGTTGAGAGCGTTTTGTCCATTCTTCCTCTTATCGGTCTGCTTATAGTTGCGGGCGGTATCGGAATTCTTACTGGAACATTTGGTTATACCCCTGTATTTATCGGTCTTGGCGTTCTTATTTCTCTTTGCGGTGTGCTTGGCCTGTTCTTGTTCAAGGATGCGCCCACCATTGAGAAATCGGGCGGCCTTCGTGACATTGTGTACGGCTTTCGCCCCTCCGTTATTAAAAATCATCTTCCGTTCTATGCGACGCTTCTTTCTGTGGCGTTGTTCGGTATTGCGATGCAGACCTTTATGTCTTACCTCATCATCTATATGAAGTATTGCCTTGGCTTTAGCGAGCTTGAGTACAGCGCTGTATTTGCAATTGCCATTATTGCAGGCGCTGCGGTAAACCTTTATCTCGGCAAGCTTTCTGACAGAATGTCGAAGAGCAAGCTTCTTTATTTTGCGGCGGTTATTCTTTCCGTGGGCTTGCTCGGTATGTACTTCGCTTCTATGGTTCCTCAGGAAAACAAGATGCTTCTTATGATTCTCTTCGGTATCGGTGGATTCGTTATGATTTGCGGTAACATCTTCAGCACGGCTCTTAACGGCTCTATCATGCGTGACAACACCCCCTCTGATGCGGTTGGTAAGATGCAGGGCGTGAGAATGTTTGCAAGCGTTCTTGTTCCCATGATTGTTGGACCTGCTATCGGAAACGCCCTTAATCAGAAATTCGGAGCAGGCATCGCCCTTGAGGGCAACGACGTGCTTACAGCGTCAACCGCTCCCGCTCGTGAGATTTTCCTTGCAGGCGCTATTATTGCCTTGCTTGCTATCGCGGCAATTCCTCTTATCCGCATGGCCGAGGAAAAGATAAAAAAATCTGAAAAAGCAGACTAAAACTCTTTACTTTTTAAAACTTTTGTGATATAATACTTGGTTGAGGAAACTCAATTATAATAATGTAGTTTAATAAATTTTTATATGGAGGATAAACCAATGATAGAAAGAAAGAAAATTTCTATGGATGGTAACACATCTGCGGCTCACGTTTCTTACGCGTTTACCGAAGTTGCTGCCATCTATCCTATCACACCTTCCAGCCCTATGGCTGAGGTAACCGACACCTGGTCCGCTTCCGACAAGAATATTTTCGGCGAACCCGCAAAGAACATTCTCGGTCAGAATGTTAAGGTAGTTGAAATGCAGTCTGAGGCAGGCGCCGCAGGCGCTGTTCACGGCTCTCTTGCAGCCGGTGCGCTTACCACCACCTACACCGCATCTCAGGGTCTTCTTCTTATGATCCCCAACATGTACAAGATCGCCGGTGAGCTTCTTCCTTGCGTTATTCACGTCTCTGCAAGATGCGTAGCTTCCCACGCTCTTAACATCTTCGGTGATCACTCCGACGTTTATGCATGCCGTCAGACCGGCTTTGCTATGATGGCTGAGACCAACGCTCAGGAAATCATGGACCTCGGTGCAGTTGCTCACCTTGCTACTATCAAGGGAAGAGTTCCTTTCCTTAACTTCTTCGATGGCTTCCGTACCTCTCACGAGATTCAGAAGGTTGCTGCTTGGGATTACAAGGATCTCAAGGAGATGGTTGATATGGACGCTCTTGCAGCATTCCGTAACAGATCTCTCAACCCTGAGCTTCCCGCACTTCGCGGCTCTGCTGAGAACGGTGACATCTTCTTCCAGCATAGAGAGGCTTGCAACCCCTACTATGACGCTCTTCCTGCAATCGTAGAGGAGTACATGGACAAGGTTAACGCTAAGCTTGGCACTAACTACAAGCTCTTCAACTACTACGGCGCACCCGACGCAGACCGCGTTATCATCGCTATGGGCTCCGTTTGTGACGTAGCAGAGGAGGTTATCGACTATCTTACCGCTAAGGGTGAGAAGGTTGGTCTTGTTAAGGTTAGACTTTACAGACCCTTCGTTGCAGAGAAGCTCGCTGAGGCTATTCCTGCAACCGCAAAGGTTGTTTCCGTACTTGACAGAACCAAGGAGCCCGGCTCTCTTGGCGAGCCCCTTTACCTCGACGTTATCGCAGCTCTTAACGAGTGCGGCAGAGAGGGCGTTAAGGTTCTTGGCGGTAGATACGGTCTTGGCTCTAAGGATACTACTCCCGCTTCCATTTTCGCAATTTACGAGAACATGGCTGGCGAGAAGAAGAACCACTTCACCGTTGGTATCGTAGACGATCTCACCGGTCACTCCCTTACCGAAAAGGCTGCTCCCGACACCGCTCCCGCTGATATGATTCAGTGCAAGTTCTGGGGTCTTGGCGGCGACGGTACAGTTGGTGCAAACAAGAACTCCATCAAGATTATCGGTGACCATACCGATAAGTTCATTCAGGCGTACTTCCAGTATGACTCCAAGAAGACCGGTGGTATCACCATTTCTCACCTTCGTTTCGGTGATTCCGCAATCAAGTCCTCTTACTATATCAACAAGGCAGACTTCGTTGCTTGCCACAACAACGCATACCTCAACAAGTATGATATGATTTCCGACGTTAAGCCCGGCGGTACATTCCTTCTTGACTGTCCCTGGACTGTAGAGGAGCTTGATGCTCATCTTCCCGCGTCTGTTAAGACCTATATTGCAAAGAACAACGTTAAGTTCTACACCATCAACGCTACCAAGATCGCTATCGACCTCGGTAATGCAAAGGTTAAGAACACCGTTCTTCAGTCTGCATTCTTTGCTCTTGCAAAGATTCTTCCCGCTGAGGAAGCTATCGAGTACATGAAGAAGGCAGCATACAAGTCCTACATTAAGAAGGGACAGGCTATCGTTGACCTTAACTATGCGGCTATCGACGCTGGTAAGGACGCTCTCGTAGAGGTTGCAGTTCCTGCAGCTTGGGCTAACGCAGGCGAGACAGCTCCCGCAGCTAAGGCTACCGGTACTCGTGCAGACCTCGTTGACTTCGTTAACGACATCGTTGTTCCCGTTGGCGCTATGAAGGGTGACTCCCTCACCGTTGGTGCGTTTGCTAAGTATGCAGACGGTACCTTCCCCCAGGGATCTTCCGCATACGAGAAGCGCGGCGTTGCAGTTACCGTTCCCCAGTGGAATCCCGAAACCTGTATTCAGTGTAACAACTGTGCATTCGTTTGTCCTCACGCTTGTATCCGTCCCTTCGCTATGACTGCTGAAGAGGCTGCAGCAGCTCCTGCTGTTACCAAGTTCACCGACAAGCCCGTTGCTAAGACCGAGTACAAGTTCACTATGGCTGTATCTCCTCTTGATTGTATGGGTTGTACTCTTTGCGTTAAGGCTTGTCCCGTTACTGCAAACGCAGCTAAGACCGGCAAGGCTCCCGCACTTGAGATGAAGCCTATCGCTACTCAGCTTGATCAGCAGCCTGCATACGATTATGCAGTTGCTAACGTTTCCGAGAAGCCCGGGCTTATCGGCCTCTCTATTAAGGGCAGCCAG
>JAZQWA010000056.1:0-8860 GCA_045632065.1 Eubacteriales bacterium | reverse complement strand
TCTCAGCCTGTATGAGTAAAGCGCCTGATATTTATATCCCTGCGCCCTGTCGTCCTTGTTAATGCCATACTTGCCGTCACCAATCAATGGATGACCGATATGCGCCATATGCGCGCGTATCTGGTGCGTTCTTCCTGTCAGAAGCTCAACCTCAATAAGTGCAGAGTCGTTTTTCTTTGCAATCACGTTGTATTTCGTGATAATTTCCTTGGCATTTTTGGGTGGATTCTTGTCGTAAACCTTAACCGTGTTAGTCTTGCTGTCCTTTAACAGATAACCCTTCAAAACCGCTGATTTCTTCTCAGGTACACCCTTTATTGCCGCAAGATAGAACTTGTCAATCTCTCTATACTTGATTTTCTCGTTCATAACACGCAGAGCCTCGGCGTTTTTTGCCGCAATAACTATGCCGCCCGTGTTTCTGTCAATTCTGTTGCATAGGGCAGGGGCAAAGGACTGCTCCTCGTCGGGCTTGTACTCGCCCTTTTGATATAAATACGCCTGAATATGAGTAATGAGCGTGTTTGTCGAGCCCTTGTCATCCTCGTGAACCGAAACACCGGGCTTTTTGTTAACGAGAAGTATGTTTTCGTCCTCGTAAACGATGTCAAGATGAACGTTTATACTCTCAAAGGAGTGCTCGTCAGCCTTTTTCTCAAAGAACTCGTCAGCAAGAAAGCATTGTATAGTGTCGCCAACTGCAAGAATAGTGTTATTTTCAGCGCGCTTACGGTTGACCTTGATTTTCTTAAGTCTTATAGACTTATAAAGAAGGCTCATAGGCAAATCAAGCGTCTTTGTAATAAATTTATCAAGTCTTTGTCCTGCATCGTTAGGACCTATTACAAGCTCGCGCACGAGCCTCACCTCCTTGGAAAATCAAATCAACTAAAATTAAAGAGTACCGAAAATTCTGTCACCCGCATCGCCAAGACCGGGAATAATGTATGCATGCTCATTAAGTCTCTCGTCAAGAGCGGCAGCGTAAATATCTACGTCGGGGTGGTTGTCCTGAACCTTTTTAACGCCCTCGGGAGCGGCAACAAGGCACATAAGCATAATGTGAGTCGCACCGCGCTTCTTTACCATAGTAATAGCGTCAGCAGCAGAGCCACCGGTAGCAAGCATGGGGTCAACGATAATAACCGTACGCTTGTCAAGGTCATTTGGCATCTTGCAGTAGTATTCTACAGGCTCGTGAGTTTCGGGGTCACGGTAAAGACCGATGTGACCAACCTTTGCAACAGGAACAAGACGGAGAAGTCCGTCAACCATGCCAAGACCTGCGCGCAGGATAGGAACTATCGCCAGCTTCTTGCCTGCAATTCTTTTCTGTACGCTCTTGCATATGGGAGTTTCAATCTCCACGTCCTCGGTGGGAAGGTTTCTTGTAATTTCATAGCCCATAAGCATGGAAATCTCGTCAAGAAGCTCTTTGAAATCCTTTGTAGAGGTGTTTTTATCTCTCATTATAGTAAGCTTGTGAGCAATAAGAGGATGCTCTATTACCTGGAATGTACTCATTTGTTTGTACCTCTCTCTTTTTTTATATATATTATATCTTACATCGACATTCTTTTCAAGTATAAGATGCGATTTTTTCCTTACAAATGTGAAAAAAAAGCCCGATTGTTGTAAAAAAGACTTAAAAAATATGCTATTTTACAAAAACATTAAATTTTTTTACTTGATAATTACAGGGAGATGTAGTATAATGAAAATAAAACAACATAAAGGAGCTTCATTATGAAAAATCCTCAGCTTGTAATTCTTGCTGCCGGTATGGGCAGCCGCTACGGTGGTTTAAAGCAAATCGACAAGGTTGACGAGGCAGGTCACATTATAATAGATTTTTCTATTTACGATGCAATCAAGGCAGGCTTCCGTGACATAGTTTTTATTATTAAAAAGGAGATTGAGGCAGATTTCCGTGAGGTTATGGACGCGCACCTTGCAGGTAAGAACGTTAACGTAAAGTACGTTTTCCAGGAAATCGATAAGCTTCCCGAGGGTTTTAGCGTACCCGATAGCAGAAAAAAGCCTTGGGGCACAGCTCACGCTCTTATGTGCTGCGACGGCACCGTTGACGCGCCCTTTGCAGTTGTAAATGCAGACGATTACTACGGCGCTCACGCATTCGAGAAGATTTACGACTTCCTCGTTAATTCCTCTGACGAGCCCGACAAGTATCATTTCGCAATGGTAGGCTACCGCATCAAGAACACCGTTACCGAGCAGGGTACCGTTTCGAGAGGCGTTTGCAAATCCGATGACAACGGTATGCTTACCGAAATTATCGAGCGTACCAAGATTGGCACTGATAACGGCAGAATCTACTACGTAGAGGACGACAAGGAATACGACCTCGACGGAGATACTCTCGTTTCCATGAACCTTTGGGGCTTTACTCCCGCATATATTAAGGAATGTAAGGAGAGATTCGCCAAGTTCCTTAGCGCAAATCTTGAGAAGAACCCTGAAAAGTGCGAGTTCTTCATTCCCCTCGTTGTTGCCGACCTTATAAATGAGGGTAAGGCAGACGTAAAGGTTATTGATAACGTTGATAAATGGTACGGAGTTACATATAAAGAGGATAAGGAAACCGTTGTTGAAGCATTCAAGATGCTTACAGAGCAGGGTGTTTATCCCAAAAACTTCTAAACAAAAAAGAGGCTGAAAATTTCAGCCTCTTTTTTATTTCTTCATTTGCTTTAAGAACAGCATTACCGCAACAACAAGTATCACGATAGCATATCCCATCACCCATAATAAATGAGGCAGAATATCGCCGAAATTACCTGCGATAACAGCTCTTTCCATCTCAACAGCGTGAACAAAGGGCAGAGCATAGGCGATTTTCTTAAAAGCTCCGCCCACAAGGTCAAGGTCAAACCATATACCCGACAGCCATGCCGAAAGATTTGTAAGAAGCGCGCCGCATATACCGCCAACCTGCTTGTCGTTAAGCACGCTTCCGCATAGAAGCCCTATTCCGATATACAAAAGCGCAACGGGGATTATAAAAATGATTGAAAGCAGTATATTAAGGCTTATTTTGAGCCCGAGCACAAGCGCAATAATATAGGATACAACTCCCTCTGCCATAGCGATTGGAATAAGGGGCAGGGTATATCCGAGAATAAAATCAGCAGGCTTCATCGGGGTAGTATAGAGCCTTTGCATAAAGCTGCTCTGACGGTCCTTTGATATAAGGGTGGCTGAAAACAGAGTCATAAATGCAAGACCAAATACCATAACTCCGGGGGCAAGATGCTGAATTTCAAACAGACTTACGGGAATGTTTGCCTGAATTGCGCTGAGAAGCAGCAAAAGCACCGCAGGGAAGCCGAAAAGAAAGCATAAATTGAGGGGATCTCTTATGATTTCCATGAAATTTCTTTTTGCAAAAGTCAACATTCTCATTTTAAATCCCCCTTAACTACCTTGATAAATGCCTTTTCAATGCTATCCTCACCCGTCATAGCCTTGATTTTCTCGGGAGTTTCGCATAAAAGCAGACTTCCGTCCTTCATTATGGCTATACGGTCGGAAAGAGCCTCTGCTTCTTCCATGTAATGAGTAGTGAGAACAATAGTAACTCTGCCTTTCAGCGAAGAAATTATATCCCAAAGCTCGCTTCTTGCAATAACGTCGAGGCCAAGAGTCGGTTCATCAAGAAAAAGTATCTTCGGCTCGCTGATAAGCGCCATTGCAATGCTGAGTCGCCTTTGCCAACCGCCTGACAGTTTTCCTGCCTTTCTGTCGAGTATGTCTCCAAGCGAAAGAAGCTCGGTCAGCTCGTTGATTTTCGTATTTCTTTTATCCTTGTCAAAGCCGTAAATACCGCATATAAGCTCAAGATTTTCTCTTGCAGAAAGTCCTGGAGCAATAGCAGTCTCCTGCGGAGAAACCGCAATAATCTCCTTAACCGCGTAAGGATCCGAAATAATGCTTTTTTCAAGCAAATATGCCTCGCCACTTGTAGGCTCAGTAAGACAGCAGAGCATTTTTATAGTAGTTGTCTTTCCCGCACCGTTAACGCCTAAAAGAGAGAACAGCTCTCCATCTTTTATCGATAAGGACAGACCGTCAACGGCGGTTATGTCCTTGTATTTTTTTGTTAGCTCTTTTATTACTATCGCATCCATTATTTTTCCTCCGTAAGATGTCTTAGAAGTATTCCATGATACACGTCGCTTACCATATCGCTGATGAAATCCCAATTGAAACTGATAAACGAGGTTGCAAGCATGGTTGCAATTCCGTGTATGGATATCCATATTTCCAAATGAATAAGCTCAGCCTTCTCACGAGAAACATTATTCATTTTCATTATCATTTCCACCGAGTCGGTAAAATCAACGGTGAAATTCGGTCTCTCGCCCTTTCTGTCGCACATAAACAGTAGCTTGAAAAGTTCTTTTTCCTCTTCGGCAAAGCGAATATAACCCATTCCAAACGCCTTATACCTTGGATATTTATCGCTTTTCGCTTCCTTTTCCAAAAATCCAAGATAAATTTCATAAGCCGTATCACAAATATGCTCCTGCAAGTCCTCCATAGACTCAAAATTCGAAAATATGGGCTGTGTAGAGCAGCCGATAGATGCAGAAATGCTTCTTGCGTTTAAAGAGCCCTCACCGTTTCTTCTTATAATATCAATAGCGGCTTCAATAATTTCTTTTTTTGTAATTTTTACCTTAGGCGGCATAATACACCTCTTAAATAACATTTGTTATATATCAACTGCTATTTTATCATATTACTTTAAATATGTCAACAGAAAAAATAAAAAATCCCTCGCCAATTTTAGCGAGGGAAGTAATTATATGGCAAAAATGTAGCAAAAAACTACGAGAATAATCAAAAATGCAAAATTAAAGGCAGTAAATTTAAGCACGTAGCTTAAAGTATGCTTGGGATCCTGCTTCGAATATTCCTTAAAGGTAATAAGACTTGCCAAAGATGCAATAAGAGTGCCTGCGCCGCCTATATTTACACCCAGTAGCAGCTCTCTGTAATTTTCTGTAAATCTTGATAGCAAAATCGCTGATGGAACGTTGCTTATGACCTGACAGCTCATTGCCGAGAATATGAGGGTGTTGATTTGAAGCAGGGAAGAGAAGAAATCTCTTACGGCCTCAATTCGTCCCATATTACCTGCAAAAATAAAGAAAAATACAAAGGTAAACAAAAGTCCGTAATCTACCTGTAAAAGCGCCTGCCTGTCTAAAATCAGAAGCGAAGCAATAATTACAATAAGGCCTATCTGATACGGCATGAATCTGAATACCATAAGTATAGCGAGGGAAAACAAAATCAAGTATATAACGACTCTCGGGATAGGCAGTTCCGCAGCCTTTTCCTGTATTTCCATCGGCTCGCTTTTTACAAACACAAGACAGCATATTGTAATCAGCAAAATTGCCACGCAAAACGGTGGGAACATTATTGAAACAAATTCGCCGTCAGGGATGTTGAATTTTGAATAAAGGTACAAATTCTGCGGGTTTCCAAAGGGCGTCAGCATGCCTCCGAGATTAGCTGCAATGTTCTGCATTATGAAGGCAAACGCAAGATATTTTTCCTTCCCCGTGGTATGCAAAATGAAGTATCCAAGCGGTAAAAACGTAAGCAAAGCCATATCGTTTGCAATCAGCATTGAGCCGATAAACGTAATATACACAAGAGCAAGAATTGCAATCTTTGTGTTCTTGAATTTTCTTACTATCGCCTTGGCGAGCGTATAGAAAAATCTGATGTTTCTAAGTGCGCAAACCACCGCTAAAACGCTGAAAAGACAAGCAAGCGTCTTGAAATCAAAATACTCAAGATATTCCTTGTCAGGCGGTACTATAATGCTTGTTATCACTGCGGCAATAATTGCAATGATAAGTACTACGTTCTCTTTTAACGCAGCTTTTATTTTTTGCGCAGTATCTTCTTTAAATCCTAATTTTGTCAGCATATTATCCGCAAATCTCACGATAGGTTTCTGTCATGTATTTTTTATTTAGAACGTATTTTTCACCGTTTTTTTCTACATCCGAAAATACCTTTTCTATAAATTGCATAGTAAGGGGATTTCCGTTGACCTTATTTCCGTGTTTTTTCCAATGCAAAAGGGGCAAATCTCTGCTATATCCCTTGCCTGCGTAAACTCTTGTTGCCGCCAGCTTGTCACACACACATTCGACCGCATATTTGTATGGCATCAGAGGTGTTACCTCGCACTCGGGGTCTAACCAATACTCAATATGATGCTTGTTTCTTCCTTTATGATGAAGCCAGGCGTTGCTCATTCCTGTTGCTCTTCGACAAGCCCCGATAGGCGAGCGGTCGCCTTGATAATATTTAACGCTTTCAAAAAACTCGGTGGGGGTGAACTTTGAAAAATCGTGAACAAAGCCTCTCCAAGGAATACCGCACTTTGCGCAATTTATAAACACTCGGTGCTTATGACGTAAAACAAGTGAGAGGTGAGCAAAAATCTTCTTCAGCATCCTTTTTTTCCTTTCAAAAAAATCCAAACAATATTTTAATACAAGTGGCTTTAGATGTCAATATTTTTTTGCAACTTTGTATCGTCATTTTATTTTTAATATTTTTAATAAATTCTATTGATTTTATCAAACAATAGTGATATAATGTATTCTGTATAATGCGCTTGTGCGCACAAAATATTATTATATATAATATAACGATTGGAGACGTTATGAACAGGTTCGTAAAATATGAGAAAATCATATTTGCATTGATACTCGTGCTTGCGCTGGTATTTGCGATTGCAATTCCGGTTTGCGCTGAGGCAATGCAGAGTGATAGCGTCGTTTCGGCGACGAGCAATACAGGAGGGGAAGCGCCCGATGCATCGGGTGGGTCTGTTTTAGCAGATCCGATGTTCTACCTATTTCTTGCAATGGTAGCGGCATTTTTAGGCCTTGTTGCAGGCGGTATATTCCTCTACATAAAGATTACCAACGCCAAAAAAGAGAAGAAATATAACGAATACGAGGGTACCACCAAAATTTACGATGCTCTTGAGGAGGTAAAGTGGGAAGAAGGACCTGATACCGTATTTGTTCAGGCGCTTGAGCCGTCTGCATCAATACTTACAGACGTTCAGCTCGTTGAGCCTATAAGAGGTTTGGATGGAATCATTGTTAAGGAAGCTCACATTGACCCTCTCCAGGCGATAAATATGGGCGCTGAGCCTTATGCTGAAGATGAGGTTGTTGTGAACACGGTATATGAGTCTAATGTTCAGGCTACTTCAATAAGCGAGGATGATTTAAGACCCGCACCCGAGAAGAGAACGGCTTCGGCTGGTTATGATGCGCTGAATTATCAGAGCAATTATCAGAATTATCAGCCCACGCCGGAGGCAACTCCTACTGCAAGCCCCTTCACATACGAGAGCGTTAGATACACAGTGCTTGAAAACGGACAGCTGGTTTTGGAACCTGTTAAGCCTGCTGCTCCTGCATACATTCCTGAATCGTCTCCCTTTACATATGTAAACGCTCCTGCGCCTGTGACTCCTAATCCTTATGCGATGATGAGCGGCGCGGCAGTATATGAAACTCCTGCAGAATCTATTGTACTTCAGGACAATGCGACTCCTGTGGCTCCTGCAGCTTATTCTGTTCCTCAGACGGCTTACGTTCCCGCATCCGACCCTCGCTCTTACTTGTCAAGCGAGGTGCCTGTAACAATATATACAGGTGATAAAGAGGATGCTATTACATTCAACGCGTCTGTAATTGAGAATTCAACTCCTGCAGTTGTTCTTCAGGATGTGGCGAGAACTGTGCCTACCGGACCTATCGTAAGACAGGCATCTCCCGCATATACACCTGAATCTGCGCCGATTTTTTATGCCGCAAAGGCAGAAGAGCCTGTTGCTGCTCCTAAGGAAGCTGTCGCATCTGCCATTGTTGAAAACTATGTTTCCGCAACCCTGCTTGAAGAGGTTGCTAAGGCTGTTGCTGCTCCTACCTATTCAGCACCCAAGCCTGCTGAGACACCTGTTGCAACAACCGTTGCATATGCAGCTAAGGCAGAGCAGCCTACCGTTGCTCCCGAGACTATCGAGGCAATGGTAATAGAGAACAATGTTGATGCAATCACCCTTGAGGATGTTGCGAAGACTGTTGTGGCTCCTACCTACGAAGCACCCAAGCCTGCTGAGACTCCTGTTGCAACAACCGTTGCATATGCAGCTAAGGCAGAGCAGCCTACTGTTACTCCCGAAATTGTGGAAGCAATGGTTATTGAGAACAACGTTGATGCAATCACCCTTGAGGATGTTGCAAAGACTGTTGTTGCTCCTACCTACGAAGCACCAAAGCCAGCTGAAACACCTGTTGCAACCACCGTTGCATACGCTGCTAAGGCTGAAGCTCCTACTGTTGCTCCTGAAACTGTTGAGGCAATGATTATTGAGAACAACGTTGATGCAATCACTCTTGAGGATGTTGCGAAGACCGTTGTCACTCCTACTTACGAAGCACCCAAGCCTGCTGAAACACCTGTTGCAACAACCGTTGCATACGCAGCCAAGGCAGAAGCTCCCACCGTTGCTCCCGAAACTGTGGAAGCAATGGTTATCGAGAATACAATCTCCGCAACAGTACTTGAAGATGTTGCAAAGGTTGCTGAACCTATCGTTCACGCAGCGCCTAAGCCTGCTGAGACTCCTGTTGCAACAACCGTTGCATATGCAGCAAAGGCAGAGCAGCCTACTGTTGCTCCCGAAACTGTTGAAGCAATGGTAATTGAGAACAACGTTGATGCAATTACTCTTGAGGATGTTGCAAAGACTGCTGTCGCTCCTACCTACGAAGCACCCAAGCCTGCT
>JAZQWA010000055.1:0-13097 GCA_045632065.1 Eubacteriales bacterium | reverse complement strand
TCAGTCCAACTATTTCTACGGTAACATCTTCTCCACCGGTGCAGGCAGTGACAGAAAGGCATCCACCGAGGCATTTGAGGAGTCCCTCTCCGAGCTTGCTGCAAAGATTCGCAATATGACCGACGAAAACGGCGAGCCTCTCGGCTATACCGCAGACACAATCATTCTTCCCGGCAACCGTCCCGGCATTGAGGCTATTGCAAAGAAGGTTTGCGGCTCGGCAGGCGCACTTGGCAACGGCTACAACGACATCAACCTCCACTACGGAAATTGGAACGTTATCGTGCTTCCTACCTGGCAGGCAAGCGACAACAGAGTTATGATTATGTCAAGCGAAGCGAACAAGAATCTTTGCGGTAATATGTTCTTCAACAGAGTTCCTCTCACAGTTTCCAACTGGGTTGACCACCACAGCGGCAACTACGTTTGGACCGGAAGATGCCGTTTCGGCGTAGGATTCGGCACATACAAGCACATTCTCCTTGCAGTTGACAGCGAGAGCGCTGTAAGCGGCGCCACCGCAATGTAATAGGCAAAAAAATCAACTAAGCGTGAGGTTAAATTATGACAATATCAGAATTTATGAGTAATTTAAGCTCCCACGGCGTAGAGGAAAACATTGATTACGGATTGTTTATAACTTATCTGAACACCGCGCTCTTTAAAATCTATAACGACGTTATTATTCCGAAAAAGGGACAGGTGTTTTCTCCAGGCACGAAGCCGACGAAGATTTATGACGAAATTCGCCATACCGGTGACGTTGATAGAGACATTGAGCTGGAGGGCGCTGCATTCAGCCTTAGAATATGCGGCAGCTCCACCTATATTCTTCTGACCACGGGCGGTGAGACGAAGATGCTTACTCACAAGGAGGACGATAACGTAGTCAAGGGCATGCTGGTTGACCGAAAGGGCACGTTATCCTTACTCGGAAAAAGCTCGTATAGCATTTACGACCTCTGTCTTTTCGATGATTTGCCAACTCAGGTTGCTCATTGCCTTCCTGACGGTCTGCCCACCGCCGAGTATAATATGAGCGAAAAATACGTTGATTTTGCTTCGTTTCTCTCACCCCCGGTAGACAGATTCGGCAACATAATTGAAGATGTCAAAACTGTTGATGACAGACTTATTGTTGGCTCATACTACAGGGGCGATATTGTATTTACCTACAGAAGAAGGCCCATTCTGACCAATCCGAATTACGATATCGACATCGATATCCCCGAGAAATACGAGGGGCTTTTAACTCCTCTTCTGCTTTACTTATACTACGTCGATATTGACGATGATAAGGCAAACGCCTATATGCAGGCCTACAAGCTTCTGTTAGAGAATATTGTATACCCGACCAACAATGCGTCTATTGAATGTGACAAGGTAGTAACAAACGGGTGGTAAGAGATATGCAGAATTTTACTAAAAAAAGCTCTGGTGGAACAAGGTTTATCCGAAGCTATGAAAAAATGAGAGGCATAAATCTTGCTTCAGGCAAGGAATATACAGACAGCTTTTGCTATCTCGAAAATATGTACGTAGATTACGAGAGCGGAGGCGGAGCGGTGGAAAGCATCCCAGGATTCAGACGGATTTTATCCTTTGGCGATGCAATTCATCTTATTTGCTCTGTCGGTGAGTATGTTCTGATTCACGCAGGAGAGAGCCTATACAAAATCAAAAGGGAGGAGCGGGATAATAATCCCGCCCCCTGCCCCATTGCCTCGCTTTCGGACAATCGAAGCTACGCTTACTCCCATAACGGATTAATTTTCATCACTGACGGTGAGAAAATTATATCGGTTAACAGCTTGGGCGATGTAACCGAGTATTCAGCTCCGACTGAGGCACCAAAATGCGATGTCATGGCAACGTATGAGGGTGATTTGCTTATTACGGCAAGCAAATCCAAGCCCTGCGATGTTTTTCGCGCCATAATCAATGAGACAGATTCGGCTATTTTCACCGAATATTGCTTCACCGCCCCCGAAAACACACTGTCTATGCTGTCGGCATACGGATATTTGTGGATTTTCACCTCAAATTCTGTTTTGGGCTACAAAAGGGCTGACGGTGTATTCCGCGAGGAAATTCGCATTGACGGAATAAAGCCCACAGGCGAGGCGTGCTTATTTTATAATGACTTGATTTTCCTTACAAAAACAGGAGTATTCTCTGTTTTTGCAAGTGATAAAATCAGACTTTTACCTCGGTCGGTGGCAATAAATCCTATGCTTTTAAAGGAGAATTTGTCCTGTGCGCGTCTCGCTATATGGAGAGGTTATCTTGTTGTTTCAATTGATGGCAGAATGTATTTAGCCGATTCGAGAGATAAGATTACCGTGGGAGAGCTTGACGAATACCGCTGGTATTATTTAAACGGAATAGGCACGTACCGAGGTGACATGAGGGTTTATCGGTATGCCGAGTTTGCCCCCGAGGGCTTCTCGGTTTATCTGCGTCCCTATAAGATAGCCGAAGGCGAAATAAAGAGCGTTCAGAATGAAAATCACGAAAAAATATATTTTGTAAGCTCGGGGGATGTAAAATATTCGGTTTATCCAACAGAGCAAATGCGTGGCGGGGTCTTATTCCCTGCGAAATGCGTCTGCGAGAGCGATGAGCTTCTCTTCTTCGGTACGGAATGCGGTGATTTGTGTCTATTTAACAACGATATGCGAGGTAAAGCTCCAAGGGTGCTTTCGGATAGCTCGGGCTTCAATGCCGACGAGTACGAGGCGCTTGCAAAGGGCAAAATTCACCCTGATTTCTATTCCTTCGACTTTCATGCGCCAAGATATGCGCTCTTAACTCCAAGCGATTGCTGCGGTCTGCCCTTTGACAAAAAGAGCGACCTACCGCCCGCTCTTGCACTACGTCTTAAGGGCTTTCCCAAAAGCTCGCTGCTTGTTGAAACAAGATATGACGGCGGAGAATTTATCGCAAGCGGTCGCATTTCAAACTCTATATTTAATTTTTACGATCTGGATTTTGATGCTCACAGCTCATCAAGCGAGGAGTGTTACACCGAGATTATCCCAAAAAGGCGCGTCGGCTGGATAGAAAAGCAGATTTCAATCTACTCAAATGAATTCTGCTCACCCTTTGGCGTACTTGCAATATGCTTTGCATACAAAACCCTAACATCAAAAAAACATTCTAAGAAAGGAACATAATGAACGCAAGAAAGATTTTAAATGACGAAATTTCAGCTCTTAAGGTGTCCTCTCTGCCAAATCGCCCCTCTGCTCCCGTTTCTTTCGGGGGCAAGGGCTACACAGCCGAGCAAATCAAGGCGGCATTTGACAAGCTACCTCTTTTTATAATAGAAATGTTCAATATGCTCATTGAGGATATTGAAAGGTGCGGAGAGGACTCGCTTGCAGGCTCAATCAAGACGGAGCTTGCCGAGGGGCATAGCCTTTACGATATGTTTCGCGATATAAAAAGCGGTGATTTTCTTTCATACGTTAAGACGGACAACGGCTCGCTTGAAGCCGAGCTTGCGCAAATCAAGGAAAGGCTGAGGAAATTGGAGGAGTCCTGCAATGATTAAAATTGTCGTTGAACTTTTTGAAAACTCAGCCGAGATTTTCTCGTATGAGAGGACTGACGGCGGCTTTTTGGAATATATTTTCAAGCCATCCTGCGATGGATACGTAAATATATGCGGTGAAAGCTATAAAATCAATAACGGTGTCTGCACAATTGATACCGCAAGGCTAAAAAGTGGCGAGATACAACCCCTGCTTATTACGTCTGACAAGAAAATACACCTGCCTGCTATGACAAACAATGACGGTGAGTATAAAATCAGCCAATATGATGCCGATTTTATAAGAAAATTATCTCTCGACAGGCTTCGAATGTCAAAAAGGATTTTCGAGCTTGAAAAAAAGCTGGATGAGCTGTCAAAAAGGGTGTATCGCACCACAATTTTCTAAAATTCAATAAATATGAAAGGATTTTTATGAGAAAAAAGAATATATTTAACAGACTTTCCCCACTTTTTGTTATTTTCACTGTTGTCTTCCTGATTTTCTCACTTACAGTAGTTGCATCAGCCGAGGAGGGTGTGGAAATCGCCGAGGAATCCGTCGAAAGTGGGGATTTGACCAACGAAATGCCGTCCGGCGAGACGAATGGTGGAGAAATTACACCAAATATCTTTGAAGAAATCTATATTCAGTTAGAAAGCAATGCTGATAAGATATTTTCCGCCCTGGCATTTATTGCTACGTTAATTGTAGGAATATTTTATAAAAGCGGGCTTCTGCCTCTTTTAAAGGATGCGCTTTCAAGGCTGAAGAGCACAATTGACAAGGCGAAGGAAGCAGAAGAAGCCCATAGCAATCAGACAAACAGCAAAATTGATGCTATCAGCGAGACGGTAGCACAGATGGAGAAGCAAATTAACAGTATTGAGCTTGGCTCAAGAGATATAGAAAAGCTCTGCCGTGAACGTGATGCTATGAGAACCATACTTACATCACAGGTTGATATGCTTTACGCAATATTCATCTGCTCATCTCTGCCCGAGTATCAGAAGGAAGAAATCGGACTTAAAATTCAGCAAATGAGAGAGGAGCTTTCTATCTATGAACAAGCAGAATAACGGTTATTTTGTAAAGCTCGCTTTACATATTGTCGGTATTTTGCTTTGTGTAGTGCCTCCTGCAGTATGTACACTTCTTTATTTTCCGTTTTGGAAAAACGTAGGATTGACTCACTGCATCGCAGGTGGCGGCGCGCTGATTTTAGTAATTTGTCTGCTTCCGCTTTACAAGCTGATTATCAAGGCGACAAAAAGCGCCAGCTCCTATCTTCTGTGGCTTATAATGTTTTTGCTCTTCGTCGGACTTTCAAAAATCGGCGAGCAAATGACGGTAATCTCATTCGTTGGCTTTATAAGCAACCTGCTTGGCGCTATATGCTTTAAGCTCGGGAAGCGAGGAATCAAAATAGATGAATAAGGACGAGTCAAACGAGCTTTTAGAAATTCGAAGTTTCATGAAGCACAGCTATTCTGCTTTAATCAGCAACGCAGGCAAGATTATTGCCACAATTACGCTTACTATGGCGGTATTGCTCACCTTTACCGATTTGGCATTTTCCGACCTTAGCAGTCAGGCATTTACCACCCAGCTTTGCGTCATGCTGCTATCGTCCTATCTTATGTATTTTTCACTTGAGGACTCGGGTGAAAAAGAGGGCGAGCAAAGCGAGGAATACAAGAGCGCAAGACAGCGTTACCTTGCCGCAAAGGCTCGGATTACGCCAAAGGATATTGATTCCCTGCGCCAATTTTGCCTTGATTACTCCATAAGGGAGCAGGAATACAGAAGGCTCTCATATCTTGCGGAAATGGGACTTTCGGAGAGCGAATACCTCTCTTACAAAAGTGGAAAGGTGTTTTCGAGGCGGAATATGCGCGTTTTTAGCAGGGCTGACAAAATCAGGGCGGTAAATCTTACTCCGCATACCCTGCTCAGCTCAGCTCAAGGAATTGGCAAAAGCGAGCTTGAAGACCCGGCAAAAGCAAAGCTTCTTTCAAGTCTGATAAGCCTCATTCCATCTACTGTCTGTATGGTTTTCACCGTTTCGGTGATGCTTACCACAAAGGACGGTATGACGGTTTCCTCGGTTATTGAGGGACTGCTTAAGCTTTCGGCACTGCCCATAATCGGTTTCCGCGGAATGCTTGACGGCTACAAATTTGCAAAGGAAGAAAAAAGCGCCTGGCTCGAAACCAAAGCCAGACTGCTTGAGAGCTTTTTAGCAAACCGATAAATCTCTAAAAAGAATGGGCTGTCACATTTGGTAAAACCGAAAAAGTCCGAAAAAACAAAAAACACGTATGATTAGCAAAAACTGCAAATGAGACAGTAGTAATGCCGAAATCCTACGGATTTCTATAATTTTATGGACTTTTTCTATCGTCGTTTTCACCACTCACCGTACACTTGTACGGCTTAACGTGGTGAAGCACACCGCTTTTTCCTCAAATCTGCCTATCCCCTTTCAAGAGCCGAGGCTGTCTCAAATGCATTTGCATTTGAGACAGCCTCTTTTTTGTTGACTTTACGCCTATTGTATGGTAAAATTATAAAAAAAGAGAAAGGGGCGGCGGCATGAAATACGATAGCGAGCGCGGGATAATTAGAATTTCATTAAATGAATTCGTCAGTATTGCAAGGCGCGGCATTTCGCCGTCGGTTTCTCACGACGAGGACGAGCCCGGGCTCTACGGTGTTTCGGCAAGATGGGTTTCTGCCATTATTGGCGACGTGCCAAAGCAGGATTTGTTGCTCCCCTTTAGCGATGGTGAATATAGCTTTGAGCTATTTGGCGAGGTGTATGTTTCGGGCAATGAAATCACCGTTTGCCACCCCACAGAGTCAAATCCCAAGAGGCCGAAGAAAAGCGAGCTTGCAGAGCTTCGTGGCGAGGGATATATCGGAGCGTATATGCTTGCTATGGCTCTCGGTCTTGATGCGGTCAGCATAAAATTCGTATTTGTCAACGAGGCAAGCGGTGAATATAACCAGAGCCTTGAAATAGTGAGGATTGACAAGCTTGAAAAGTTCTTCAACCGCTGTCTTACCGCTGTAAAGCTGTTTGCAGCGCCTGAGGTCAGTCGAGTTACAGAGCGCTTGCCGTCTATGAAAAAACTGAAATTCCCTTACGAAAATATTCGCGAGGGGCAAAGCGAGTTTGTACGCACCGCATACCGCACCATCTCACGCGGCGGTTGCCTTTACGCAACTGCTCCGACGGGAACAGGCAAGACGGCGGCGGCAATTTACCCTGCCCTTCGCGCTCTTGGTGACGAGCGTGTGGAAAAGGTGTTTTACCTCACTCCCAAGACCACAACCGCCGAGGCGGCAAAGGACTGTCTTAACAAAATGGCAGAGTCGGGTGGCAAAATCTGCGCGGTAATTCTCACCGCAAAAGAAAAATGCTGCACCGAGGGGCATTTATGCCGACGTGACAGACGTCTTTGCAAAAAATCCTCCTGCAACAAGCTTGCAGAGGCTACTCTTGCTCTCTGGAAATCGGGAATTACCGTTACAACGCAGGCTGATATTGCAAAATATTCGGATATGTATTCGGTTTGCCCTCACGAGCTATCGCTGACCTATGCGGAGCTATGCGACGTGGTTATCTGCGACTTTAACTATCTTTTTGATCCACTTGTATATATCAGGCGCTTCTTTACGGCAGGCGGCAAGTATGCATTTTTGATTGACGAGGCGCACAATCTTCACGAGAGAGCCAGAGAAATGTACTCTGCCGAGCTATCGGCTGACGAGATTTCAGAGCCCGAACGTTCCGAGGTTTTAGGCGAGCTTTCGGTAACGAAAAAAACATCTGCAAAGGCCGAGGGGGTATTCACCGACACACTTATGCCCTTCTTAAAAGACGAGCTCCGCGAGGACAGAGATGGAAATCTCGTGGGCGGAGTGGCGATAAATGATATTCCAGCAAGGCTTTACACCCTCTTTGACGAGCTTATGCGTGTGTGTGAAGAGGAAATTTTCACAAATCAGCGCGCAACCGACGAGCAAGCGCTGTCAAGGTTGATTTATCTGCGTAGTTATTACTACAAAATCAAAAAATTCACCGATATAATGGCGATGTTTGACGACTGCTACAAGCTATTTTTGTTCTATGAGAGTGGCAAAATAAGAGCAAAGCTATACTGCCTCGACACCTCGCCCGTTATTCGCAGCAGACTCAACAAGGGACATGGAGCAGTTCTGTTTTCGGCAACGCTCTCTCCCCTGCACTATTATCGCTCGGTGCTTGGCGGTGAGCGCTCTGACGAGATTTTAGAGGTAAACTCGCCCTTTGACCCATCGCAACTCTCGGTGTGCATTATGGATAAGATCAGCACAAGATTCTCCGAGCGAGAGGACACGCTTGTGGCGGTTTGCAACGCTATTGCCGCCGCAGTTTCTGCAAAACGCGGAAATTATATGGTATTTTCACCGTCCTTTGCCTACTCCGAGGCACTGGCGGAGATTTTCTCACGCAAATATCCGAAAATCAAGGTGCTCTCGCAGACGAGAGATATGTCACAAAAGGAAAAACGAGAATTTCTCGACGAATTCAAGAAGGACTCGCCAAATTATCTTATCGGATTTTGCGTAATGGGCGGAATTTACTCCGAGGGCGTTGACCTTGCGGGAGATTCGCTGATTGGCGCTGTGGTTGTCAGCATCGGTATGCCTGCGCTGTCATTTGAGCGTGAGGCAATTGCCGAATATTATCAGGAAAAGTACGAAGAAGGTAAACAATACGCTTACATTTACCCAGGAATGAACCGAGTTTTCCAGGCGGCAGGACGAGTTATTCGCCGTGAGGACGACAGGGGCATAATCGTGCTTATTGACGACCGATTTGATGACCCTCTATACAGAAAAAGTCTGCCGAAGCTCTGGGACGGCGTGAAGTTTATCGCAAGCGCCAAGGAGCTTAAGGCTGAGATTGAGGAATTTTGGCGAGCAGACGAAAACAACTGAGTGTTGTTTTTGTCGTAGCGAGTGCGCAGAAACAAGGAGCAATGAGAGCGAGGCTTGTCCTCACGAGCATGGCGACTATGTTTCAAGAGGGATAGAAGAAAATAATTAAATGCCTAACGCATTTAAGGTAAATAAATATGCAAAAAAAGTTATGGAATAAGAATTTTATACTTCTCTTACAGGGCAGCGCGGTCAGCACCCTTGGTGACTTGATGTATAGCGTTGCAATCGGCTTCTGGGTATATGAGCAGACCGGTTCTAACAGTCTGATGGGCGTAATGTCATCAATATCGATGTTTGTTACAATGTTTCTGTCGCCCTTCAGCGGAAGTATAGTTGACAAGCTCAATCGTAAAGGGGTGCTTGTGGGAATGGACCTGTTACAAAGCGTGATTATGCTGACGGTGGGCATTCTTGCCTACACCAAAAAGTTGAACGTGCCTTTGGTGCTTATTGCAGCCTTTCTTGCTGCGCTGGGCAGTGTATTTTACTCACCTGCGGCAAGCTCGGTTATGCTCGATATTACTCCTCGTGACGATCTGGTCAGGGGACAGTCGATTTTCTCAGGCTCAAACTCGTTTATAAATTTAGTAGGAAGCGCTCTCAGCGGTTTAATGGTAGCCTTTTTCGGTGTTCCGCTCATAGTGATTATCAATGGATTAAGCAACCTTTATTCTGCATTTAGCGAGTTGTTTGTTAGCGTTCCGAAAAGCATAAATCAAGGTGAAAAAATTACGGTAGGCAGAATATTAAATGACACGAAAGCGGCTATAAAAATGATTTTTGCCGAGCCATGTCTCAAAATATTCGTTCCATGCGCTCTTATACTTAATTTGCTCAGCGCGGGCTCGTTCACTCTGATGCTGCCCTTCTGTCTTGAAAAGAGCTTCACCGTAGATTCATACGGATATCTTATGTCGATATGGACTACCGCTTCGTTAATCTGTGTGGTTCTGCTCGGCGCATTTAAGCTATCGCCGAAGGTAAGATTCTGGGTTATGGCGATAGGATTTACCTTTGCAGAGGTGTTCTTGATTCTTGGGTACTTATCCAAAGAATTTATTGTACTTGCCGTTTTCGCATTTCTCGGCGCTCTTTTCAACACCGCAGGAAATACGGTGTTCAATGCATCTCTGATGCTCGCTCTGCCGGAGGAAAACAGGAACGCAATACTCGGTTTTATTCAGTCAGCATCTGTGGGAGGCACGGCGCTTTCAGCAGTACTATACGGAATACTTGGCGACGTGTTCCCGCTTTATATAGTATTTGCGGCAGGAAGCTTTATCTCTCTCTTCCCAATGTTGTTCCTCTGTTTCAATCCAACAACAAAACAGTTCGTTTTGACGCACTAACATACAAAAAAGCGACCTATACGGTCGCTTTTTATTTTATTTCAAAATATAATTCGGCATCAGAAAAGAGGTCGTTGATAGATACTCTGAGCGCTTTTGCCAACGCATAAAGCTCAATATCGGTAACAGTTCTGGAGCCATCCTCTATTCTCGAAATAGAGCCACGGCAAACGTAAACGCCCATTAGCTCAAGCTTTATTGACAACGCCTTTTGGCTCATTCTATGCTTTTTTCTAAAGTATTTTATATTGCTTCCTACTATATTGGTTTTCTCACTATCTATAATTCTCGCCATATAATTTCCTCTTTTTTGTCATTTTTTTGTCTTGACATAGGACATTTTATATAATATACTATTTCCAACACGTTTTTGTCTTATGATAGGACAAACAGAAAAATATGAGGAGAATTTTTTATGGAAAACAACGAAAACAAATCCGCGGAATTTGAAAATCAACCGGCCAACGTAGAAAACTCTGAAACCAATGCATCAGTTGCAACACAGGCAACCGAAAAGCCTAAACTTCCCTTTACTAAAAAATGGTGGTTCTGGGCAATAATTGTTGTGGTTGTAATAGCTATAATTGCCGGTGCGTCCGGCGGTGGTGACGGTGATCAAGGAACAGGTGACGCATCATCCTCAAATGGCTCAAGCACGCTCGGTAATTATGAGATTGCTATTTTAAGCTGTCGTCTTGCAGAGGATTATACCGGTAAGCCTGTTGTAATTGTAAAGTATAAATTTACGAATAATGACGATGATCCCACTGCATTCTATTTAGCTTTTGATGACAAAGTTTATCAAGACGACATCGGTTTAAACAAATCTTATATTCTTGATGATTCTGCAAATTATTCCGGTGATAATCAAACCAAGGAAATCAAAAAAGGTGCGTCAATAGAGGTTGAGGTTGCCTATGAACTCAATGATACAACAAATCCTATTCAGGTTGAAGTGAGCGAGTTGTGGAGTTACAGCGATAAAAAGGTTTCTAAAACATTCAATATTAAGTAACAAAAAGGCGGTCAAACGACCGCCTTTTTTTTATTGTTTATAGAAATTTTCTTTATTTTCTTATACTTTTACCACTTTTCAACGAGGGAGAGGGTAAGCTTGGTTGAGTTCGCGGCAGCGATGGGCAGGAAGGTGGGATAATCCATGGTTGCCTCACCGTCGGCGGAGTCGGAAATTGCTCTGACTACTGCGAAGGGGGTTTTATTGATAAAGGCAACCTGTGCTATGGCACAGCCCTCCATCTCGCAAGCATCTGCTCCAAAATCTGCGATTATTCTATCCTTATCCTCTTTTGATGCGATGAATTTATCGCCCGAGGCGATTCTGCTGAGGCGAGCGTTAAGTCCGAGGGACTTTGCGCTATTTATAAGGATTTCCCCTGCTCTTTTATCAGCCTCAAAGTAGATAACGTTAATGCCGGAAACGAGCCCCTTGGGGTCTCCTATGGCAGAGGTGTCCATATCGTGCTGACAAAGGTCTGTTGCGATTACGATATCGCCTGTGCTGATGCCTGAGGCAAGTGCGCCGCCTACTCCGGTGTTAATGAGGAGTGTGGGAGCGTATTTCATAATCATTGTTTGGGCGCAAACGGCTGCAAACACCTTGCCGATTCCGCATTTTGCAACGGCAACCGTCTTTGCACCGATTTTACCTGTATAGAAGGTTATACCGCTGACGGTTTCGGTGCTCGGGGTGTCAATAGATGCAATAAGCGCCTCAACCTCGGGCTCCATAGCGCCGATTATTCCAACGTCAACTCTCATATTTTCTCTCCTTTATAGGAAAAATCGTTTTCCTTGCTGTTAAGTATGTCAAGGTAGCGACGGCACTCTTTTTTTGCGGTAGCAAGGTCGAGATTTTTGTAATTTCCGCACTCGCGACGAACTGCACCGAACATTTCGCCATCGTGATTTACAATTTTCGAAAGCACGTCCTTTACAACCGAGAGAACAACCGCATTATCGGCATTTCTCACAAGCAAATAGAAGCCTGTCTGACAGCCCATAGGGCCAAAATATATTACGTTATCTGCAATTTCACTTGCTCTGACGTAGGTTGCAAACATATGCTCAACCGAGTGCATAGTGAGGTTATCCATATAATCGCCTGCGTTGGGAATACGCGTACGCAGGTCGTAGGTGGTTATATCTCCGTCAATTCGAGATACGTAAATCCCCTCGGTCAGCAAATCGTGGTCAACAGTGAAAGAGGCGATTTTGTTTATGTTTTTCATAATTTCTCGTTTTCCAACTTTATTTTCTAATGTAAAAACCTACAGATTTAGGCGAGAATCGCCGTCTGCTACGAAAGTTCTCACTGCGGTTCGGTCACACTCGTGGGAGAACAACGCACCGTGTTGTTCTCTAACACACTCGTGCCGCTTCGCTACGTAGAAACCTACGTCGAGAGTTCAGCAAACGGCGATAGAAATTTTTTCGTTCTCGTCAAATATGTTGGTTTTTAGAATTTGATTTTTTCTGCGATATAATTCTTAACTTCAGACAAGGGGATACGAACCTGCTCCATTGTATCTCTGTCACGAACGGTTACGCAACCGTCATTTTCGGTGTCAAAGTCGTAGGTAATGCAGAAGGGAGTACCGATTTCGTCCTGACGGCGATATCTCTTACCGATAGAGCCTGTCTCGTCAAACTCAATGTTGAACTCCTTTGCAAGCTCGTCGTAAAGCTCGAGAGCCTTATCGGAGAGCTTCTTGGAAAGAGGAAGCACTGCACACTTAACGGGTGCAAGGGCGGGATGAAGGTGAAGAACAACTCTTACGTCACCCTCAGCAATTTCCTCCTCATCATATGCGTCAACAAGGAATGCAAGAGCAACTCTGTCTGCGCCGAGAGAGGGCTCAACAACGTAGGGAACGTAGTGCTCGCCAGTCTCCTGGTCGAAGAAGGTAAGGTCCTTGCCGGAGTGGTTGCCATGCTGAGTGAGGTCATAGTCTGTTCTGTCAGCTATGCCCCAAAGCTCGCCCCAACCGAAGGGGAAGAGGAACTCAAAGTCAGTAGTTGCCTTAGAGTAGAAGCAAAGCTCCTCGGGATCGTGGTCACGGAGACGAAGATTCTCATCCTTCATACCAAGGTTAAGAAGCCACTGGTGGCAGAAATTCTTCCAATATGCGAACCACTCAAGGTCGGTGCCGGGCTTGCAGAAGAACTCAAGCTCCATCTGCTCGAACTCACGTGTTCTGAA
>JAZQWA010000054.1:0-15103 GCA_045632065.1 Eubacteriales bacterium | reverse complement strand
CCAACCTTGTGGATGTTTTCAACTCCAAGATGTACGCAACCCGGACCGATAGACTCGGAAAGACCGTAGTTGGTGTCATACTCATGAGAGGGGAATACACTCTTCCAACGCTTTATAAGCGAGGGAGGCACAGGCTGTGCGCCAACGTGCATAAGACGCCACTGCGAAAGTGTGTAATTGTCAAGCGAAATATCTCCTCTGTCAATAGCATCAAGAATATCCTGTACCCACGGCACGAGCAACCATACGATAGTTGCCTTTTCGTCGGATGCGGTTTCAATAACCCATTCAGGCTTAACACCGCGAAGCAAAACCGTCTTACCGCCTGTAAGAAGCGAGCCGAACCAATGCATCTTCGCACCTGTGTGATAGAGAGGGGGAATGCAAAGGAAAACGTCATCCTTTTTCTGTCCGTGATGATTCAGCTCGGTGTAGCAGGAGCTTACAAGCGCCTTGTGTCTATGTAAAATAGCCTTGGGGAAGCCTGTTGTACCCGAGGAGAAGTAAATTGCTCCGTCGTCCTCGTCGCAAAGCTCCACAGGGGGAACGGTAGACGAGCAATAATAGGTCATTTCAGCGTAATTATCTGCATAAGAAGGAGTATCCTCGCTCTTACCAACAAAGAACAGGTTGTCCACAGCGCCGATATCTCCCGAAATAGCGTTTACACGCTCAATAAACTCAGTGCCAAACACCAGCATTCTGACGTCAGCAAGGTCAAGACAGTATTTAATCTCATCAGAGGAATATCTGTAGTTCATAGGCACAACAATTGCGCCCGCCTTGAGAATTCCAAAGTATATAGGCAACCATTCAAGACAGTTCATCAAGAGTATTGCAATCTTGTCGCCCTTTTTAACTCCCCTCGTGAAAAGAAGATTGGCAAATCTGTTTGCTTTTATATCAAAATCGCGCCAGGTAATCTCACGTCTGTATTTTTCAGACTCCGCGCTGGTTTCAATAAGGCTGTATTCACGCCAGGTTACATTCTTGTCGGGCTGCTTTTCGGGGTTTACTTCCACGAGCGCCACGTCGTTAGGGTAAATTTTGGCGTTTCTTTCAAGAAAGTCGGTAATAGGCATAATTTTCTCCTCAAAATAAAAATCCTGCGCCCACAAGGGCGCAGGGACGAAATATCATAAAATAATACACACAAAGGCGTGAAAAATTCTTCAACTCGTCCTAAAAAATATAATAAAGATATTTTATCATAATAGAACGTAAGTTGTCAAGAAAAAATAAAAAATGTAACAAAATAATGTCTATTTTTCAAATTTTAAAATGTTTTCAAAAATTTTTTCACCGATTTTGAAATTTTTCTGGCTTTCAGCCTTGTTGAAGAAGCTGGAAACGTCGCTGTTTTGCCTTAGACAAACAACGGTGTCATCAGGCAAATTGCAAATTTCGGGCAGGGAGTAAAAATCAAGCGACCTTAAATACACTCCGTGCTCGCTTGCCAGCTCGTAATCGCCGTCACCGAGGTATCCGGAAACGTTGGCGAACAAAGCCCCCTCGCCCAGCTCCTCGTATTGCAAAAACAACCTCTCCGAAAGGAAACATACGTAATAATCACCGTACAAAAGCATCTGCCCAAGCCGCTCGGTGTCCTCTTGAATAAGGGCCATAGAATTGCTTATATCTGCGCCCTCGCCGTATAGCTCTTTTGCTTCTTCTTGATTGGAAATGTACAGATTAAGTAAAGTAACATTTACATTTTTGTCGTTATTTGCGTCCTCACACACTTTTTTTAAGGATGTGATTGCGTTAGAATATGGCGAAGAATTTCCGTTTTGTGACGAGCTGCTTATCTTGTACGGCCCTGCATAAAGAATATAACCGTCATAGCTCACCTTGCTGCAAGTCTGAAACAGAAGCACGGTGAGAATAATCACTACGCAAAGTCCTGCAATGGTGTGCCATTTGTAGTGATACCAGAAATTTTCGAATTTTTCAATAAAGGGAGATTTGATTTTAATATCGCCCTCGTAATTTTCCTTATTTTCCATTTTTCCTCTCAATTATCAAAGTTTACGTTGATTCCGCCGCCATTGTTTGAGTTTGTATGTATCTCGATGTAGGGGGAAAGCCTTTTCGCCGTCTGAATAATAGGCATTGACTGGATATAAACCTTGCCGGGACCTGTAATTCTTGTGAGGAAGAGTCCCTCACCGCCAAAAAGCACGTTCTTTGCGCCACGCACCATCTGTATGTCCATCGTGCATCCCTCGGTCATAGCCGCAAGGTATCCTGTATCAACGATAATGGTGTCGTATGGGCCAAGCTCGTATTCCTTGCAATGACCGTCAATTTCTATAAACACCATGCCGTCACCACTGATTTTCTGCATAATGAATCCCTCGCCGCCGAAAAGACCGCCTCTGATTCTTTTGTTAAAGAAAACCGATAAATCGAGCCCCTTTTCCATAGCGAGAAATCCCTGCTTTTGCACTATGATAGAGTTGCCTGGGGTAACGTGATAGGGAATAATAGAGCCTGGGAAGCTTGAAGCAAAGGCAATCATGCCATCGCCACCCTCTGCTGTATATTCATTCAAAAATATCGATTCGCCTGAGAACATTCTGCCGAAAACCTTTCTCATGCCACCGCCTGTGTTGGTCTGCATATTCATATTAGGGCTCATCCAGCTCATAGCGCCGCTCTCGGTGCAAAGCGCCTCGCCCGCCTTGGGATAACAAATTACAACAGGCAGATGTCCGCCCTCAATTTCATATTTTATCATAAAATTAAGCTCCTTATGTTTATTTTGTTATATTTTTCCCGAATTAGCCCTCGCATAACTCAAGGTTTGCTTCAGCGCAGATTCCTTGGGAACACCCGCCAGGCGAAGCTTGTGAGCGTAGGCGAGATAGTCGGAAAATTCCTTGCATGGCGCAATTCCCGAGTCAATAAGATCCTTTCCGCTAACGTACGGACGAGCCATATATTCACGGTATATCTCATATCTTTCCTTGAAATAATCGTTATACGATACATATTCCTGCACAGAGGTCTTTCCAAGCCCGTCTGCTATGGCAAGGCATATAAGTCCCGCAGGGTCTACCGAGTCGTCAAGCATCCTGTTGCTTGATTTTATCGACGCGTTAACAGAGGCAAGCACGTTAGGCTTCATGTGTAGCTTCGTCATGTTCAATACGTATTTTCTGAGTTCAATCTCGCCCGTTAGCCTTTTCATAAAGGCTTCCACAAGCGGTAGTCCTTTTTCCTCGTGCGCGTATGCGTGAATCTCACCGTCTATAATTTCGGTTGCAGTTGCCTTACCGAAATCATGAGTCAGGGCGGAAAACATAAATGCAAGTGGGTTGCTTGCATATTTCTTAAGCCCTGCGGCCTGGTCAAGCACCATCATTGTATGTACGAAAACGTCGCCCTCGGAGTGATATTTTGGATTTTGAGGCACACCTATCAGCGCTTCAAGCTCGGGGAACCAATATGACAGCTGATTAAAGTCTCTCATAACCTCGAAAAATATCGAAGGGCGCTCTGCCTTCAGCAAAGCCTTTTCAAGCTCGCCTACGATTCGCTCTCTTGCGAGAGAGGAAAGATTCATGCCGCGACAGAGCTCCTTGGTACTGTCAGCTATGCTGAATTTAAATCTTGCGGCAAATTGCGCTGCGCGAAGCACTCTTAAAGGGTCCTCGGCAAAAGAGTCGTCATCAACGTGGCGTATAATTCCGTTTTTCAGGTCATTTCTACCGCCAAAATGGTCGATTATCTCTCCGCTTAATACGTTTTGCATCATGGCATTGATTGTAAAATCACGCCTTTTTGCCGCGCCAAGAGTGCCAATATGAGGATCAACGAAAATGTCAAAATCGCGGTGACCGCTTCCGCGGCAGGACTCGCGTCTTGGCATGGCAATATCGAGAGAGTAGCCCTTTAATCCAAAGATACCGAAGCTTTCGCCGATGTCCATTCTTTGACCAAGTGAGTCCAGTACGCCCTTCAGCTCGTCTGGCGACAGTCCGTGGATTTCGATGTCAATATCCTTGCCGCTTGTACCGCTGAGCAAATCACGCACGTATCCGCCGACAAAATATGCGCATCCGCCAATCTTTGCAACTTCTTCGGCAATTCTTTTCGCCATTTCCATATCTGTAAGATGCATTTGTTGATCCTCCTTTCTTTTTTTATTATATCATAATTATATCATAAAATCATTATATCACAAAATCGGCAGAAGCGCAATACCCCTGCCGATTTATAATTTTTAAACTTTTACAGTCAATAATCCATATTTAAATGATGTGACGTAATTAAATACCTTTTCATCAACGGCATTAAAACTAATGTGGAGATCATTGTTTTTGCAATTTATCCAAACAATCTTACCCTCGCCTAATGTTTTGTGAATAACAACTGTGCCAATTTCCACTTGAGGTGGTAAATAATCGGTTTCTTTTAATGGATCATGCATATTCGGTCTTATAAATGTTGGTATGCATGGAGAGAGCCTAATAGCTTTTCTTCCGTCTATGACTGTTTTTTTCTCGCTTTAGTTCTGTTTTTAAACTCATATTTCCTCCTGATAACTAAGAAGCAACATAATTATAACGCAAATGCGTGAAATCGCCAACGCATTAGCGAATTAAAACTTTCGCATTTGCGTACTATAATGTTAGTAGAATAAAAAAAGGAAGTAGAAAATATGGTATATATAAACAAAAAAATTCTTGATTTGTGTGAATCAAGAGGTTGGACTACATATATGTTAGCAGTAAAAGCGGACATTACACATTCAACATTAAATTCCAGCATAAATAGAGATACACCTCCCAAATTTGATACATTGCAACGTATTTGCGATGCCTTTGGCATAACGCTTGCGCAGTTCTTTATGGAAGATGAGGAAATGGAAATTTTGACTGGAGAAGAGAAGCATCTTGTTCGGTTGTTTCGCAGGCTGCCCGAAGCAAAACAAAAAGCGTTAATTGATTTGCTTGATAATTAATAATGTATTTGCATATAATAATAAAAGGACAGAAGTGAAAACTTCTGTCCTTTTTGCCTATGCGACGCGTCGGGCGCGTGCATTGGAATATTTATGCTTCAGGTTTCATTGTGGGGAAGAGCAACACATCTCTGATAGAAGCGCTATCAGTAAGAAGCATTACGAGTCTGTCAACGCCGAAGCCGAGACCGCCTGTGGGAGGCATACCGTACTCAAGAGCGGTAACGTAATCGTAGTCAACCTCAGCGGGAGAATCAGGATCCTCAGCTTTCTTCTTCGCAACCTGAGTTTCAAATCTTTCTCTCTGGTCGATGGGGTCGTTAAGCTCGGAGAATGCATTACCAAACTCGGTAGCGTTGATGAAGTACTCAAATCTCTCGGTGAAAGCGGGGTCTGTGGGCTTTCTCTTTGCAAGAGGAGAGTTCTCAACGGGGTAGTCGTAAATGAAGGTGGGCTGAATAAGCTTTTCCTCAACGAAAGCATCGAAGAACTCAACGAGAACAGTACCCTTGGTTGCTTCCTTCGGAACCTCTACGTGATGCTTCTTTGCATCAGCTCTTGCATCCTCGTCGGACTTCCAATCGTGGTAGTCAACGCCTGCATACTTCTTAACTGCGTCAACCATGGTAAGTCTTTCCCACTTGCCAAGGTCGATTTCGTTGCCCTGATAAGTAATCTTTGTATCGCCGCAAACCTCTTTTGCAAGCATCTTGTAAAGCTCTTCAACAAGGTCCATCATACCGTAATAATCGGTGAATGCCTCATAAAGCTCAATGGTAGTGAACTCGGGGTTGTGCTTGGTGTCCATACCCTCGTTTCTGAAGATACGGCCAACCTCGTAAACCTTGTGCATACCGCCAACGATAAGACGCTTTAAGTAAAGCTCGGTCTCTATACGAAGATACATAGGAATATCGAGAGTGTTGTGGTGTGTTCTGAATGAACGAGCAGATGCTCCAATCTCAATAGGAAGAAGAATAGGAGTATCAACCTCAAGGTAGCCCTTGCCGTCAAGGTAGCTTCTGATAAGCGAGAGAATCTTGGAGCGCTTAACAAAGGTGTCCTTAACCTCGGGATTAACGATAAGGTCAACGTATCTTTGTCTGTATCTCTGCTCAAGATTGGTAAGACCGTGGAACTTCTCGGGGAGGGGAATAAGCGACTTTGCAAGAAGAGTGCATCCGGTAGCGTGAACAGAAACCTCGCCTGTTCTTGTGCGGAAAAGATGTCCCTCAACACCGACAATATCGCCAACGTCCCACTTTTTGAAGCCGGCGTAAGCATCCTCGCCTATACCGTCGCGTGAAATATAGAGCTGAATCTTGCCCTTGCCGTCAAGAAGATGCGCAAAGGAAGCCTTACCCATAATTCTACGGCTCACAAGTCTGCCCGCAAGGCGAACTGTGATAACCTCGCCCTCTGCAAGTGTTGCTTCCTTCTCTTCAAAGAGAGCGATAGCATCGGGAGCCTCATGGGTGGTCTCATATTTAGTAATTTCAAAGGGGTTGTTGCCCGATTCGTAAAGATTATTCAGCTTCTCACGGCGAACCGCAAGCTCGCTGGTGCTGTTAACAGCCTGGTTGTTATTTTCCTGACCTGCCATTTTGTTAGTCCTTTCTCGGTGAAATAATTACTGTTCCTTCGCTCTGGTAACGCTCTTAATCTGAAGATGCTGGATTCTGGGACCGCATACAACAACGTCATCACCCTCTGCAGCGCCGATAAGCGCAACGCCAATGGGAGAGGAGTCGGAAATCTTGCCTACCTTGGGGTCGGTCTCGTAAGAGCCTACGATGTGGTAGGTGAATTCTGCATTTCTTTCAACGTTGAATACCTTAACGATAGAGCCAACGCTTACCTTTTTCCAGTCAATCTGCGACTCGTCAACGATTTTAGCATTAGCAATCATTTCCTCAAGCTCAGCCTTTCTTGCGTGGAGCTTGCCCTGTTCCTGCTTCGCCTCGTCGTACTCGGAGTTCTCCGAAAGGTCACCGTAAGAGCGCGCGGTGGAAATATCCTTCTTGTTTTCTTCAATTTTCTCGTTTATCTCAGCGAGCTCCTTCTGCAGTGCGTCATATCCTGCTTGGGTGTAGGTCTTCTGTTCCATTGTACTATTTCTCCTGATAACTGTGTATTTTGTAAATTTTAGTTAGCATTTATTAGATTTTTAACGGCTTCAAGCGCTGCATCAAGCTGCGCATCACCTGTGTCTGTCAGCTCGACATTTACGTCGGGGGTGATTCCCACGCCATGATAATTAACACCGCAGGGCGGGTTGTAGTATGCAACAGTCATAGTGAATGACGAGCCGTCAATATAGTAATAAGTGTTCTGCATTATGCCCTTGCCGTAGGTTGTTGTACCAACGATTGTGGCTTTTATGAGTCCTTCGTTTCTGTAATCCCTGATTGCCGACGTGAATATTTCACCTGCGGAAGCAGTGTTTTTGTTGCAAATAACCGCCATAGGCAGATTTATAACCTTGTCAATGTTCTGTCCTGTGCTTGTTTCGTCATTCTCTGAAACAAGTCTGACAACGCCAGAGTCCTTGTATTGATAGGTAACGATGGTTTTATCATTAGGCACAAGGTAGGAAACTACGTCGCAAACGCTTTGCAGATACCCACCGGGGTTTCCGCGCAGGTCGAACACAATTCCAACCGCTCCGTCTGCTTCAAGAGCGTCGATAGCCTCGGCAAACTGCTCAAACGTGTTCCCCTTAAAGGTCACAATGCGCACGTAGGCTATCATTGTTTCTACATCAAGCTTGTAGTCTACGTTGATTTCCTCGATCTCGGCTCTTTGCACAGTCACATCAACAAAGCTGCCATCTCGGATAAGGGTAAGATTAACGTAACTGCCGATTTCACCTCTGATATGGTTTACAGCATTGGTAATCCCAAGCTCTGAGATTGTTTTTCCGTCAACCGCATGAAGATAATCGCCAGCCTGCATGCCCGCCTTTTCGGCAGGTGAGTCGATATATACGGTGTTAACCATAATGGTATTGTTGTTATAGTCGTATTCGACTACAACTCCGATTCCGCCAAACTTACCGCTCATATCGGTGGTGTAGTCATCCGCCGCCTCGGGCGCTCGGTAAACTGAATAAGGGTCGCCCAGAGCATCAACGTAGCAGTCAAGCAGAGCGTGGGTTACCGCCGACTTATCGTCTCGGTCTATTTTGTCAAAATAATTTCTTAAAAACAGCTCAGCCGTTGCTTTGGCATGAGCGTGGGTGTCGGGCATACCGCCCTCATAGTTGTAATATCTCTGATAGTAGTTTTCTACGTATCTGAATTTTAAAGAGTCATATAAAGGGAGTCCCCAATCGCGCAGATAATCTGCAACGTGGTCGTTAAGCCGTTTTGATGAGGATTTTTCAATATTTTCGGTTATTTCCCCCTTGGAATCCGCAACGTAGACAAACCACTTGCAGGATGTAAAGGAAAATAACAAAACGTTAGCCGTTATAACAAGCGCAAGAAGCTTGCATACCGTTTTTTTACAAAAAGAGTGCATTTATAGACCTCGTCGGTTTGATTTACATACGTCGGGGTTGTCTGCTCTTGGCAAGGCAACCCCACACGTTATGTATTATTTTTTGCATTTATTTAACAAAAATTCCTCGGAAGATATATTAACGCGTAATATCAATATTTGGTAGGCTTGTTTGAAAGATACTTCTTAACCATAAGCGCAACCTTAAAGGTTACTGCATGGTCAAATTCACGAAGGTCAAGGCCTGAGAGCTTTCTGATTTTCTCAAGACGGTAAACCAGGGTGTTACGGTGAACAAAGAGCTTTCTCGACGTCTCGGAAACGTTAAGATTGTTCTCGAAGAAGCTCTGTACTGTCATGAGAGTCTCGCGGTCGAGAGATTCAAGCGAGCCTTTCTTGAATACTTCGGAAAGGAAAATTTCGCAAAGAGTAGTGGGAAGCTGATAAATAAGTCTTCCGATACCAAGATTTTCGTATGAAATAACAGGCTTCTCAACGTCAAACACCTTACCAACCTCGAAAGCAATTCTCGCTTCCTTGTATGCTCTCGCAAGGTCCTTGAGATTGTCAACAACCGATGAAATACCGATGAGAACCTTTACGTCGTGCTTCTGCTGGATTTCAGCAATCATCGCCGAAGCGAAATCGCTGATTTCACAGGTATCGGCATCACGGCTGATTTCTTTAACAACAACAACGTCCTGCTCGCTGATGTTAATAACGTAGTCCTTCTCGCTCTGTCCTGTAATCTCCTGAACAATCTCGTAGGGAGGAGTAGCGCAGGGGCTCTGGAACTTAACAACGATAACGACTCTGCGCTCGTCGTTGGAGAAGTGAAGCTCATTTGATTTTATGTAAATATCGCTGGGTAATATGTTATCAAGAATAATACTCTTGATGAACGAGCCCTTGTCGTATTTTTCATCATAGAGGCTCTTCATATTGCCGAGGAAAATGGCAAGAAGCTGAGCCATATTGCCTGCGTGAGAATCATCGCCCTCAACGAAGCAAATGCAGTCGTTCTTTTCCGAAGCATTGATAAATCTGTAAGTGTAGCCCTCATAAACCACCGCATCGGCTGTGTAAGAGAGCTCCTCTCTTATTCTTTGCTTGGATTCGCCAATTTTAGAAAGCTCGCTGCAGGCAATCACGATACCGTTTTCATCGATAACGCCGATTGTGCGTCCGACAACGTCCTTCATTTGGTGGAGTAGAGTTTGGAATAAGCGGTTAGACATTTGTTAGAAGTCCTTTCTTGGAAAAAGTTAAACTGCCGTTTTTAATAAGCAAAAAGCAGGCAAAACGGCGTATAAACAGCCGACTTGTCCTGACTTTTGTATATACTGTACTATATTCTAACTCATTTTTAAGAAATTTTCAATAGTTTTTTTAAAAAAACTGAAAAAATTCACAAAAAATGTAAAAAAACTTTGGTACTATTAACTATCCCGACGGCTTAAATCTCAAGCTCGTAGGAAATAGCAGACAAAACGAAAGCAGGAGCTGTTTCGCATCTGAGAATTCGTTTGCCGAGAGAAACAGAAAGAGCACCTGCAGAAATTGCCTCGTTTGCCTCCTCGGTAGAAAATCCACCCTCAGAGCCTACTATAACGGCAATACTCTTTGGAGCGTCAGCCCTTGAGAGCGCCGACTTCAAGCTTTTTTCATCCTCGTTTTCGTAGCAAAGAAGCACAAGCTCGCTTTCCTTTGCCATATCAAGCATCTGTCCGAAGCCAACAGGCCTTGTAACCTCGGGGATTTTAGCTCTGCCGCATTGCTTTGCCGCTTCTTCGGCAATTCTCGCAAGACGTTGGGTTTGCTTATCCGCCTTTTCGGCCTTGGGCCTTTTTATGCATCTCGACGATTCAAAGGGAATAATCTTTGCCGCGCCAAGCTCAACCGCCTTTTGAATAACCGTCTCAAGCTTGTCGCCCTTGGGATATGCCATACAGAGCGTAATGCTTACAGGCGACTCAACACCGCTTGCTATTCCCTCGATTATATCACAGATGCACTCGTCATCTCTGATTTTTGAAAGCATACAGCGATATTCCTTGCCCTCGCCGTCGCATACTATCGCCTCGTCTCCCTCCGCCATACGAAGCGAGCGGGCAATATGATGCGCATCGTCACCCAAAATTGAAATTTTGCCGTCGATTATATTTTCCTTGTTAACGAAAAATCTTGCCATAATTATACCCTTACCAGAAGTCCTACCCAGTCGTTTTCAAAGATTTCCTTTTCAATGGTAAAGCCGTTTTCGACTACCGCATTTTTTACTTCCTCGGCGCGCTCGCCGATAATGCCCGAAAGAATAAGGGGAGAGCCCTCCTTGAGATAATCCTTAACGTCGGGTAACATTCTTATAATAATATCGGCAACTATGTTTGCAACGCAGAAATCGTACTTTCCGCCCGAGAGGTCAACGCCCTTAAGTAAATCAGAAACGCCGAGAGTTATGTTGGTGCATCCGTCTGCAAGCGCGTTGTCGCGCGCTACCTTAACGGCAACAGGGTCAATATCGTACGCATTACAGGTCGCAGCGCCCATTTTCGAAGCGCAAATTGAAAGAATTCCGCTTCCCGTGCCTACGTCAAGAAGTCTCTCGCCACCCTTGAGCTCGTCCTGCATAAGACGGATAACAAGCCTTGTGGTTTCGTGCGTGCCTGTGCCGAATGCCATGCCGGGGTCCATTCTCACCACTATTTCGTCGGCCTTTGCCTCGTATTTTTCCCATGCGGGAACAATAGTAACCTTTCCAAGAGGAACAGGCTTGTAATACTGCTTCCAGCTTTCCGCCCAATCGTCCTCGTTCATTCCCTCAAGTGAAATTTCAGCCTCAATTGAGAGGGCGGGAAGTCTTGTTTCAAGGAATTCCTTGTATTCAAGAGGATTTCTCTCCTCGGGAACAAAGAGAGAAACTCTGACGGTTTCCTTGTCAGCGTTTAAAATCGATTCGTCTACAAGCTCGCCATACATGCCGTTGAGCGAGAAATCACTGTAATCCTCAATCATAAGTCCGTTGTCGAGCATGCTCATTACGGCTACGATATCATCGAGATTTTTTGTATTTCCACTTACTGTTATTTTAGTCCAAGTTCCTGCCATGGTGTATCTCCAAATCTGTTAATAGCATTGTTTTTGTCAATAATTATTTGCATTTTAAGCTCTCCTGCCGACTCAAAGCGTCTTTCTTCTCTCATAAATTCAAGAATAAACAGAGTAGCTTTCTTGCTGTAAAGGTCACCTTCAAAGTCGAAAATATAGGTTTCGGCATGAAGCTTCCTCTCGGGGAAGGTGGGGCATGTGCCAACGTTTGTCAGGGCGGGGTATAGCTCTCCGTCGATTTTAATTACGCTGCGGTAAACTCCTCGCATAAGTGGAATATTGTCGTCAGAAAATTCGGTGTTTACCGTGGGAAATCCCAACTGCTTTCCCATTCCGTTTCCGTGAGTGACCACACCCGAGAGCGTGTAGGGCCTGCCCAAGAGTCTGTTGGCTTTTTCAATATTGCCCTCGGAGAGCAGATTTCTTATAAGCGTTGCGCTGACCGTCTTTCCGTCAAGCGTCATTTCATTTCTAATAATGCAACCGCAGCCTGCATCTTGCATATCCCTTTTCAGCGTTTCTGCTGTGCCAAGAGCCCCCTTTCCGTAACGGAAATTGAAGCCTGCCACCGCAATTTTGCAGTTAAGCCCGTCTATAAGAACCTTTTTTACAAATTCCTCTGCGCTAAGGTGGGAAATCGAGTCAAATTCGGCAATTACGGTAAAATCAACGCCGATTTCCTCAAATATCGATAGCTTCTGCTCGGTGTTGTATATTCTTTTAGTATTTGATTTTATTCCCGATTCTGATTTAAAAGTGAAAATTCCGCAGGGAATACCTTTTTTTTTGGCAGCCAGACGTGCGGTTTCTATTAAATCTCTGTGCGCAATATGAACTCCGTCAAAAAAACCGAGAGTTATAACGCACCCACCCGGATTTGATATAACGTCGCTTCCATATTTATATACCTTCACACCGGCTACCTCCTTTTTTACATTATTATTTCATATAGTTCGAGAAGCTCTTCTTCAATCTCTGCCTTCCTGGCATCAATTTCAGCCGCGCGGACGTAATTCGTTGCCGCCTCACCGAACAGCTCCTCGTCGAGCAAAGAAATTTCGGATTCAAGCTCTGCAATTCGCTTCTCAGCCCTCTCTTTTTTGCGCTCCTCGCTTCTGCGCTCCGCCTTCTCACGTTTGCGCTCCTCGTATTCTGCCTTTGAATCGGTGGACACAGGTGCGGCGATTGATTTTTCATCATTTAGTGTCTGCGCGCGAAGCTCTTTTATGCGTATATATTCGCCAAATGCCTCGTCATAACTTTCAAGACGGTAGTCAATCATACCGTTCTCCCTTTCGGGCGCAAGCTCGATTATTCTCGTGGCAATACGGTTGATAAAATATCTGTCGTGGGAAACCGCAACGATTGTGCCCTCAAATGCCATAAGCGCATTTTCCAGCGCATCGCATGAGCCAATGTCCAGATGGTTTGTGGGCTCGTCCATTACGAGAAGATTTACTTTTTTCAAAATAAGCTTCGCAAGAGTCAGTCTTGCTCGCTCACCGCCCGAAAGGGTGGAAACCTCTCGCTGAATATCGTCAGCATCGAAAAGGAATAGCGCCAGGGTGGAGCGGAGCTCTAAATCGGTCTTATCGGGATAAGCTGCCCGAAGCTCACCGAAAACGGTGTTAGAGTCGGTAAGACCTCTGTTTTCCTGGTCGTAATATCCGATTTTTATGTTGTATCCGAGAACAATTTTGCCTTCGTCAGGCACAAGCATTGAGTTAATCAGCTTCATAAGAGTGGATTTACCCGTGCCGTTTGCTCCTAAAAATAATACGCGCTCGTATTTTCTAATAAGGAAGGAAAGATTTTTGATAAGGCTCTTTTCGCCGTAAGAAAATGACAGATTTTTCGCCTCAAGCACGTCGCCTGCCGATTCCTCCTCGGTGGCAAATGACAGTCTGATGTTCTTTTCATCCTTTGGCGCAAGCTCAATCTTTTCCATTCTTGCAAGCTGCTTTTCCTTTGAGCGTATGGTAACGAAATTATGCTCTCTGTTGCATCTGCGCTGGAACTCAATATTAGCCTTTATTCTCTCGATAACCTTCTGTTGCTCCTTGTATCTCTTTTCAAGAGCGGCAGCCTCAGCATCGCTTTGCTCCTTGCATTTCGAATAGCTTCCGTTATACAGCCTTGCCTTGCCGTATCTTAACCAGAGAGTTTTGTTCGTGGTTCTGTCAAGGAAATATCTGTCGTGGGAGATAATTATAACCGTCTTTTTATATCCTGCAAGGAAATTCTCCAGCCAGTTGAGCGCATCAATGTCCAAATGGTTGGTGGGCTCGTCAAGCATAAGAATGTCAGGCTCGGTGGCAAGAAGTCTTGCAAGCGAAAGCCTCGTGTACTGACCGCCCGAAAGAGTACTGATTTTTCTTTCTATCAGCTCGTCATCGAAGCCAAGCCGCAAAAGCATACCACGGCATCTTGAACGGAACTCAAGTCCACCAAGAGAGGCGAAACGGTTGTTCTGCTCGTTAAGTCTTGAGGTCAGCGAGATAATTTCCTCACCATCCCCACGCTCCGCAGCGCCCGACAAAAGAATTTCGGTTTTTGCAATCTCTTTTTCAAGAGAAAGCAGGGTAGGGTACGCAGTATACATATATTCAATGCAGGTAATCTCACCCGGCAGGGATGAGAGGTCGGGGTTCTGCTCGAGAATACCAACGCTGTGTCCCTTTTGAATATATACCGCGCCCGAGTCGGGTGCGTATTCACCCGTTATGATTTTGAAAAGAGAGGTTTTGCCCGCTCCGTTAACGCCAATAATGCCGAGTCTGTCGCCGTCGTTGATGGCAAAGCTTATATTTTCAAGAATTACGTCGGTGCCAAAGGATAAATTTATATCCGAAGCAGATAATGCAATCATATGGGCTCTCCTTTCATTTTTTCGAACATTAGTATTCTACCATAAATCAATAAAAAAATCAATATGCCTTGAAAATGTATAAATATGCATAATATTCAATTAGAATTAGAATAAAATGCAATAAAAAACGCAAAAAAGTGAAAAAATACGAATAAAAATTCAAAAAACCTATTGACAAATGCAAAAAGCGGGTGTATAATAGCCTCGTAAAACAAAAACATGGGTAAGTCACCCGACAAGAAAGAGAAAAATAAAATGAAAAAAATTATTTCTATGACACTTGCGCTTTGTATGATGCTTCTTGCGACATTCGGACTTGCATCCTGTAACAAGGATGACGGAGATAAAAATTCCGCAGTGGTAAAGGTTATTGACGTTAAGCTCACCGACGAGGAATATGCCTTTGTTGCAAAGAAGGGTAACACCGCCCTTGTTTCAGACTTCAACGCTTTCCTTGCAGACATTAAGTCTAACGGCACGTTTGACGCTCTTGTTGCAAAGTACTTCAACGGTCAGGGTACAAAGGTTGGCTATGACGTAACCACCACCAACGTTACCAATACCGACAGCAACCTCGTAGTTGTTACCAACTGTCCCTTCGAGCCCTTCGAGTACATCGGTGACGACGGCAAGATTTACGGTCTTGATATAGAAAT
>JAZQWA010000053.1:0-4803 GCA_045632065.1 Eubacteriales bacterium | reverse complement strand
TGCTCAAAAAATTCGCAAATGACAGCCAGGTGATTTATTTCACCTGCTCAAAATCAAGAAGCTCTTGACAAATCAAAAGTAATTTAGTATAATACTCACGACCGAGCGGGGCTGTCGCGCTATATGTTGGCGAAAGCTATTATGGCGAGGAAAGTCCGGGCATCACAGGGCAGGATAACGGATAACGTCCGCCGGAGGCGACTCCCGGGAAAGTGCAACAGAAATAAACCGCCACGGCTGTTTCAAATAATGCAGAAAAACAATCCGGCACCACGGCTGTTTCAGGTGGTGCAGAAGGTTTGAATTGCATGCCGCAAGGCGTAGTTACCTACGTCAAGGCTGAAATTCGAACCTAACAATCATGAGATTGTGTTCTGCGCTATCTGAAGCAGTCGTGGTAAGGATGGAAAGGCGGGGAAAGAGCTCACCCACTCCTATGGTAACATAGGTTTGCTGTAAACCCTATCTGATGCAACACCTTGAATTTCGGCTTGCCGAGGGGCTGCCCGCCCCGATATTCATGGTGGCAGAGCTTTTTGCTTGAACTGCGGAGCAATTCGCAGTGAAGATAGATGACGGCTACGCGCAAGCGTACAGAACCCGGCTTACAAGCTCGGTCATTTTTTAAACAAATAACCGCTGTTTTCATACAATGGAAACGGCGGTTTTGTTTTATTTTTGTAAATAATAATGCTTTTTACTTGACTGCCAGCCATTTTTCCATTATAATAAGGAGTAAGGCTTATGTTTAATTCTTGCTTTTATCCGGGGTGTACCGTAGGATTTTTCGGACTGGGAAAATCAAATATTGCGCTTATGAATTGCTTGCCACTGGAAGATTGCCAAGTCTTAATACGCTCTGACGAGAAAATTAACAGAGGCGATATTCCCTCGAATCTTAATGATGTGAAAATTATTGAAGGCAATGATGCAAGAGAGAACATATCCGAGGATATACTTATTTTTTCGCCATCGGTAAGGCGGGAATGCTCGGAGTTTCAAAAGGCGAGGGACAGAGGTGTGAAATTCACCTCCGACGCAGAGATATTCTTTGAAAATCTCCAGGGCCGCGCCATAGGTATTACAGGCTCTGACGGAAAAAGCACCACGTCGATGCTAACCCATCTGATTTTAGAAAAATCGGGGCATAAATGCTCACTTGTCGGAAATATCGGAGAGCCGATGGTTAAATCGCTTCGTGATAAAAGCGACTTTTACGTATGCGAGCTTTCAAGCTTTATGCTTCAGTACCTTTCCCCACCGCTGAATTGCGCCTGCATAACAAATATTACGCCGAATCATCTTAATTGGCATTCCTCATTCGAGGAGTACAGAGATGCAAAGATGGCAATTCTGAAAAACGCGGAAAAATCCGTGCTTTCTGATGATTTTAAACAGGCATACGCCATTTTCAGCACGGAAAAGAGCTATAAGGAGCTATTGAAAACGCACGATGCGGAAATATTTATCACGTCAGAGAATGGATTTATATGTAAAAATGGCGATAGACTTGTTGAAATATGCAAAAGTAAGCGAAATGAGCCGTATAACCTGAAAAATCTGATGTGCGCTATTGGGCTGACTCACGGACTTTGCGACAATGGTGTAATCTCTGCGGTTGCATCTGAATTTTCGGGACTTGAGCATAGGTGCGAGCTGTTTTTATCCCGTGATGGCATTGATTTTTACGACTCGTCGATTGATACAAGCCCTATGAGAACAGCGCAAACGCTGGATGCTCTTGAAAAAGAGGTTGTCATTATTCTCGGTGGCAGCGACAAAGGGCTCGATTACGGTGAGCTTGTTCCAACATTCGAGCGGTATGTGAAGCATGCGATTATAACGGGAGATAATGCAAATAAGATATATTCGGCAATAAAGGATTTTACAAAAGCGGAAATTCAGGACGATTTTGAGGTGGCAGTAATGCTTGGCATAGAGTATGCCAAGGCGGTTGGAACGCTGCTTCTCTCCCCTGCTTCTGCAAGCTATGATAAATTCAAGGATTACCGCCAGCGCGGTAGTTTTTTCAAGGAAATTGTGTTAAAATGCAAATAGGAGTTTACAAAATGATGAAGAAGTTAACCATTTTTGCCTTAATAATGTTTCTCGGACTTTTTGTTTTTTGTTCTTGTAACAACAAAAAAGACGAAGCTCCTGAGGGGTTGCAGGTTATAAAAAAATCTGAGGCTGACGGCTATATTTTCTATGGTCCGGAGGGTTGGACTGTTGCGAACACAGATGACGTGGCCGCGGCAAAGGTGTTTGCAACCTCAAAAGAGAGACCTTCCATTTCATTCACCGAGGCAGATATGCCTGTCGGTACAATTCCCGAATATTTCGCAGACGCACTTGGCGAATTTCCAAAGGCAATTGCCAACACGATGACTATTGTTCTTCGTGACGAGGTGTGCCTTTTCGGTAATGCAAACGGACAGGCTTACAAGTACGTTTACACATACAAATATGACGAGCTTGACGTTGCTTGTATGCAAATTCTCCTGACACACGATAACAGATTTTACATCTTCACATACACCTCATTTGGCGACGTAAACAATGAAGGCTCGCTTTACCGCAGGTATCTTGAAAAGGTTAATCTCTCTGTGGATAATTTCACCTTTACAGAGCGTAGTGACGACGAGAGCAAGCCCAATTACGAGAAAGACAGCGACGGCTACAATCTTGTATCCGACGTTACCGTTGCGAAATTCTCGCTCTACCTGCCTGATGGCTATGACGTTGTTTTTTCCAGCGGTTTTGTGAAGGCAAAAATCTCTGAGGTCGCAAACATTTCTCTGACCAGGGCTACCGACGTAAACGTCGGCATACTTGATTATTTGAAGGCGAGAAAGACCAAGCTTGGCTCGTTTACAACCGATTTCCAGGACGTGAGCCTTACGTTTGCTATGCAGTTTAATGCTGAAAACCCAGCCTTTGCCGACTTTGGATGCACTCCTGTTACAAATAGCGAGCTTAAATTCGGCAACCTCGGTCAGAATATTGTGGCTTACGAGTACAAATACACCTTTAACGGACAGGTTTATCACGTTTATCAGATGATGGGTGTTGACAGTCACAACGGCTTTGTTTTCACCTACACCGCGCTTGATAGCGAATACGAGCAGCACTTTGATGAAATTAAGACAATACTTGAAAAGGTAGTATTTTAAGTGAAACAGATTTATCTTGACAACAGCGCAACCACGAAGATTTGTGATGAGGCGCTGGAAAAATATAATTTTGTATCAAGGAACATATACGGAAATCCATCCTCACTTCATTCCATGGGCTTTGAGGCTGAAAAGGAGATTAACTCTGCAAGAGAGCAGATATGCCTGTCGCTTGGTGCGAAGGATTCGTCGGTTATTTTCACCGCATCGGGCACCGAGGCTAACAATCTTGCCATTTTAGGACGTGCCTTTGCCAAGGAAAGATATAAAAACGGCGCAAAGATTATTACTACAATGGGTGAGCATGCATCGGTTGATGCGCCTTTGGATTTGCTTGAAAAATTCGGCTTTAAAATAGCAAGAATCCCCACTAAAAACGGTGAAATTGACATGGAAGCCCTCGAAAAAGAGCTGACACGTGAGGTTATACTCGTTTCGATGATGCTCGTCAACAACGAGACGGGGGCGCTTTACGATGCGGCATCAGTTTCGAGAATGATGAAGGCAAAATCCCCCGAGGCGGTTTTACATATTGATGCAACTCAGGGATATTTAAAGCTTCCCTTTACCAAGGCGTCTGTCGGAGCAGATATGATTACTATTTCCTCGCACAAGATTGAGGGGCCCAAAGGCGTTGGCGCGCTTGTGGTTGACAATTCGGTTATTAAATCCAAGGGGCTCTCCCCTGTTATTTTAGGCGGCGGTCAAGAGGGCGGTATGCGCTCAGGAACTGAAAACGTGCCCGGAATTGCGGCATTCGGCGAGGCCGTAAGGCTTGGCAAGGCAAAATTGCCCGAAAGATATGCTCACGTTAGCGATTTGAGAAAGTATTTTGTTGAAAAACTTGGGGAATTACCTGAAATTTCCCCTACTCTGCCGAAAAATCATGCGCCTCATATTGTGAACATTACTCTGCCCAAAATCAAGAGCGAGACTATGCTTCACTATCTGTCCTCGCTCGGCATTTACGTTTCAAGCGGCTCGGCTTGCTCGTCTAACGGTACGCATACATCGTCGGCTCTTACGGCTTACGGCAGGAGCGATGCTGAGGCAGACACGTCTATACGAATCAGTCTGTCGCACAGGAATACGAAAGAGGATATAGACCTCTTTATTTCGGGACTTTCAGACGGACTTAAGCGACTTTCGAGGATGAGATAATGGCAAATTTGACGATTATAACCGTTGGCACTCTTAAAGAGGGATACCTCAAGGATGCAGTAGCAGAATATAAAAAAAGGCTCTCGCAATATGCAAGAGTCGATGAAATAGAATTAAAGGAAGAGAAAATTCAAGACGAGGACAACCCCACCGAAATACAAAGGGCGCTGGAATCAGAGGCGGACAAGATTATTGCGGCAATTCCCAAGGGCGCGGGCAAAATTGCGCTATGCGTCGAGGGAAAGCAATACGATTCTCCCTCTCTTGCAAGGCTGATTGGCAAGATGGCTGACGAGAGCGGAAAAATCGCCTTGATAATCGGCTCATCCCACGGTCTTTCGGAGCGAGTAAAGCGTGAGTGCGACGTAAGACTGTCCTTTTCTGCCCTCACCTTCCCTCATCAGCTGATGAAGGTAATACTTTTCGAGGCGCTTTATCGCTCGTTTACGATTTTAGCAGGAAAAAAGTA
>JAZQWA010000052.1:0-4699 GCA_045632065.1 Eubacteriales bacterium | reverse complement strand
GGTATCAAGGGTTGTATCGTTGGGTACGAAGTAGCTGTCACGAACGAACTTTTCAACAACAGGGTGACGTCCGTCCTTGATAATTATGTCGGTAGAAAGGTCAACCTCAGGACAAACGTAATTATTCTTTGCCGCAACCTCGGCAAGCGAGCGATATGAGTCAATCTCGGCAACAATGGACGCCGCTTTTCTGATTCGCTCTCTGTTTTCCTGCACGAAGCTGCGAAGGCTATCAAAAATATCGTATTCAAGACTCACAAGCTTCTCGTCAGCGGAGAAAATAGTGCTTTCCATCTCCTTGAGTTCTTGTGTAATGTATCTCTCGCAGTTAGCAAGAGTCTGCTTTCTGACAAATCTGTCGGGCACCTGGTCTATAAAGGACTTTGAAACCTCGATATAGTATCCAAATACTCTGTTATATGCAACCTTCAGGGTTTTGATGCCTGTGGCTTCCTTTTCTCTCTGCTCAATAGATGCCATAATGTCAGTGCCACCGTTTTTTATAGAACGGTAATAGTCAACGTCGGCATTGAAGCCCTCCTTAATCATTCCGCCCTCGCGGATAGTCAGCGGGGGATTTTCAATAATTGCGCTATCAAGAAGCTCGTATATATCGTCAAGAGTGTCAAACTCAGCAGTAATTCTCTTGAAGGTATCCGAAGCAAGTGAAGAAATCAGGGCTTTAATTTCGGGCAGATCCTTTATGCTCTGGGCTATCGCCTTCAAATCTCTTGCATTAGCAGTACCGTAAACGGCTTTTGCGGTAAGACGCTCAATGTCAAGCATCCCCGAGAGAAGCTCACCGAGCGTATCCCTCACCCTGACGTTTGAATACAATGCAGATACAGCGCTCTGTCGCTGATAGATCTTCGCAGGGTCAACAAGAGGTCTGATAACCCAGGAGCGCATAAGTCTTGCGCCCATTGCGGTTTTAGTTCTGTCGAGCACCCAAAGGAGCGAGCCGCGCTTTTCCTTGGTGCGCATAGACTCTACAAGCTCAAGGTTTCTGATAGTGTTTAAGTCAATTTCAAGATACTGACCTCTTGAATAAACGTTTACGCCCTTGGTAAACGTAACGTCAGTCTTCTGAGTTTCCGCAATATAGTTAAGAAGCGCGCCTGTCGCCATAAGGGTTTCGGTCTCGGTAAGCTTCTCTGCATCCTCGCCAAAGCTGCTCAGAGTACACTCTCTCGCTCTGTCATAAGAAAACAGGCGGCTCTGATTATCCGTAACCATTGTGCTGAATCTATCATGTGCAAACTTGGCAATATCAAAAAGACTTTCAGCGGGGCAATTCAATATAATTTCTGCAGGCTGATATGCACCTATTTCGTTCCTGAGCTGCGAAATTATGTCATTACCAGAAAGATAAGTTGATGAAACCTCACCGGTAGAAATATCAGCAGTTGCAACGCCAAGGGCCTCGCCCGAGAAGCATATTGCCATAAGGAAATTATTCTTTCCCTCGGCAAGAAGCGCCGCATCGGTAACCGTACCCGGTGTTACGACTCTCGTAACCTCACGCTTAACAAGGCCTTGCGACTCCTTGGGGTCGCTGACCTGCTCACATATAGCAACCTTTATTCCCTTTTCTACAAGACGTCCAACGTAGACGTCTGCCTTATGGAAAGGCACGCCGCACATCGCGGCTCTCTTGCCATCACCGCAATCTCTGCTGGTAAGGGTAAGCTCAAGCTCCTGTGATGCAATTACTGCATCGTCAAAGAAGCACTCGTAGAAGTCGCCGAGACGGTACAAAAGAATGTAATCGGCGTACTGCTCCTTGACCTCCATATATTGCTTCATCATGGGCGTAAGGAATGTTACCTCCGCCCGTTTGTTTATGATAATAGCTTCTGCCATACGGCAAAACACCTCGCAGTCTGAATTTTAGTGGCAACCCTTGCAGGTAGAGCAATCGTGAGTACAATCAGAGGGACGCTCACCTGTTATACAGAATTTGATTTCAGCGTTAACCTCAGCCATAAGCGCATTCATCGCCTGCTGAGCCTTTGCAAAGTTCATATATTTCTCACTTGCGCCGATTTCAGCGGAAAGTTCTTCGATTCTTGCTCTGAGATCAGCAATAGCCTTCTGGTCAGCCTCATCGGGATTCTTGGAGAACTCCTGACCGAGAAGAAGTCTTTCGGTCTCATATTCACTCATCTTTGCCTGAAGCTCTCTGTCGGAGTTAAATGCTGCTTTGGTTTCTTCAAGATTCTTTATCTCCTCGCTCTTCGCGATTTCCTCGCCAAGAAGGTGTGCAAGTTCAATTATTTTTGTCATTTTATTTTCCTCTTTTCTATTCTACTGCGCATCCAAGAAGATGGAATGGGCAGGCCTTTTCAATTTTAACGTTTACAAAATCACCAAGGGTTATATTCTCCCCTCTGAAGTTTACAAGCTTATTGGAAAGTGTTCTTCCCGAATAAACAGTACCTCCCTCTCGACTCTCAAAAGAGTCTACGAGAACTCTTTGTACCGTATTCTCGTACGGAAGGTTCTTTTCCAGAGATATATCGTTCTGTATAGACAGAAGCTCTGCCATACGTTTATCCATGACGTCACGAGGAACCTTATCCTCAAAGCCGGCCGCGCGCGTTCCCTCTCGCTCGGAGTAAAGAAAGGCGTATACCATATCGAATCGGACTGTCTTAAGAATATCCATAGTATCCTCAAAATCGGCATCGCTCTCCGACGGGAATCCTACGATTATATCGCTTGAAAGCGAAATATCCGGCATAGCCGAGCGAAGCTTTGTGACTATATCAAGATATTTCTCTCTTGTATATGTTCTGTTCATCTTTTTCAGCACCGAGTTGCTTCCCGATTGCAGAGGAAGATGAAAATACGGCGCAATCTTCGGTGTGTATTTCGATATAACATCTATAAGCGCGTCCGTGGTATCCTTTGGGTGACTTGTCATAAATCTTATTATAAAGTCACCAGGGGTTTCGGCTATACGTGAGAGAAGCTCGGGAAAGCTTATATCCGATTTATAGGAATTAACGTTCTGTCCAAGCAGAGTTATTTCCTTAACGCCACCTAAAACAAGCTCCCGACACTCAGATATTATATCCTCGGCTGCTCTGCTTCTTTCCCTGCCTCTTACATACGGCACTATGCAGTATGAGCAGAAATTATTGCACCCATACATTATCGATACCCATGCGCGATGATTATTTCTTCTGACAGACGGCAGATTTTCGTATATATCTCCTCTGTCATTATCAAATATAAAGCTTCGCTTGCCGTCCACGATTTTTCTTGCCACAAGCTCGGGAATTTTGTGAAGCATATTAGGCTCGAGCGTGAAGCTGACGTAGTGAAAATCCTCTTTAAGCATTTTTGCTCTGTGAGGCTCCGCAGCCATACAGCCTACCACGCCTATAATAAGCTCGGGATTCTTCTTTTTAAGAGCCTTGAATCTACCGAGCATAGACAACGCCTTTTCCTCGGCATGCTGTCTTATAGCGCAGGTGTTTATTACTATCAAATCGGCAATCTCGCAGTCGTCTGTAGGAGTGTATCCCATCTCCTTTGCCAGTCCGATTATCGTTTCGCTATCCCTCTCGTTCTGCTGACAGCCAAAGGTGATAACATGAACGTATTTCACCTGTCCCTCAAGGCTCTTTTTTACCAGGGAGATATTCTGTTTTACGTCTGTATTATCAATTTTATAAATCATTTTATCTCCCTTCTCTTTTTTTTACTTTAACATTCCCTCTGCGATTTTCTCGGATGACAATCCGACATAGTCATAAATATCGCAAATTTCGGTAGGCGATGCGAAATTATCGTCAATTGCGATTATGGAGTATTCCGTGTTTTTAAGCGCGCCAAGCTTCGTGAGCTTCTCGCGGGTAATTTGCCCTGCGCCACCATTTTCTATGCCCTCTTCAACGTAAATAACACGCTTGGCTGATGATATGATACCCGAAACAATTCCCGCAACCTTGTCATAGGGCTTTATGGTTTCAACAAGAACAATTCCGGCATCTATTCCCTTCTGGCGAAGCAGTTTAGTTGCCTCGAGTACCCTTTCACATATTTTTCCATAGGTGATGTATATATACTCAGGTATATTATCAAGCGGGAAATTAATAGAAACTCTGGATATAATATCCTCGCTTACTGCTCGGAATGAATTTATACACTCTTCGTTTTCCCCGGCATTTGGATAACGAATAGCTATCGGCGAATTTACATCAGATGCAAACCTCATCATTGAGCGAAGCGAATTATAGCTTATAGGAGCAAGCAGAGTCATATCAGGAATATGCGATATAAATGACACGTCAAAAATTCCGTGATGTGTCGCCCCATCGCCCCCCGCAAGTCCTGCGCGGTCAATTATTATCCTGACGGGAAGCTTCTGCAAAGCGATATCATGAACCAAATTATCGTAACCTCTTTGCAGAAAGGTGGAATATATGCCAACAAAGGGCTTATACCCTCCAGCTGCAAGGCCTGCCGCAAAGGTAAGCGCATGCTCCTCGGCAATTCCCACGTCAAAATATCTCTCGGGATATTTCTCGCCAAATACAGAGAGCCCTGTTCCAATTCCCATAGCAGCTGTTACTGCAACGATTTTTTTATCATCTTCTGCAAGCGAAATAAGCTCGTGGGCAAAGGATGAGTGGAATGTATGCTCCCTGGAGCTTAAAACAACGCTATGATATCCATCGGGCGACTCCTC
>JAZQWA010000051.1:0-5203 GCA_045632065.1 Eubacteriales bacterium | reverse complement strand
AGGGCAAAGATTGCAAAGGACGTGTTAAAGGAAATCAAAGCCAGACTTAATTTCCTTGTCAGCGTAGGTCTTGATTATCTCAACCTTGCCAGAACTGCAGGTACACTTTCAGGCGGTGAGGCACAGCGCATCCGACTTGCCACACAGATAGGCTCGTCGCTCACAGGAGTGCTCTATATCCTTGATGAGCCCAGCATCGGACTTCATCAGCGTGATAACGGAAAGCTCATAAACACTCTTAAAAGACTCCGTGACCTCGGCAACAGCGTAATAGTTGTCGAGCATGACGAGGATACAATGCGCGAGGCTGATTTCATTGTTGACGTAGGCCCCGGTGCAGGTATTCACGGTGGAGAAATTGTTGTAACAGGAACTCCCGATGAGGTTGCAAGGTGTGAAAAATCCATAACCGGCGACTATTTATCGGGCAGAAAAACTATTTCTGTTCCCAAGAGCAGAAGAGCAGGCAACGGTGAGTATCTCCATATCATCGGTGCGCAGGAAAACAACCTTAAAAACATCAACGTGGATATTCCTCTCGGCACTATTACCGCAGTTACAGGTGTGTCGGGAAGTGGAAAATCCTCGCTTATCAACTCCATTTTATATAGAACATTGGCAAAGGAGCTTAACCGCGCTATCACCTATCCCGGAAAGGTCGAAAAAATAACCGGACTCGAAAATCTCGATAAGGTAATCGACATCGACCAGAGCCCTATAGGAAGAACGCCTCGCTCCAACCCAGCGACCTATACAGGTCTCTTTACCGACATCAGAAATCTCTATGCCAGCACCAGAGACGCTAAGGCAAAGGGCTACGGTCCCGGCAGATTTTCCTTTAACGTCAAGGGCGGAAGATGTGAAGCCTGCGAGGGTGACGGTGTAAAGTGCATTGAAATGAACTTCCTTCCCGACGTTTACGTCAAGTGCGACGTCTGCAAGGGAAAGAGATACAACCGTGACACCCTTGAGGTGAAATATAAGGGCAAAAGCATATACGACGTTCTTGAAATGTCGGTAGAGGAGGGAATAAGCTTCTTTGACGGACTTCCCGCGCTCCAGAGAAAGCTGCAAACCCTCTTTAACGTAGGACTTGGATATATAAAAATCGGTCAGTCATCAACTACTCTTTCTGGCGGTGAAGCACAGAGAGTAAAGCTTGCCACAGAGCTTGCTAAGCGCTCCACAGGAAAAACAATATATATCCTCGACGAGCCTACAACGGGTCTTCACACAGAGGACGTTTCGAAGCTCATAGGAATACTTCAAAGACTTGCAGACAACGGCAACACCGTTGTTGTAATTGAGCATAATCTCGACCTTATCAAAACTGCCGATTATATCATCGACCTCGGTCCCGAGGGTGGTGACGGCGGCGGTACTCTCGTTGCTTCGGGAACACCCGAGCAGATTGCAGAGTGCAGACAATCTCACACAGGCGCGTTCCTCAAAGAAAAGCTAGGCATGGGGGATTAAAATGCATTACGGAGCAATAAAGAAATTTGACATCGCAAACGGAGAGGGCATCAGAACAACCCTCTTCGTCAGCGGATGCCGTAATAGATGTAAAGGCTGCTTCCAGCCTGAAACCTGGGATTTTACCTATGGTCAGCCCTTTACAAAGGAAGTCGAGGAAGAAATTTTCGCCACAATGTCGAATTCCTCTGTCAGAGGTCTGACAATCCTTGGCGGAGAGCCTATGGAGCCTGAAAATCAAAGAGATCTTCTGCCTTTTCTTCGTGAATTTAAGAGCAGATTTCCCGATAAAACAGTATGGCTCTACACAGGCAATCTCTACGAGGAGCTTAAAGGCAAAATGGGCGAGCATTACAAATGCATCGAATGCACAGAGGAGCTTCTTTCATACGTTGACATTCTCGTTGACGGCAGATTCGTTGAGGAAGAGAAGAGACTCGGACTTCGTTTTCGCGGCTCGGCAAATCAGCGAGTTATAGATATTAATGAAACCAGAAGAAGCGGCAGACTAACCATTTGGAAGGGTAGCTTGGAGGATAGAATTTATGATAATAAAATTTAAAAAACTAAATGAAAATGCAAAAAAGCCAACTTATGGCTCGGAGTATTCCGCAGGCGCAGACCTTTACGCTTTGCTTGAAGAATCCATTGAGATAAAGCCACATGAAACGGTTTTTGTACATACGGGCATATCTGTTGAAATTCCCGAGGGCTACTGCGGTCTTGTTTTTGCTCGTTCCAGCATGGGCGCAAAGCGTGGACTTGCTCCTGCAAACAAGGTTGGCGTTATAGATGCCGACTATCGTGGTGAGATTATGGTTACGCTTCATAATCATTCGGAAAAGGTTGCAGAGGTTGAGCCTTATGAGAGAATAGCCCAGCTTGCCATAGTTCCGTTCTTAAAAGCGGAGTTTGAGGAGGTCGAGGAGCTCACATATACAATCCGCGGCGAAGGCGGCTTCGGCTCAACCGGTACAAAATAATACGAAAGTACATAAAAATATGGGACTTTTAAACAAAATTGCACAATATAAAGAGCTGAAAAGCGGAGTTAAGCATTGTACCTTTAATCCCGACGGTCCTGGCGTAGTGCGCATCCACTTAATTCCGCCAAAGTTTAAGCTTCTTAAAAATTCAAGCTACATAGTAATACTTAACGGCTATTATCTTCTTCCTCTCGGCTATTCATGGGCGATAATTCTGTCGAATTTCATGAAGGAAACCAATGTATTTTCAGGCAGGGAAATAACCGAGACAGATTATGAAGTCATTATTGATAGAACGGTTAAAAGCACCGCTAAGGTGTATCCCTTTACCTCAAAGGATGAGATAAGAGAAGACCTTTCTTATATGCTTGACGTCATCTTTGCCATTGCGAGAGGTGAGGCAACTGATGCAGATATTGAAAGAATGTCTATTCGCTCGTATGCAAATAACATATACGCTCCTCACAGAATGGACCTTATGGTCAGCGCCATGACGGATAGCGAGGGCCGATGGAAGTGCAATCAAAAATGCCTCTTCTGCTATGCAGCTGGAGAATCACTTTCAGGGGCTAAAGAGTTGTCCACAGAGGAATGGATGAGAGTCATAGACAGACTCAAGGCTGCAGGTGTTCCAATGCTGACATTTACAGGCGGTGAGCCAACACAGCGAGAGGATTTATGCAAGCTTATTGAATATTCAAAATGGTTCGTTACACGTCTTAATACTAACGGAGTGCTTCTCAGCCAGCGGTTATGTAAATCTCTTTGCGAAGCGAGCCTTGATAGCCTGCAGATTACTTTGTATTCTCACAATGAGCAGACTCATAACTCTCTCGTAGGCGCGCCCTGCTATGAGAAGACCGTCTCAGGCATTAAAAATGCCGTTGCGGCAGGTCTTGACGTTAGCATCAACACGCCTCTTTGCAGGAAAAACGCAGATTACCTTGAGACGTTAAGATTTATTTTATCATTAGGCGTTCGTTTTGTTACCGTAAGCGGTCTTATCTGTACCGGAATGGCAGAGAACAGACACGGAGAGTACGATTTAAGCTGTGATGAGCTTTATGAGATTTTAAAGTCGGCAAAGCAGTATTGCATAGAAAATCATATAGAGATTGATTTTACCTCTCCCGGCCTTATAGATACGGACAGACTCGGGGCGCTTAATATGAACGTGCCCATGTGCGGAGCCTGCCTTTCCAATATGGCGATAGCTCCCGACGGTACGGTTATTCCGTGCCAGAGCTGGCTTTGCTCCGACGGAGGATTGGGAAATATTTTTGATACCGATTTTAAGGATATCTGGAATAACGATAAATGTAAAAAGCTTCGTAATATGAGCGAAGAGGAAGCAATCTGCTGTCCCTTTAGAAAGAGAGGGGAAAATGGATAAAAAGAATGACGTTAAATACGATTTTTCCGACAAAACCATAAAAAGACGCAGAACGTTTCCCAAGGGTAAGGTTATTCTTCTCGCGATTTTGATTATTCTTCAAGTGTTATGTGTTCTTGGAATAGTCCTATACCGTCCAAAGCCACAGGATATAATCGATAAATACGAGATTTACGTTACTCCACAGGATGACGGCTCATTGGATATTGAATACAGGATTACCTGGACTCCTCTTGATGAGAACGAGCCGTTGACATTTGTATACCTTGGTATTGCAAATCCTGATTATACGGTTTTAAGCCATTCGAGCAACATTACAAGAGTTGAATGCCATGACGATAGTGAGGGAGAATGCCACGTAGACCTTCATTTTGGTAAAAAGCTTTACAAGAATGATACTATCGAATTTAGCGTTACGATAAATCAAAAAAACATGCTGTGCGAGAGGGACGGAGAGTATTTCTATGAATTCGTTCCGGGCTGGTTTAATTCAACTCCCATATCAAGCTATACGTTTTATTGGAAAAATGATGGCTCGATTAAATCTTCTAACTCGGATTATTCCGTGGACGGCTGGCAGGTATGGAGTGGCTCGATGGACGCAGGAGAATACCGTATGATGAGAGCTTCATACAGTGAACTCGACGCTCCCACGCTTGAATATAAGCCTTTTTATGACGGGGGTGTACATAACGATTTGCATTCCGAAAGAGTCGGCTTTATAGTGGTATTTGTCGTACTTATAATAGTGCTATTTATATTTGAAGTTTTCTGCTTCGATACCGTGGTTTCTTATCATAGAGGCAGAGGATTTATATACGGCTACGGACATCCTATGTATATATACGGCAGACCTAATAAGTATTACAGAAGAGCCCAGGCAATACACAATGGGCAAAATCACACTCACACGGGAGCAGGTCACGGTCATACAGGCCATAGCGGATGCGCTTGCGCCTGTGCATGCGCCTGCGCTTGTGCAGGAGGCGGTCGCGCCGGATGCAGTCAAAAGGATACCTATAAGTCACAAAAAGCGATTAATCACGAATAGGTAAATTAGAAATCAAACAAAAAAGCACGCAAAATGCGTGCTTTTTTAATATTCTTAAAAATAATCCTTTGTAAAGTAAATATCGCCCTTTGGAATCTTAAACTCCTTGCCGTTCAGATAATCAAGGGCGGTTTTCTCGCTCAAATTAAAGTTAAATCTCAGCCTGTATGAGTAAAGCGCCTGATATTTATATCCCTGCGCCCTGTCGTCCTTGTTAATGCCATACTTGCCGTCACCAATCAATGGATGACCGATATGCGCCATATGCGCGCGTATCTGGTGCGTTCTTCCTGTCAG
>JAZQWA010000050.1:0-5735 GCA_045632065.1 Eubacteriales bacterium | reverse complement strand
CGTTGTTTTCCCCCGAAGGTGCATATCGCTTGCGATATATTGCCAAGTGCGGAGATATAATACGGGAAAACATCAAACCTTGAAAATTTCTTCTAATTTTCAACCGCACGGCAAACATGAGTCGCAACGAGAACCTACGTCGAGAGTCCAATAAACAGCGATAGAAAACCTTGGTTTTCGATTTTACCAAATATGGCATTCCCGCAAAGGAGAAAAGATGGAAATCAGACGAGCCAAACCTGACGACGCAACGGCAATTGCCGAAATGGAAGAAGCATACTTCCCTGACCCATGGTCGAAAAAGGATATTTTCTCATATATCTGTTCCGAGGACGGTATGTGCTTTACCGCCCTCGAGGATGGCGCGCCAATCGCATACATAATCGGCAGAAAAATTCCGCCTGAGGCCGAGATTTACCGTATTGCAGTGCGTGAGGACAAGCGTCAGAGGGGCATCGGCTACCGACTGCTCTCCTACGGACTGAAAACCGAGCTTGGCTCGGGAGTTGAAACGGTGTTTCTCGAGGTACGCTCAAAAAACATACCTGCAAGAAAGCTATACGAGGCATACGGCTTTACGGAAGCAGGTATGCGCAAAAATTACTACAAAAACCCCGACGACGATGCGGTTGTAATGATAAAAGGATAACAATTGTTTACATATTAGGAGTATTTTATGAAAATTCTCGCTTTTGAAAGCTCCTGCGACGAGACCTCGGCTTCGGTGGTTTTCGCAGACGAGGGGACTTTTAATGTAAAATCGAATATAATAGCCTCGCAGATTGAGACTCACCGTCTTTACGGCGGAGTTGTGCCCGAGATTGCAAGCAGGGCGCACACCGAGGCAATATCGCGCATTACCTACGAGGCGCTTGACCGGGCGGGAGTTGCCCTCTCGGACATTGAGCTTGTGGCGGTGACTGCAAACCCCGGTCTTATCGGCGCTTTGCTTGTTGGAGTTAACTTTGCCAAGGCGCTGGCGACGGCAAATAACATTCCGCTTGTGGCGGTTGACCACATAAAAGGACATATTGCGTCCTGCTATCTTGGCAATGAAGCGCCAAAGCCACCCTTTATCGCCTTTGCGGCATCGGGCGGACATACGGCAATTTACCGAGTTGACGGCTACACCGACGTTCATCTTATCGGCACGACACGTGACGATGCTATCGGCGAGTCCTTTGACAAAATAGGCAGACTTATCGGCATTCCCTACCCTGCGGGACGAGGCTTTGACGCGCTCGCACGCGAGGGATTCATCAAGGCTACGGGAGATGAGACCGATTTTTATAAGAAATACAAAAAGAGCGAGAGCTACAAGGACAAGGAGCTTTATCTGCCCTCTCCCGCACTCTCTGACGGCACACTTGACTTCTCATTCTCGGGACTTAAGACGGCGGCTATAAATCTTCTGCACCGCTTCGAGCAGGCGGAGCGTGAGATTGACAAGGCGCTCTTTGCTGCGAGATACACCTACGAGGCTGTTGAGGCGGTGGCAAAGAAGCTTGACGCGGCTCTCAAAGACAACCCTGGATGCGACGTTGCAGTTGCAGGCGGTGTGGCGGCAAACTCCCACCTTCGTGCAAGGCTTGCCGAGGTGGCAAAGTCAAGGGGCGTAAAGCTCTACATACCCACTCTTGACCTCTGTGGTGACAATGCCGCAATGATTGCGGCGCAGGGTTATTATGAGTATATGGCAGGCAATCGAGCTGATTCGTCGCTGAATGCCAGCGCGATGGACTCTATAGTTTAATTCGAAATTCGAAATTCGGAATTCGAAATTCGGAATTCGAAACACCCCTCTTCAAACTTAAGACCGGATGGCACATATCAATAAAAAGTTGTATTATAAAAAGGATATAAATAATGGAGCATATAGATAAGATTCCCGGAACCTTTGAGCGCAAGTTCAACGAAGAAAAAAAGCCTGCGGTATCCGACGCGGTTATCAAGCGTTTGCCGAGATACCACAGATACCTTGGCGACCTGCTTGCCGAGGGCAGACTGCGCATTTCCTCTGCGGAGCTTTCAAGAATTATGAAGGTGACGGCATCGCAGATAAGACAGGACCTTAACTGCTTTGGCGGCTTTGGTCAGCAGGGCTACGGCTACAATATTAAATATCTTTACGGCAAAATCAGCGAGCTTCTCGGTGTAACCGAGGGTTATTCTGCGGTTATCGTAGGCGCAGGAAATCTTGGCCGCGCTCTTGCGGCAACAAGAATGTTCGAAAGACGCGGTGTCAGCCGTGTCGCCCTCTTCGACGTCAGTGAGGAGCTTGTTGGCAGCGAGATTTACGGCATCAAGGTGCTTCACTCGGACAATCTCACCGAGTTTTGTCTTACCGAGGGAGTTGACATCGGTGTGCTCACCGTGCCCAAGGAAGCGGCGGCAGATATTGCCGACAAGCTTGTGCGTGGCGGTGTCAAGGGCATATGGAATTTTGCAAATATGGAGCTCGACCTTTCCGACAAGTCGGTTATCGTTGAAAACATCCACCTCGGCGACTCTCTTATGAAGCTTTGCTACGAGATTAAGAGCTCGGGGGAGGCTAAAAATGACTGATTACACCTACTGTGTAAGCCCGCTACGAGTTAGCGGTCGCTCGGCATTCACCGAGGCGTCGCGCGAGGAGCTTCGTGTGCTGCTTTTGCTCATTGAGCGCGAGGGTGACTTCGGCTCATACGAGGAGCTGGCGGCGCTTTGCGAGATTTCCCCTGCCAGATGCAAGTCGGCTATTGCCTTTTGGGAGGAATCGGGCGTTATCACAAAGAGAGAGAAGGGCGAGAACGTTATCCTCGAGGAGTTCGAGGAGCGACTTCGCGCAGGCGAGATTGCCGAGGAATCCGCGGTGACGGTTGCCGAGAGCATACGCAACGACAATCTTGCATCCATGCTTGACGAGTGTGCAATTCTCATGGGCCAGGCGTGCCTTTCCAATGCGGAAATCAAGAGCGTAACCGCTCTTTACACTCAATATTCGCTTTCCCCCGAATACATAATCACTCTTGCGGCATACCTTGCAGGCAAGGGACGGCTCACCGTAAGAGCGCTTTGCAACAAGGCGATTGATATTTCGAGGACAGGCTGCGACAGCGTTGAGGCTCTTGAAAATTACATTAACAACAAGGAAGAGGGCGCAGGCGCGTATTGGGAAATCAGACGCGTTTTGGGCATTTACGGCAGAAATCTCTCCCCCAGCGAGAAGAGCTACTTCGGGAAGTGGTCAGAGGAGTTCGACTACTCGGTGGCAGTTATCAGCGAAGCGTACGACATTGCCGTGCTTGTCACCTCAGGTGGAAGAGGGACTCTGCCATATATGGACAGCGTGCTTACCTCCTGGCACGAGGCGGGATGTAAGACTGTTTCGGAGTGCAAGGCCCACAGCGAGAGCCACAAGCCCCAAAAGGAGCAGACCCAAGAGCCGAAAAGACGTGCGAAAAGCGCGCCCACACCCCCAAGATACGGCGAATTTGACATCAACACCGCCTTTGACAATGCACTGAAGCGCAGTTATGGCGAGGATTAAGAAACGAGGTATAAAATATGCCTAACAACGATATTTACACCAAGGCGAAAAACGAAATAGACCGCCGCAGAAATGCTGCCAGAGCCGAGGCAGAGGGCAGAAACGAGATTTTGCGCTCGGAGTCTGACGAAATCAGCCAGATTGACGCAGAGCTTTCCAAGACGGGTATGCTTATTTTCAAGACTGCATGCTGTGGTGGCGATATTGCGCCTATCAAGGAGCGCAACGCGGCACTTCAGGCAAGACGTCGCGAGCTGACGGTCGCTCTCGGCTATCCAGCCGACTACGCGGATATAAAATACACCTGCCCCACCTGCTCCGACAGCGGATATGTTGACGGAATCAAGGTTTGCACCTGCTTAAAGGAGCTTATAATTAAGGAAAGAATTGCCGCATCGGCTATGGGTAGACTTATTGAAACCCAGTCCTTCGACAACTTCGACCTGAAGTGGTATGCTTACGACGAAAAGGTGCTTGAAAAGATGCGCGCCAACGTTGCTATGGCGAAAAATTACGTAAAAAACTTCGCAAAGAATAAGGACAATCTGCTTCTTATCGGCAGCACAGGCACAGGCAAGACGCATATTTCCACCGCAATCGCAAGAGAGCTTATCCACAAGGGCTACGACGTAATTTACGACTCAACCCAAAACGTCGTGTCTGATTTCGAGGCTGACCGCTTCAGAAGCGGCTACGGAAATTACGAGAGCAAGTCCGAGAAGTATCTCGACTGCCAGCTTCTCATAATTGACGACCTGGGCACAGAGTTTACCAATCAATTTACCATTTCCGCCCTCTACAATCTGCTGAACACCAGACAGAACAAGGGCCTGCCCACCATAATCTCCACCAACCTCTCCCCCGACGAGCTGGCAAGAAAGTACGAGGACAGAATTTACTCTCGTATAATCGGCTCAGGCTGCAAGGTACTGGCGTTCTACGGCAAGGACAGACGACTTTCGTAAATTCGAAATGATATTAAATTCGAAATTCGGAATTCGAAATTCGAAATTTCGGGAGCAAAAACGGCTCCCTACGTCAAGGGTAATTCAATCATTTTAACATAGAAAAAGCGCATTTTGTAACTTTTAGTTTACAAAATACGCTTTTTCTATTATTATGTATTATGCGTTTCTCTTTGCCTCGCGGTAAAATGCTGCTATTGTAGCATTCTGGTAAGGATTCAACCAAATAAATCCAATGCCGAGAGTAAGAAGACAAAGGAATGCGAGACCGATAAAGCTTAACTGCAGGCAGAAGAGCTTAAAGCGATTGCCACGCATTATACGGCAGGACTCGCTGAGCGCCTCTCTGGCGTTCATATCGGGGTTTTCCGCAAGAACGAAATCAACCATAGCGTAGCTATATGACATCATGATTCCGGGAATAATCAAAAGGCAACCGAGGAAAACACGGAATATCATAAGGAGAATAGCGCGAAGGGCAACGTCCATCTGAGAGGTGCGTGAAAACAGCGTCCTCACCCTCGCATCCGAGCCGTCAACAATGTCAAGATTAAACTGCGCATAGCCCACACGTACAATGCTACTGATAATCAATGCAACAAGCATTATAAATAGCATAGCAAAGCATATAATAGCTGCAACAACTATAAGAGTCGTGGGGTCTACGCTTTCCTGCTGGCTAATAGCGCTTAAAAGCGCCGTCGTATCCTCGGGAGCGGGGTCTACGGCAGGAAGTGATATGGTTATCGTTCCTCCACCGCCCACACCAAATGCGGAAGCAATAAGCGCGGCAAGTATGGCAACGGGCCATCTGCCACGAAGGGCTTCCTTGGCTCTCTCTTTAAAATCTCTTGATTTCATTTTTCCCTCTCAAACAAATTTATTAGATAGGTATAGTTGTAAAAATTATATCATAGATATTTTACATTGTCAAGGGGTACGAAAATCAAAAACCCGAAAATGCAGGGTTTAGTTGCACTTTCGGCTGTTGTTTTGTAAAAAAATGTTTTTTGTGGGACAAAGCAGATTTGAGCGAGAATTGCGGTTTGCGACCGAAGCTGTAGTAGCGAAGCGGCCTGAGGGTGTAAGAAAACAACACGGTGCGTTGTTTTCCCCCGAAGGTGCATATCGCTTGCGATATATTGCCAAGTGCGGAGATATAATACGGGAAAACATCAAACCTTGAAAATTTCTTCTAATTTTCAACCGCACGGCAAACATGAGTCGCAACGAGAACCTAC
>JAZQWA010000049.1:0-21933 GCA_045632065.1 Eubacteriales bacterium | reverse complement strand
GTATAAACGTAAAAAGGGTATAATATCCCCGTAAGTGAAAAAATACCGATTATTAATTATTCAGTTTGTGTGACAAGCTTATTATATCACTAATCGAAGCGTTTTGCAAGTGGTTTACAAAATTTGCATAAAAAAAGCCTTACCATTTGGAAAGGCTAAATATCATTTCGAATTTCTAATTTAGAATTCCGAATTAGGTATTTGAGTTTGCTTTGCTAACTCAAATACCTAACATAATCTCTATTATCTCACGGTCAGTATCGCTCATACCTTCCTTGGCAAGTCTACCGACGTTTTTGATAGTATTTTCCACGCCCTTGGTGACTATTCCGTCGCCACCGTGGAACTGCTTGCCTGTGCGCCACATCTCGTATCCCATAATGCCTGCCTCAACCGACATAGCAATCTTGGCGGCGCATGAGGGCTTGGCTCCGTCGCAGATTGTGCCTGACAGAATGGCAACGGCATTTACAATAGTGTGGGCAATTTCACGGTATTTTCCGCCGTGAAGGTGACAAATTCCTGCGCCTGCGCCAACGCCTGCGCTGATTGCTCCGCAATAGGCAGACAATGTGCCGATTCCAGTCTTTTGATGTATAGTGATAAGGTCGGAGACGATAAGCGCGCGGAGCAGCTCCTCGTCACTCTTGCCCATCTCTCTTGCGTAAACAACAACAGGCACAGATGCGGTAATTCCTTGGTTTCCGCTACCCGAAATAATGCAAACCGCCTTCTCGCAGCCGCTCATTCGAGCATCAGAGCCTGCCGCGGCATAGGCTCTCGCCTTGCGGGATAGGTCCTCACCCATAGATAGAATAACTCTGCCGATATTTGCGCCCCAATCACCGCTGAGTCCTTCTTTAGCTATCGCCATATTTAAGTCAATCTGACGGTTTAAGTAGGGCATAAGAGTGTCGAGGTCTACCTCGTCGGCAAATTTAACAATATCCTCTACGTTGAGTAGTGAATAGTCAAGCTCCTCGTCGTCCTCGGTGGTTAACTGAGTCATCTTGTATCTGTGAGTAAGGTGACGGTCGTTAAGCTTAACAGATATAACGTTTGTGTGCGCGCCGCTGATGGAAACACTCGCAAAGTCGTCGTCGCAAATGCCCAGAAGCTCAAGCTCAAAGCTGCAGCCCGAGCTCTTTTTTTCTATTGTAATCTCACAAGAGCCAAGAAGCTCGTCGATTTTAGCCTCATCCTCGGAATTAAGTACGCTCAGCACCTGAAGCCCAAGGTCGCACCTGCCCGAAACAAGTCCTGCGGCAATGGCTGCCTCAATGCCATGCCTGCCGCCTGTTGCAGGAACTATAACACTCTTTACGTTTTTGATAATATTTCCGCTGAGCCTCGCCTCAATTCTGTTCGGGAAATCTCCAAGAGCATCCTTAATGATAGATGCCGCATATGCTATTGCAATAGGCTCAGTACAGCCCATTGCAGGCTGAAGCTGGCTGATTAAAATGTTTTCATAAACCGATTTTGTTTTTGCATCAAGCATATTGCTTCTGCCTTTCTTAAGGTTTTAAATCTCAAAATACCACAAAATGACAACAAAAACTTACATTTTGTGGTATTTTTTACATCAATATTTCAATAACGAGATAATCCCCGTCTTTTTCTGCGCTTATTTTACCTTTGTGAGATTCAACGATCGCATGGGCAACCGAAAGTCCGATTCCGAATCCGCCTGCGCTCGAGCGGGCGCTGTCAGAGCGGTAAAAACGCTCGAAAATGTGAGCAATAGCATCCTCGCTAAGCTCCTTCGCATAGTTCCTTACACGTAGTGAAATACCGCTTTTCTGTCGTTTCAGGGTAACCGAAACCTCTGTTCCCTCGGGGGAATATTTTATCGCGTTGTCAAAGAGAATATTTATCAGCTTTTTAATGGCTGTTTGGTCGCCCTTGTAATACACCCCGGGAGCAATTTCCGTGCTGATGGTGATATTCTTGGTTTTAGCAGGGGCGGCAAAGGATTGAGCCAATTCATCAATAATATCTGATAGAGGGAAGAAGGTATATTCCGCCTTGCGTACTCCCTCCATTTTCGAGAGGTAAATCAGTTCGGTGGTAAGCGACGTCAGCCTTTCGGTTTGCCTCTTGATATCGGTGAGCCACTCGTTTTCGCCGATGTCAATTTCCAAAAGCTCGGCATCGGCGTCAATAATCGTCAGCGGCGTTTTGATATCGTGTCCCGCATCGGCAATAAAGCGCCTCTGCTTTTCATAGCTTTCGCTTATAGGCTTTAAGATTCTGTCGGAAATCAAAAGCAGGAAGAAGAATACCGCCACTACGCCAATAAATGCAAAGGTAACGCTGAGGGCAAAGAATATTCTGAAGTTTTCAAGGCTCTTCGTGCAGTCAAGGAAGATTACGTCTGTGTAACCGTAGTTCCACTCCGAAAGATATCTGTAGTTTCCAGAAAGACCGCGATTATCCTTGTTTTTCATGACCATATCAGCCATTTCTATAGCCATCTGGTCGTCAACCGCCGCAATGTTTGAGGTATTCACCGAGTGAACCTTGCCAAGAGGTGAATATGTCACGGTAAAGAATCTCGACTCGTAAGGCGTTTCTGCGGTTATGAAGTCCTCGGGGAGAGGTAAATCCAACTTAATGTCGGGAAATTTACCGTCGTTTTCCATTATAAAATCAAGAATCTCGTCAGCCCTGTTCATAACGCTTTTGTAGTTGAGAAAGTTTATAGTGCCAATCATTATAGAAATCACTATTGAAAGCGCAAGAATCGATGCTATAAGGAACTTGGTTTTTAGTTTTTTAAGCATATCAGGTTATCTCCAGGGAATAACCTGAGTTTCTGTGCGCCTTGATAATAACGTCAGCGCCGATTTTCTTCAGCTTCTTACGAAGATAGAAGATGTAAACCCATACTACGTTGATTTCAGCGTCGCTGTCGTAGCCCCAGATAGTCGCCATAAATCTCTCAGTAGAGATGAGATGGCTTGGGTTGCGCATAAGAAGCTCCATCATCTGAAACTCCTTGTTTGCAAGCTTGTACGAGCCGTTTTTAGCACTCAACTCAAAGGTCGCAAGGTCGAGGGTGAGATTGCCAAACCTCATTTTTGAGTCAGTCTGTGCCTCGCCTCGTCTTGTAATAGAGCGAATTCTTGCAAGCAGCTCCTTAACCGCAAAGGGCTTTGTGAGATAGTCGTTTGCGCCCGAGTCAAGTCCGAGCACCTTATCGTCAACCTCCGAGCGAGCCGAAAGAATAAGCACAGGAGTATTGCAGCCTCTGGCGCGCATCTCTATAAGCGCGCTGATGCCGTCGCGCACAGGCATCATAATATCAAGAATTATGGCATCGTATTGATAGTTGCTGATAAAGCTCAGTGCCTCCTCGCCGTCGTAAACTGCGTCAACCGAGTAGTTGTTTTTTTCAAGAAGAGCCACGATGGCTCTGGAAAGCGATCTCTCGTCCTCTGCAAGAAGAATTCTCATAGAAGCCTCCTAAAGTGTTATTTTTTTCTATAATGTAATGGCTTTTATGCCGTTTTTCTTTGTATATTTATATATTTGTGAGCTCTTTTATTGTTTGCTCAAAATCCTTTGTGTCATCGCACATAAGCTCCGATACCGCCTCTGCACGTAGCCTTGAAATCAGGAAATTTTCAATCCAATAGAGGAATTTCGTATTCGGAGAATAGCGCTCCAGCGCCTTCATTTTCTTGTACATCGGCGCGCCGTCGGAGGCATCTCGCCAGGTGTCGACAAAGGCAAGGTCGAAATGCTCGCCTGGCATAACTTTTTCTGCGTATTCAAAGGCGTCGCAGTTCACGATTTTTATTTTGTCTGCGTTAGGCATTTTAGGAAGCAAATGCTTCTTGAAAAGCTCGATAACCTCTTTTGAAAGTTCCACGACGGTAACCGACTCCACCTCAGGCTTTTCGGATACCATATATGCGTAGTAGCCAAGCCCGAGACCGAAGGTCACAACTCTGCCGTGCGCCGCTTCAATGGCCTCGTCGCAGGTGTCAAGGTCTACGGGAGTCAGCGTCATCCACTCGTTGCCACCCTCAAGAATAGCAGGGAAGCGGAAGCTCTCGGTAAAGAAGCCGAGTGGCGGAATTTCGGTAAAATCCTCTGTGATAATCATATCGTCGCAGATTACCGCCTGATAGGGCTTGTATTCCTCCCAGCGTATCTCCCAATTGCCGTCAATAAGTGGCTCGGGATTTACGTTTTTGTAATAAGGATTGTGAACGTAGCGATTTTTGTCAAGCAGCCTTACCGATTTCGTAAGATAATCTCTGATAATCCGTCTGTCCTCGGCATTTCCAAAATCCAGAGCAAAAATCTCCGAGAGCAGAGCAACGATTGCTTCCTCTCTTGTGATTTTACCGTCCTCGGTTAAGGTGTTCACCATTTCCTCGGTAATTACCTCGGGATATCTTTCGAGATATTCAGCATAAAGCTGCGTAATTTTGAAATTTCTTTTGAAGGTATTAAAAAGCCGCTCTTTTCTTATTCGGTCACGCTCGTTCATAAAATAAACCCCGAATTTCATAATACTAAACCTATTTTAATGCAAAATAGGAAAAAAGTCAAGTAAATGGGCTTTTTTTCTTGGTATACTTGATTATTTATAATCAAAAAATATGAAAAACGGAGGTTAAAAATGGACAGACTCGTATTAGGAAACGTAATATCGCTTGTGGGGTCGATATTTTTGTTTTTTAGCTGCGTTGCAAAAACCAAGCGGCAAATAGCCGTTTATCAGCTTCTTCAGTGCGCCGTTCTGACAATCTCGCAGATTGTATTTGACAAGGGCGGCGGAGCAGTATCTATGGGTGCTGCAGGCCTTAGAAATCTTCTTATAGCCTCGGGGCATTACGGCTTTTACACAATGATTGCTATTGCGCTGACGACACTGGTTTTAGGCGTTAGCCTCAACGGTGCAGGACTTATCGGGCTTATGCCTGTTGGAGCGGGCGTGTTTTACACGATTTCGCTATACAAGGCAAGGGATTCTATAGCCGTAAAGCTGGCTCTGTCGGCTCTGCTTTGGGTGTGGATAGTATATTCTGCGCTGATAGGCGATATTTTCGGCACAATTTCCAACGCCGCCGCCCAGGCGCTCAATCTTGTAACCCTCTTTAAACTCCGTAAGGAGCGAGGAAAAAGCAATGATAGGACATCGACTTGACTTTTGTCTGTTTTAGTTGTATAATGTATATTAGTAAAATATATGACGTTGTCGGATACAACGAGATACGGAGATTTTATGGGCATCTTGAAATCGAAGAGAAGGCTTTGCCTGTTTGGCATTGATTTTTTCATTCTCGTAGCACTTTTTCTTTTAAATATAGGGGTTATGCTTGTGATGAGCAAGCCTCTTCCGCAATTTGCGGATTATGCTATCAGCATCGGAATTTTTGCGCTGGCAATATTTGTGATGCGAGGAATTTTCAGGGTATATTCTAACGTTTGGAGATACGCAAATTCCTCGATTTACATAGTAATGGTGATTTCTGATGCGTTGGCAGGCGTGTTGCTCTTGCTTTTTGAAATCAGTCCTTGGCTGACACAGGCTAAGCTCGGCTTCTGGCAGAGCGCTCTGTGCATTTCTCTTGTGGATATTGCTACGCTCTCATCGAGATTTGCATATCAGACCTATTATAACTACAAAACACGTGATGCTCAGGCAAGAAAGCGCGGAAAGATTTCCGTTGCCATCGTTGGAGCAGGCCAGGTAGGCAGTCTGCTTGCCCAGGAGCTTATTTATAACGAAAGTTCGCTTTATTACCCTGTATGCTTTATCGATACCGATGAGAACAAAATCGGCAGCCGCGTGCTTGGTATATCGGTTTATCCCGAGAATGATGATATTCTCGGAAAGCTTAAGGAGCTTTCGGTGCAGGAGATATTTATTGCCCTGCCGAAGCTTTCCTCTGATGAGGCAAGAAAAATACACGCATTTTACGCGCAAAGCGGTAAAAAGGTTAAGATTTACGACTTTCCCATTAAGGAAACGGGCGAGGAAAACACGAAACGTGTTATCCGAGATATCAAAATCGAGGATTTGCTCTTCCGTGAGTCCAAGCAGGTCTTTGGCGAGCAGACCTATTATTCGGGCAAAACCGTGCTTGTAACAGGCGGTGGCGGCTCTATCGGCAGCGAGCTTTGCCGTCAGATTGCAGGCTGCAATCCGAAAAAACTGGTTATTTTTGACATTTACGAAAACAACGCCTATGAGATTCAGCAGGAGCTTATCCGCAAGTACGGCACCTCGCTTACTCTGGACGTTGAAATCGGCTCGGTAAGAGACCGCGAGAGGCTGGATATTCTTTTCGAGAAATACCGCCCCGACATAGTTATTCACGCGGCGGCGCACAAGCACGTGCCTCTTATGGAGACAAGCCCTGCCGAAGCGATTAAAAACAACGTTTTCGGCACGTTTAACACAGCTGATATGGCGGAAAAATATGGGGTAGAGAAGTTTATTCTCATATCCACCGACAAGGCTGTAAATCCCACCAACGTTATGGGCGCGTCCAAGCGACTTTGCGAGATGGTTATTCAGTGTCGCACGGATAGCAGGACAAGCTTCTGCGCAGTAAGATTCGGCAACGTTTTAGGCTCTAACGGCTCGGTAATTCCGCTCTTCAAAAAGCAGATTGAGAACGGCGGTCCTGTTACAATCACCGATAAACGAATTATCCGTTACTTTATGACCATTCCCGAGGCAGCAGGCCTGGTAATGAAGGCAGGCGCTATGGCAGGCGGTGGCGATTTGTTTGTTCTTGATATGGGCAAGCCGGTAAAAATTCTTGAGCTTGCCGAGAATATGATTAAGCTCTCGGGCCTTACACCTTACGAGGATATCGAAATTGAGGAAATCGGACTTCGTCCCGGTGAAAAGCTTTATGAGGAGCTTCTCATCAAGACCGAAAATCTTACGAAAACCGACAACGACCTTATCTTTATCGAGCGCGACAGACCTTATTCTCGTGATGAAGTTTTGGCAAAGCTTGATACGCTTTCACAGGCTCTGCGTCTGCTTGATAATGACGCCATAAAGACTGCGGTAAAGCAGGTTGTACCCACGTATAAAGACCCCGATGAGCTTAATTCAACTGCCGCTTCTAGCGCAGAAATGCAGTTGATTAAGTGATTAAATGTAAAATAAAGTTGTCATATTATAGCAAAACCGCCTTGATTTTCGCAATCAAGGCGGTTTTTGTTATTGAAAAATTATGGCTTGCAAATTCCACAAGGAGTGTATCCGTCGGCTATCAGAGCCTCTCTTGTGCCCTCGTATTCCTTACGGTTCTTGTCGCTGATGTTTCCAGCGCAATATCCTCCTGGCGTGTGAAATTTCTTTGAGGAGACGTTGAGTATGTATTGCATAATCTCGCCCGTGCCGATATCGGTGTTATCGTTTGAGTTGTCTTCCTTGTCTGCGTTGCTGTAATCGGGTGGAGTAGCGCCCTCCACCATATTTACACCTGTGAAGTAGTCAATATCAACGCCTGGCTGAACGTTGTAAAGATAAACGCAAATCTTAATGCCGCGTCCCGAGTCCTCAATCGAATATGCCTCCATTAAAACTCCCCTCGCAACGTAGTCAAGTCCCTTGAAAATGGGTGTTACTCGGTAAAGCACGTGATTTGAGGTCTGTCTTATGTATTCGGCAATCATGTTTTCAAAGGGAAGCATTCCCTCGATGTTCATATATCTTGTACCAGTTATGAGATTTTTCTCATTATCGTTTTCACCCGCCAGCTGATGACCAATGAGGTGACAACGGTTGTAAACGTAATTGTCCTCTACGAAATCGTAGGTGTTGTTATTTGAAATACCGTTGTATTCCCAGCCCGTAGGGGTGACGTTTGCTATAGACTCTCTGTCCTCGTCAGACAGTGTTTCAGGACCGAGACAGGCAAATGCCGCGCCGCATCTGCCCAGCGGGTCAAGCTCGGCGTATCGCTCAAATGCCTCTGCAGACTTCCTTTCCTTCTTGGTGAAGAATGGCTCGCCACCGTTTATCTCAACGTACGGACTTCCCGAGTATTCGGGGACGTTATTTAAGCTTATTTTGTTCTTTCCACAGCTCAAAATTGGCAGAACAAATGCCAAAATCAATATTATAGAAATAATTCTTCTAAAATTCCTCATTCTGCCTCCTTTAGTGACGTTAAAACGAATCAATGTGCTAATTATAGCAGAATAAATTGTTTTTATCAACATTTTTTTACAAAAAAAGTTATTTTCACACTTTAAAAATTGTTTCATATTGACAAGCGCGCTTTTAAGTGATATAATTTACTTTGTATAATTATATTATAAAGATTTAATATCCTTTGAGGTTAGATTTACATATGTATAACAAATTTTTCAAAAGATTTTTTGATATCACTCTTTCGGGGCTTGGCATACTTTTTCTTGGCATTCCCATGCTTATTGTTGCGCTGATTATAAAGCTTGATAGCAAGGGCCCCGTGCTTTTTAAGCAAAAGAGAGTAGGCAAGGGCAAAAAGCATTTTATGATTCTGAAGTTCCGTACCATGAGAACCGAAACTCCCCACGATGCGCCCACACACGAGCTTTCCAATCCTGAAAAATGGATAACAAAAGTAGGCAAATTCCTTCGCAAAACATCGCTTGACGAACTGCCTCAGCTTTTCAATATTTTTGCAGGTCAGATGTCCATAATCGGCCCGAGACCTGCGCTTTGGAATCAGTTTGACTTGATTGAAGAGAGGGATAAATACGGCGCAAACGATATTCGTCCGGGCCTCAGCGGTTGGGCACAGATAAACGGCCGTGACGAGCTTGAAATCGACGTCAAGGCAAGGCTCGACGGCGAGTACGTGGAAAAAATGGGCCTGATGTTTGACGTAAAGTGCATTCTCGGCACTGTGAAAAGCGTGTTGCACTCCGACGGAGTCGTTGAAGGCGGCACGGGCGAGATTAAGAAAAAGGCAGAAGAAAAAGAAACCGCAAATGTCGATTGATTGGAGTAATTTATGGCGATTAAGCTGATGTACATAACCAACCGTCCCGACGTAGCGCGAATTGCCGAGCGATACGGTGTTGACCGTATTTTCGTTGATATGGAATATATCGGCAAGGAGCAAAGACAGCCGGGCGATACGGTAAAATCATACCATACGATAGCTGACGTCGCAAATATAAGGTCGGTTGTAAGCTCATCGGAAGTTTTGGTGAGGGTAAATCCCATAACCGAAGCAAATGGCTCGTTCGTTGGCTCAAAGCAGGAGATTGACGATGTAATCTCGGCAGGAGCTGATGTTATTATGTTGCCAATGGTAAAAAGGGTAGAAGAAGTTAAGCTTTTCTCGCAATACGTAGGTGACAGAGCGAAAAAAATGCTTTTGCTTGAAACGAGGGAGGCTATGGAGAGCCTTGACGAAATACTCTCACTTGGCTTAATTGACGAGGTGCATATAGGCCTTAACGATCTGCATCTTTCCCTTGGAAAGAAATTCATGTTTGAGCTTTTGGCTGACGGAACTGTGGAGATGCTTTGCAACAAAATATCGTCGTACGGTCTGCCTTACGGATTTGGTGGAATTGCAAGATTGGGTTATGGTATGCTTCCGTCGGAATACGTTATAGCCGAGCATTACCGCCTTGGCTCAAGCGCCGCTATACTTTCGCGCAGCTTTGCCAACGTCAACAAGATTTCGGATATAGACGATATAAACAGGCTTTTCAGCGAGGAAACGCAGAGAATACGTGAGTACGAAAAGGAGCTTTCAGGCTACGGCGCTGACAAATTTGAGAAAAACAGACTCGAAACCATTCGTTTGGTAAGTGAAATATGTGAGAAAATCGGAGGATAAAATGTCCGCTGAAAAGAAAATAAAAATTGCCGTTTTGACCACCGTATCCAAGACGATGGATTGGTTTATCGTAGATTCTATGAGGAATCTTGCAAAAAACGGCTATGAGGTAACCCTGATATCCAATATGGAGGAGGGCTTTGCCGAGCGCAATTCGGATTATGCAAAATGCATTCATTTGCCTATGAGCCGAGGCGCAAGCGTGAGGGATCTTTTGTCGGTTCCACGCAAGCTGAAGAAAATCTTCAAAAGCGAGAGATTTGACGTTGTTTATTATACCTCGCCAAACGCTTCTATGTATGCCGCTATGGCAGGAAAATGGGCTAAGGTCAAAACAAGAATATACAGCCAATGCGGCATAAGATACGTGTCCTTTGGCGGTATAAAAAGGATCATATTCAAAAGCGTAGAAAAGATTACCTGCCTTTTCTCAACGCATATAAGAGCCCAGAGCCCGAAAAATATGCAGTTTGCAATTGATGAGGGGCTGTGTAAGGCGAATAAAATCTCCGTGGTTGGCATAGGCGGTACAATCGGTGTTGAGCTTGACAAGTGTCGCGCCTTTGACCATGACGAGAAGCGCAATGAGCTGAGGGGGAGGTATAACATCCCCGCTGACGCATTCGTTTTTGGATACGTTGGCAGAATAAATACCGATAAGGGAATAAACGAGCTTATAGAGGCGTTCAAAGCCGTTTCGGAGGAGAAAAAGGACGCATATCTCGTCCTTGTTGGTATGCTTGACGACGCTAACCCCATAAGCCCAGAGAATCTCGAGTACGCAAAATTAAGTGAGAAAATAGTCCTCACAGGCAACGTTCCTGTAAACGAGGTCTATCACTATATGTCTATGTTCGACCTCTTGACACATCCCACATATCGAGAGGGATTTGGCAAGGTGCTTCAGGAGGCGATGGGAGTGGGAATTCCCATACTGACAACTAATGTTCCCGGTCCCTCCGAGGTAGTGGAGGAGGGAGTTTCGGGCATTCTCTGCGAGGTTAAGAACGCGGACGACCTTGCAGAAAAAATGCTTATGCTTTATAACGATAAGTCCTTGCGTGAGCGTCTCGTAGCCGAGGGCACCGCCCGCGCAGAAAAATACTTTGACAGACCCATAATGCTCGAAAATATCCTAAGGGATATGAACAAGATATGTGGTATTAGTACGGATAGGTGAAACGTGAATAAGAATGAAAATCAAAGTCCAAGGATATTGGTTATTACGGTAAATGCGTGGAACAGTCGTGTTGGCTCCAATACATGGAGCACGCTTGTTTCTCAGTACGGAAGCGAGAACGTTGCAAACATTTGCATTAGAGATGACAATCCTGATAGTCCTGATTGCTCTCGTTATTTTGCAATTTCTGAAAATAGGATATTAAAAAGCATTTTCAAACGTAACATTAAAACCGGCAGAGAAGTAGCGGCATCTCTTGGCAACAATGAAAGTGAGCGAGATCTTGTAGCACACAATAAACGTTACAAGAAAATGAAGAAGCATCGCAGCTACTCGATGCTTATGGCAAGAGAACTTGTTTGGTGGCTCGGAAAATGGCGCACGGCAGAGCTTGACGAATTTTTGGATAGCTTTAAACCCGACGTTATTCTTCATTCCATGGAGGGGTATATTCATCTGAATCGGATAATTGAATACTCCATTAAACGCACAAGCGCTACAGCCGTGGGTTATATTTGGGATGACAATTTCACGTATAAGCAGTCAAGTAAGCTTGGGTACAAAATATATAGATTTTTCCAGCAAAAATCATTAAAAAAGCTTGCTAGCGTAACAGATAGATTTTTCGCTATTTCGGAGATGACGAAGAGAGAGGCAGATGCCTTTTTCGGTGTTGATTGCAAGGTGCTAACCAAACCTCTTAACAGCGTCGCAGAGGTAGATTACACCAAAACAAAGAAGCCTATAAAAATACTTTACACAGGCAACCTGCTTATAGGCAGAGATAGAAGCCTTTTAAGATTTGCCAAGGTAATCAAGGACGGCTATTCGGACGATTTTGTAATAGACGTATATACCCAGACCGAGCTTAGCGATGATAAGCGTAGGGAAATTGAGACTGGTGGTATTTGCCGTATCCACGCTTCGATACCTCAAAGCGAGGTTTTGGAAAAGCAAAAGGAAGCCGACCTGCTTTTGTTCCTTGAGGATATCGACGGACCTGATGCTCACACGGCAAGGCTATCGTTCTCAACCAAGATAACCGACTATCTCTCAAGCGGAAAGGCCATATTTGCGTTAGGCTGCAAAGAAACTGCTCCAATGCAGTATTTTATTGACAACAACGCAGCTTTCGTCGCATCGAGCGATGAAGAAATAAAACAGTCGCTATCTAAAATATCTGATTCTCCGGATTTGCTTATTGAATATGCAACGCGGGCGAGAGATACGGGTATCAAAAACCACCGAAAAGAGAAGGTTTTGGCTGTCTTTAACGATACTATAAGTGAAGTTTTGAAAAAATAAGGATAAATAATGAAATTCGATTTTGAATTAAACATGGCAAATGTAAAAACCAAGCTTGTGTCAAACGGAGTAAATGAAGCGCAAGCTGAAATACTTGCCGACTGTCTTGTTACTGCCGATGAATACGGTGTTACAAGTCACGGCACGGCAGTATTGCAATCGCATATTGACAGAATCAAGCGCGGAGGATACAATCTCAATCCCGATTTAAAGGTGATAAAGGAAACTGCCGCATTCGTCCTTGTTGATGGTGATAACGCCATTGGGCCTGTTTCGGCTATGTTTTGCCTTGACTATGCGGTAAAAAAATGCCGTGAAAGCGGAGTGTTCACCGTTTTTGCCAGAAATAACAACACCTTCGGCCCTGCCTTTTACTACTCCTTGAAGGCGGCAGAGCAGGGATGCATTGCATTTGTATGCTCCAATAGCCCTGCGCAGATGGCTCCCGTCGGCGGAGTGGAAAAAAAGCTTGGTACAAATCCCTTGGCAGCGGTGATTCCTGTTCCCGAGGGTGATCCGATAATTATTGATATGGCGACCTCTGCGGTAGCTAAATCCAAGTTCAAGGAATACAAAAACGAGTGTAAACCTCTGCCTGAAGGATGGGCGCTTGACAAAGACGGCAATCCTACCACAGATCCAGACGAGGCCATGAGCGGTCTGGTGTTGCCAATGGCTGGCTTTAAGGGCTATGCCCTGTCTATGCTTATAGACGTAATCGCAGGAGCGCTCTCGGGCGCAGCGACTCTCGACAGAGTCGGCAGATTTTACTCGGATGACGGCTCTTGCATGAACGTAGGATTTTATATGACAGTTATAGACCCCACGGTGGTCCTTGGTGACGATTATAACAAGGAAATCAAGGAATACGTGGCAAGACTCAGAAACTCGAGATCAGCCGAGGGCAAGAAAATAGTCCTCCCGGGTGATGACAGAATAAATTACAGAAAGAATAATTGATTTTTTATGAAGGTTTTGCAGATTAACGCCACATACGGCTATGGCAGTACGGGGCTGATTATGAAGGATATAGGAGATACCCTGGTTGCTTCTGGCAACGAGGCTTATTTCGCATATCAGAGCGCAAACGGAAGCGTTCCGAACGGATATGCTGTTGGCAGTCTTTTTGACCGCAAGGTGCATGCGCTGCTTTGCAGAATACTCGGCCGCCAGGGCTACTATTCCCATATCCCGACTAAAAAGCTTATTCGCCATATTGAAAAAATAAAGCCCGACGTGGTTCATCTTCATAACCTTCATAGCAATTACGTTCATTTAAACAATCTTTTAAAATATCTCGGTGAAAACGATATTCCTACAGTGATAACCCTGCACGACTGCTGGTATTTCACAGGAAAATGCTTTCACTATATAGACGTCGGCTGCGACAGATTTAAGTCGGGCTGCGGAAATTGTCCTAAAAGAATGACTCCGCCTGCCAGCCTTGTATTCGATTGCTCGGCAAGTGTATTGGCAGACCGAAACAAGTATTTGCACGCTATTCCGAGGCTGAAAATCGTAGGTTGCAGTGAGTGGATATGCGGAGAAGCAAAAAAGGGCATTATGAAGGATCTTGACGTTTCCTCTATCCGAAATGGAGTGGATACAAGCATCTTTAAGCCTCAAAATAAATCCGAGGCAAAGTGTGAGCTTGGACTTTCGGACAAATTCGTAATACTCGGTATGGCTAACAAATGGCTTCAACCATCAAATGCTGAATTTTTTGAGAGAATTAAGGCGAGCCTTACCGATAGCGACAGAATTCTGCTTGTAGGCTGCACCGAAGGTCAGCTTCACGCTCTGCGCGACGAGGACAAAATAGTGGCGGTCGGTTTTATCAAGGGGCGTGAGAGTATGGCGAAGCATTATGCGGCGTCAGACGTTTTTCTTAACGTCACCCACGCAGACACCCTGCCTACCGTTAATATGGAGTGCATCTGCTCGGGAACGCCTGTTATCACCTACAAAAGCTGCGGTAGTCCCGAGACTGTGCCACAGGGCTGTGGCTATATAGTAGAAGAAAACGATATTGAGGCCATGCTTGATAAGGTTCAGCTTTTGAAGCAAAACTCGCTTGAGCACGTTGCAGAAATTGGACTTGAAAGCTTTGACAAAAATCTTTGTTATAAGGCATACGTAGAAAAATACGAGGAAATCATAGGCTAAATCGGAGGTCTTAATGCTATTATATATTTTCGTCGCTCTCTTTCCGCTGATTGTGGGCGCAGCTTTTAATCAAAGCCGAGTCGCAGAATTATCTATGGACGAGGGGCAGACAGAACGGTTTTACAAAAGACGTTGGTGGTGGCTATTTGTTGCGGCACTTCCGATGTTTACGCTAATTGCCATCCGCGGTGCCGATATGGGTGCGGATACGGGGGTGTACTTAAAATTCTTCAACAAGATGGTAAATACCCCATGGGAAAGAATATTTGAGTTTAACAGTAGCGGACCTCAGTTTGAAGAGGGCTTCGTCATATTTGAAAAGCTTATAACCGTCTTCACCAAAAGCCCGAAAGTATATCAGGTAATTTATTCAACTATTTACCTTGTGTCGGTGGTAACCTTTGCAAACAGACTTGAGAAGCGTCAGTTCTCATTCCTGTACTTCTTCGCTACCATAGGACTTTACACCTTTATGTTTACAGGTGTAAGACAGTGCCTTGCTATGTGCATCTGCCTTTGGTCTTACCCTTACATCAAAAAGCGTAAGCTTATCCCATTCCTTTTGATATTGGCTCTTGCATTTTTGTTCCACAAGAGTTCCATACTCTTTATTGCCGCGTACTTCATTTTCGACAGGAAGCTGAATTGGTCAAACACTTTGATTTATGCTTTGTTTGCTCTTATCGCATACCTCAACGTCGGTGCTTTTCAGGAGTGGTTCAATAACGCTCTTGATTACGAATACGAAGTCGAGGCAACGGGCAACGGATTTATTTTCTTCGCGGTGATTGCGGTTATAACTGCATTTGCTCTCTTTGTAGTGTATTATTACAAAAGGCAAAATACCGAGTTTATAAGCCTTATAAACATCGGCATTATTACCTTTATTTTGTGGCTTCTTCGCCTTGTAACAAGAGTTGCAGAGCGTCCCAGCTACTATTTTATGTTCTTCTCAGCGGCAATGCTTTGCTATGCTATCGATGAGGTGCCCAATAAGAGAGATAAGGAAATCATCGGAATTTTCATATATTCGGCATTCCTTATTCTCTATATATACAAGTTCCTAACCGGATTTGCATCATTGATTCCAAACACAACCTTCTTTTAAAGATTTTTAGGGAGAAATTCTATGCAAAACAAGAAAGTCAGCGTCATAGTACCTGTCTACAATATGGAAAAATACCTCGAGCGCTGCGTTGATTCGATTCTGGCGCAGACATACACTAATTTAGAGGTCATACTTGTTGACGACGGCTCAAAGGATTCTTCTCCCGTAATTTGTGATAAATACGCCGAGAGGGATAGTCGCGTTAAGGTTGTGCATAAGAAAAACGGCGGACTTTCCTCGGCAAGAAACGCAGGTCTTGATGTTGCATCGGGTGATTATATTGGCTTTGTGGATAGCGACGATTTTGTTTCATCTCAGATGTATCAACTTCTTGCAGAAAGACTTGATAATTCTGACTGCGAAATAGCAAATGTTATGTACATTCGAGTTGACGATAACGGAAACACTACACCGTCAAAGGTGCCTCATAACACGGATAAAGAAATACCTGCACAGCAGTTTATCAAAGAGCTGATGCTCCATACGGGCGACGTCAGCGTTTGGTCAAAGCTCTTTAAAAAAGAGATTTTTGATAACCTAAGATTTCCTGAAGAAAAGCTCAACGAGGATTTGATTTTTATGCTTGGGGCATTTTGCAAGATAACGAGGGTGGCTTTTGTAGCCCAGGTTGGTTATTTTTACTTCACAAGAAGTGACAGCATCAGCAGTGGATACGGCAAGTCGGTTATCGACATGGTTGGCAACTCGCTTGTAGCAAAGGAAATCGTTGATACAGCTCACCCTGAGTTAAAAAAAGAAGCGGAGCGCTTTGCATTGTATCAGCACATGGCGTATCTTCTGTTAGTGCCTGCCAAGGATGCAAAAAAGCAAAATAAAGTTTACATATCTGCCTTGAAATACCTTCGCCGAAATATTTTTTCAGGCGTTTTCAATAAATATTTGACTATAAAAAATAAAGTTATAATTGCAGCTCTTTGCGTCGCTCCAAAGGTGACGGCAAAATACTATCAGAAAAAGAGATAAAAAATGAAGATTGCATTTTTCTCAAATTTCCTAAATCACCATCAGCTGCCTCTGTGTCAGGCATTCTGCAACACTGCGGGTGTTGAGTTCGTTTTCGTAGCCTGTGAGAAAATCCCTGATGACAGATTGAAAATGGGCTATGAGGATATGAATAATAAATATCCCTTTGTTCTTCGCGCTTACGAGGATGAGGCTATGGCAAAGAGAGTGGCAGTGGAATATGACGTTGTTATTTTCGGAGCATGTCCTACAAGTTATATAGCTCTTCGAATGCAGGAAAACAAGCTTTCATTCCGTTTCTGCGAGCGATCGCTGAAAAAAGGCACTTGGCGTAGATTTATTCCGAGAACAAGGAAGAAAATTTACGAGGGATATACGAAATATAAAAAGAAAAATCTCTATATTCTCGGCGCAAGCTCTTATGCCTCCTCCGATCTGGCTCTTTGTGGCTTCAATAAGCAGAAATGCTTTGAGTGGGGATATTTTCCTGCGGTAGAGAGCAAGAATCTTGATGAGCTCTTTGTCTTAAAGAACCAAAATTCTGTTCCCGAGATACTTTATGCAGGCAGACTCCTGCCACTAAAGCACGTGCTGGATACTGTAAAGGCTGTACATAATCTTAAAAGGGCGAATATAGAGGCGCATTTTACCGTTATCGGTGAGGGTGAGAGCGCCCAGGAAATAAAAGAATACATAGAAAAACACAAACTTTCTGACAGAGTGACAATGCTTCCGTTTATGTCACCCGAAGAGGTCAGAGAATATATGGACAAGGCGGATATTTTCGTCTTTAGCAGTAACTTCTACGAGGGCTGGGGCGCAGTTGTCAATGAAGCTATGAACTCTGCCTGCGCTATGGTCGTGAGCCATGCGGTAGGCTCTGCGGCATATCTTATAAGAAATGGCGAGAACGGCTATGTCTATAAGTTCGCTGATGTGGACGAGCTCACCGAGAAGCTCACCACTCTCGTCACCGACCGAGCCCTGCGTGAGAAATTCGGCAGGGAAGCCTATAAGACGGTTACAGAGCTTTGGACTGCAGACGTTGCAGTAGATAGATTCATTACCCTTTGTGGGGTAATTGAGCAGGGCGACGATTACACCATGCTCTATAAAACAGGCCCTTGTAGCTCTGCAAAATAATAAAATTTAAGGACCATTTATGAAAATTTTAATTGCCGTTCCCGATACGGACGTTGGTGGCATTACCACCTCTGCCGTTAACTTTTCAAACGAGCTTACCTATCGCGGTCACGAGGTGCATTTTCTCGATATGTCGGGTGAAAATGCCTGTGCATACCGTCTTAACGAAAAAGTAGGTTTGCCGTCTCTTAAAGGAAAATCAACCCTTTGGAATATCAGTGCACAGAGTGTGAAAAATGCTCATGGAATAAAAAAAATAGGCATTTTAGCTCTTGGCGCTATAAAAAAACTGACTATTCGCTCGGGACTTTGGTACAAGCTGATTTTCTCTAAGTTTAGTAAGGACGAGAGCTTTGACGTGGCTATTGCCTTCCGTCAGTGCGACTCTTGCTACTCCTTCGTGCTTGACAAGCTGAACGCTAAGAAAAAAATCGGCTTTATCCATGGCGAGCTTATTTATATGGACGATATTTCATCGTGGAAAAAACATATGACTCGGTTTGATAAAATCGCATACGTGTCGGATGCGGTAAAGGAACAGTTTGTCAAGGCATATCCCGAGCTTTCTGATAATGCTTGCACCATTTATAACACCTTTGACGTCGAGCAGATAAAGGATATGGCAGAAGATGAGTGCGAAGTCAATTTTGACAAAAATAAGGTCAATATCGTAACCGTTGCCAGAATTGATAATGGCTTCAAGCAAATTGATTGGGTTGTTAAAATCTGTGATAGCCTGAAGAAGAAAACTCACACGCCTTTCCATTGGTACGTGGTTGGGGGTGGCCCCGATTACGACTCGACTGTTGCTATGGCGGCAGAGCTCGGCTTAAATGACATTCTAACATTTGTCGGCAATCAACCAAATCCATATTCATTCATAAAACAAAGTGATTTTACGGTGCTTACCTCAAAATCAGAGGCTTATCCAATGGTGGTAATTGAATCCTTTGTTTTAAAGAAAACTATTGTTGCCACTAAGTTTGCATCTGTTACGGAAATGATGGAGACGGGAAAACATGGATTTATCGCAGAACAAAGCATAGAGAGCCTCGAGGAGCTCGTAAGATGTATGATTGATAATACAGACGGTATAAGAGACAACTGCACGAATTACCTTAAAAACATAGACATCAATAACGATATACCATACGCTCAATTTTTAGATGCGATTGGAGATTAACAATGAAATTCAGTATCATAATGCCTATCTACAACTGCGAAAAATATGTTGCTGAAGCTATTAATAGCGTATTTTCACAGACGCGTGGTGATTATGAAATAATAATTATAGACGACGGCTCAACCGACAATACGTTGAGCATTGTTGAGGAGCTTATAGGCGGAAGGGATGATGCTCGCGTCTTGTCAGTAGCTCACTGTGGCGTATCTAAGGCAAGAAATCTTGGACTTAGTTATGCATCGGGCGATTACGTTCTGTTTATGGACGGTGATGACACCTGGGATGTAAATCTTTTAGAGAACGTTGCAAAGTTATCAGAAGAAACTGACTTATTAGTCTTTGGTATAAGACATGATTTTTATCTTTCAAATGATAGCTTTCAGTATAGTGATAAGGACCTTGGTGAGAGCGGAGGGGTAGAGAACTGTGGGGAAAAACAGTCGGTCAATACTCTGTTTTCATCCTACAATATATCCTCACCGTGCAACAAGGTCTATAAAAGAGATATAATTCAGAAAAACGCTATCACATTTTGTGAAAAGTGCGTTTATCTCGAGGATTTGAAGTTTAACTTTGATTATTTGCAGTATGCAAACACTATAAAAGTGCTAAAACATGACCTTTATCATTACCGTTTATTTACGGATGAAAAAAAGATATTTAAACGTAATTTTGGCACTCCATTTGTAAATGCAGACGAGCTTTACTCTTCTGCAATTGCATATTTAGACTCCAAAAACGTTAAATTGAGCTCATCAGATGTAATATGCGGTATTTTGTTGACTGCATACTTTAACGAACTTGTTTTTCACCTAGATGGTAAAAATGCTAAGGAGCAAAAAAAGCTTTATCATTCCTTTAAACAAAACAACAACCTAAAAATTCTTTTAAAAAATTCTCACGGAAAATTTAATAAGCTTTTGCTGATTATGGGTAATAGCCTTTGCGGCATACAGATAAGGCTTATCAAACGGAGATACGGATAATGTCGCAGAATGTTGCAAAAAAAATCAAGCTGAACTTTATATTCAGTATATTGGCGCAAGCGATAACGCTGATCGTCGGTATTCTTATCCCGAGACTTTTTATCATTGGCTATGGTTCAGAGGTTAACGGATACATAAACTCAATAAACCAAATATTTGTTTACGTCGCGCTTCTTGAAGCAGGCGTAGGCGCCGCTGCAACCAGTGCTCTATACGCACCGGTGTCACACGGAGAGCAGGGTAAAATTAACGGTATTATCTCTGCCACCAATAAATTCTATTTAAAAACCGCGTACGCATACTGCCTTGTAATCGTCGGAATGTCCTTCGTTTATCCTCTTCTTATAGAGTCGGATTTGTCCTATCCCATAATGGTGGGAATTTTCCTGATTAATGGACTTAGCGGATCAGTGGCGTATTTCTTCCACGCAAAATATAATCTGCTTCTTGGTGTTGACGGACGTGGGTACGTGGTGTCTGCCGTGTCCTCAATTTATACGCTTTTAGTATCCTTTGGACGAATCATATTCCTTTTACTTGGCTGTCACATTTTCTTAGTGCAAAGCGTATATTTGATTGCTAATTTAGTCCAGGCATTGATATTCCTTTTGTACGTTAAGCGTCATTATCCCTGGATTGATTTAAAGGCAGAGCCTGATAATGAATCTATATCAAAAAGTAAAAACGTTCTAATCCACCAGATATCTACTTTGATTTTCAACAACACCGACGTGCTTATACTTACCTTTGTTTGCGATTTGAAGGTTGTCAGCGTTTATGCGCTATATAAGACCTTGGTAAGTATGGTTGGCGCCCTGATAAATCACTTCCTTAATAGCATCAATTTCAAACTCGGACAAACATTTGAAGATAGGCCGAAATTCCTTAAAATGTTTGATGCCTTTGAAACCTTCCATATCACCTTGACATTCTCGCTGTGTACGGTAGCATACGTCTTTCTTCTTCCATTCCTGCAACTCTATACCGACGGTATGGACGCAAATTATCTTTTGACTTATATGCCTCTTTTGGCAATAGCATCAGAGATTTTGAGCTATATCAGGCTACCTGCTCAAAATGTCATAACATATGCAGGTCATTTTAAGGAAACACAGTGGCGCTCGGTAGCGGAATCGGTAATAAACCTCGTGAGTTCAATAACCTTAGTGCTTGTTTTCGAGCATTTCTTCGACCTTGGCATATACGGAGTTCTTATTGGCACCGTGCTTGCGCTGCTTTATAGAACAAACGATATACTTATTTACACCAACAAGCGAATTCTCGGCAGAAGTCCCCGAAAGGTATACTTAAACTGCGCGGTGAATCTTGTAGTTTCAGCTTTGTTTGTGTTCCTGTTTAATATGTTGAACCTTTCACTTGATAACTATTTTGTTATAATCGTTGCCGCGGGAATATTCTGTGTTTCCATACTTGTCGTTAACCTTGCAGCTAACTTTGCGGTGGACCTAAGTTCAGCAAAATACCTAATGTCGTATTTGAAAAATAAGATTAAAAACGAAAATTAAAATTCCAATCCATATATTCGGAGGATAAGCAAATGTCACTTTTTGCAAATAAAACTTTACTTATAACAGGAGGAACAGGTTCTTTCGGTAATGCAGTGCTGAACTGTTTCTTAAAAACAGATATAGGAGAGATCCGCATATTTTCTCGAGATGAGAAGAAGCAGGACGATATGCGCCACGAATTTCAGGTTAACATGCCTGAGGTGGCGGACAAAATTAAATTCTACATAGGTGACGTGCGCGATATTCAGAGCGTGCGTAACGCTATGCACGGTGTGGACTTCATTTTCCACGCGGCAGCGCTGAAGCAGGTGCCCTCCTGCGAGTTCTTCCCAATTGAAGCGGTGAAAACAAACGTTCTCGGTACCGAGAACGTGCTTACTGCCGCAATTGAGGCAGGGGTTAAGAACATCGTTTGCCTCTCCACCGACAAAGCAGCCTATCCCGTAAACGCTATGGGTACTTCCAAGGCGATGATGGAGAAGGTTATCGTTGCGAAATCTCGCACAGTCAGCCCCGATAAGA
>JAZQWA010000048.1:0-3658 GCA_045632065.1 Eubacteriales bacterium | reverse complement strand
TATCTTCAGCTTGAGGCTATGGAGATTGACAGAGTAAAAACCGAGCTTTCGGTGGCTTATATTGACCACAACACTCTGCAATCGGGCTTTGAAAATGCCGACGACCACAAGTACATACAGACCGTTGCCAAGAAATACGGTGTGAGATTCTCCCGTCCCGGCAACGGCATCTGCCATCAGGTGCATCTTGAACGATTCGGAGTGCCGGGTAAAACACTCATCGGCTCAGACAGCCATACTCCCACCGCAGGCGGTATCGGTATGCTCGGTATGGGCGCAGGCGGACTTGACGTTGCGGTTGCAATGGGCGGTGGCGCGTATTACATTACGATGCCGAAAATAATCAAGGTTAATCTTCTCGGCAAACTCTCCGACTACGTTTCCGCAAAGGACGTAATTTTAGAGGTGCTTCGTCAGCTTGGTGTTAAGGGCGGTGTTGGCGCAGTAATCGAGTATGCAGGCGAGGGTGTAAAAACTCTTTCCGTGCCCCAGAGAGCAACAATTACCAATATGGGCGCAGAGCTTGGCGCAACAAGCTCAATTTTCCCCTCTGATGAGGTGACGAGAAAATTTCTTAAAGCGCAGAAACGCGAGGAGAGTTATATTCCTCTTGAGCCCGATGTGGATGCAGTTTATGATGCCGAATATACAGTTGATTTGTCGGCTTTAAAGCCTCTTGCGGCTTGTCCTCACAGTCCCGATAACGTAAAGGCGGTTTGTGGCCTTGCAGGAATGAAGATTGACCAGGTTTGCATCGGCTCTTGTACTAACTCGTCGCTTTCGGATATGCTTACCGTGGCAAAAATGCTTAAGGGTAAGACCGTGCATCCCGACGTATCGCTTTCCATTTCCCCCGGCTCAAAGCAGGTTTATACCATGCTTGCAGAGTGCGGAGCGTTGGCAGACCTTATTTCTGCAGGCGCGAGAATTCTTGAATGCGCGTGCGGCCCTTGCATCGGTATGGGCTTCTCGCCCGGGTCAAAGGGCATAAGCCTTCGTACCTTTAACCGTAATTTCCTTGCCCGCTCGGGCACTGCTGATGCAGGCGTGTATCTCGTTTCACCCGAAACGGCTGCGGCATCTGCAATTGCAGGTGTATTTTCTGACCCCACAACTCTCGGCAAAGCGCCGACGGTTGAGCTTCCCGAGGTGTTCACAATAAACGATAACCTTATTGAGCTTCCCGCAACGCCTGAGGAAGCAAAGGAGCTCTCGGTGAGCCGCGGCCCTAATATCAAGCCTATTCCCAAGGGCAAGGAGCCTGATGAGGTGCTTGAATGTCAGCTTGTATTAAAGGTTGGCGACAATATCACCACCGACCATATTATGCCCGCAGGCGCAAAGATTCTGCCTTATCGCTCTAACGTGCCGAAGCTCTCGGAGTATTGCTTCACCGTTTGCGACAAGGACTTCCCAGAAAGAGCAAAAACGGCAGGCTCGGGCGTAATTTTTGGCGGTCACAACTACGGTCAGGGCTCTTCCCGTGAGCACGCGGCTCTCGTTCCCCTTTATCTCGGCATAAGAGCAGTTATTGCAAAGAGCTTTGCCAGAATTCATATGGCAAATCTTATTAACTTCGGTATCGTTCCTCTTACGCTCGTAAACGAGGACGATTACGACAAAATTGCGGAGGGCGAGATTATCAAAATTGACGGCTTTAAGTCTGCAGTTGCCGACAAGACGTCGGTTTATCTCGAAACTGCAAAGGGCGATAAAATAGAGCTGTCGCTCAACTTCTCTGACAGACAGAGAGAAATTCTCCTTGCAGGTGGAACGCTTAATTATACCAAAAACAAGGGATAAAGTAAAGAAAGGTTTACAAAAATGATTGATTATACTCATAATCTTGACGAAGCCTGCGCGAAATTCAGAAAAATTCTGGAAAGCCAGCTTGCAAGAGTTGAAAATATGAAGGCGCAGGGCGACTTTACGGACTACGCATCAATTGATACAATTAAAATAGGCGTTTGCGGCGGTGACGGCATTGGCCCGATTATCTCAAAGGAAGCCGCAAGAGTGCTGAAATTTATGCTTTCTGACCTTGTTGAGTCGGGAAAGGTGGAATTTATCGATATTGACGGACTTACCATAGAGAACCGTATTGCCTGTGGTAAGGCTATTCCCGATGACGTTATGGCAGAGCTTAAAAAGTGCGATATTATCCTTAAAGGCCCTACCACAACACCCCAGAAGGGAGACGGAATGCCAAATATCGAGTCGGCAAACGTTGCTATGAGAAAGGCGCTTGACCTTTTTGCCAATATTCGTCCCGTAAAGGTGCCTGAGGAGGGTATCAACTGGACAATCTTCCGTGAGAATACCGAGGGTGGCTATGCGGTTGGCTCGTCAGGCTTCAACGTTACCGAGGATCTTGCCGTTGACTTTACCGTAACCACCAAGCAGGGCTCTGACAGAATTGCACGTATTGCATACGATTATGCGAGAAAGAACGGCAAAACCAGAGTTTCTCTCGTTACAAAAGCGAACATAATCAAGACCACCGACGGCAATTTCCTTGAGGATTGCCACAAGGTTGCCGACCTTTATCCCGAAATTACTACAGACGAGTGGTATGCGGACATTATGACTGCAAAGCTTGTTGACCCCAAGCGCAGAAAGGACTTCCAGGTGCTTCTGCTTCCCAACCTCTACGGTGATATAATTTCCGACGAGGCGGCGGAATTCCAGGGCGGAGTTGGTACTGCAGGATGTGCGAATATCGGTAAGAAATACGCGATGTTTGAGGCAATTCACGGCTCTGCGCCCAGAATGATTAAGGAAGGCCGCGGAATGTACGCAGACCCCTGCTCAATGCTTCGTGCCTGCGTAATGCTTCTTTCTCACATTGGTTATCAGGACAGAGCCGATAAGCTTGAAAGAGCCCTTGACATCTGCTCCTTCGAAGAGAAAAAACTTGTTATCACAGGCCGTGATACCGGCGCTACCTGCGAGGAGTTTGGCAACTACGTAATGGAAACGTTGAAAGGACTTTAAATGATTGATAGGCGGTCGTTTTACTACAAGCGACTGCCTATTTTATAAAAAAATTATAGAAAATGAAAAAATCCTATTGACAAAGGCGAAAATGTCTGTTATAATTGTATAGCATTTGACGGAAGGTTAGCTCAGTTGGGAGAGCATCTGCCTTACAAGCAGAGGGTCACAGGTTCGAGCCCTGTACTTTCCACCAAAGCTCGGAGTCGCAAGACTCCGAGTTTTATTACTCGGCTTGGTAGCTCAGTTGGTTAGAGCGCTAGCCTGTCACGCTAGAGGTCGTGGGTTCGAGCCCCATCCGAGTCGCCATTTTAAATATCCGCGGATTTAGCTCATTTGGTAGAGCGCCACCTTGCCAAGGTGGAGGTGGCGGGTTCGAGCCCCGTAATCCGCTCCAATAGAAATAGCAGACCGAAAGGTCTGCTTTTTTCATTTCTATTGGGCCGATTACGGGGCAGTGTTCAGGCAAGCCCTCGCACTTCTCTCTAAAAATGCTTCTCAAGCATTTTCTTTACGAGCGACATAATCCGCTCCAATAGAAACAGCACCCAACAGGGTGCTGTTTTATTTTTTTTGGAGCGGATGTAGAGGCGTACACCCGCCAAGAACCCTTTGGGTTCTCGGGTTCGAGCGCTTGAAACATAGTCGTACTATTCGCAAGGAC
>JAZQWA010000047.1:0-32696 GCA_045632065.1 Eubacteriales bacterium | reverse complement strand
ACCGTCATATCAGCGATATGTATTCCACAGGACTTAAGCAGCAGGGCGAGTTCTTCCACAGATATATTCTCGGCCTTTATGAAATTTTGGACACGCTTTTCATCAAAAAGCATCCTGAAATCCTTTTTGAGAGCTGCTCATCAGGTGGAAACCGATTTGACCTTGGTATGCTTTGCTACTCACCGCAGATATGGACGTCGGACAATACCGACCCCATTGAGCGACTTGACATTCAGGGCGGTATTTACAACTTCTACCCACAGTCAACTGTATCTGCCCACGTTTCTATGGCGCCCCATCAGCAAACTCTGCGAGAAACACCCATTGCCACGAGATTTCACGTAGCATCATTTGGTGTTCTCGGCTACGAGCTTGACTTTGGTGAGCTGACACCTGCCGAGCGTAAGCAGGTAAAGGAGCAAATCGCCTTTTATAAAGAGCATAGACGCGCCTTCCAGTACGGTAGGCTCTACAAGGTAAAACTCAAAAATCAGGATGAAATTTCTTGGCAGATTAGAACGGATGGGGAAACCTTGGCGGCAATCTTCCAGAAATATAAGACTGCCTGTCCCGGCAGAGACCGTCTTGACGTGCCGGGATTATCACCCGATAAGCTATACACCGTTGAGTCGAGGACGCAGCATCTTCGCATAAGACGCTTCGGCGGACTTATTAAGCACATTACTCCTATCTACCTTAATCCCGATGGATTTATTCTTCGTACGGCTGACCGTCATTTCGCTATGAAGGACGGCAGCGAAAGCTACGTTGCCTCAGGCAGAATGCTTGCAGAGGGAATAAATCTTGCAATGCAGTACGAGGGCTCGGGCTACGACCCGAATCTTCGAATTCTCGGCGACTATGGCTCTAATCTTTATATAATAAAGGAGACTAAAAATGGATAGACAGACGAAAATGAATAAAATTTGCTTCGGTCTTGGCACTGTTGGCAGAGACGCACTGTATTCCTTGGTAAGTATGTATCTTTTGGTGCACCTTACCGACGTTGTCAGATTCAGCAATCAGGGACTTGCCGCGATAGGTATCGTTCTTACTTGCTTTGGAGTGTTTGACGCAATTATTGACCCATTTGTAGGCGCAATAGTTGATAACACAAAAACAAGATGGGGTAAATTCAAGCCTTGGATTCTCATAGGAATGATAGGAACGGGAATACTCACCGTGCTTATGTTCCATAATTTTGATATGACTGAAACGGGCCACATAATCCTTCTTGCCGTTACCTATCTTCTTTTCAGCATCTTCTTCTCGCTTAACGATATTGCATATTGGTCGCTTATGCCCGCAATATCGAAGGATCAGAAGGTGCGTGAGGGCGTTGGCGCATTTGCAAGAATCTGCGCAAACGTTGGTATGTTCGCAATGGTTCTTATCTATCTCAACGTACCCGATATGTTCTCTTGGCTTAATATGAACGATCGTGACGTTTACTTTATCTTTGCAATCATCGTTGCAATCATAATGTGGATATTCCAGTCTATAACTCTTATTGGAGTTAAAGAGGACCGCTCTTACGTTGAAAAGGCAGAGCACACAGGCTTAAAGGAGCTTTGGAGAGCCCTTGTCGGCAACGATCAGCTTCTCGTTACGGCCGTGTCCATGGCGCTCTTTATGATAGGATATTGCACAACCACAGGATTTGGCACCTACTACTTCAAGTACGCGTATAAGAACGAGGACGTTTACATGGTATTCGCTGCTGTACTTGCAGTAGCTCAGCTTACCGCTCTTTCGGTGTTCCCGCTGTTCAGAAAGAAGTTTACAAGAAAGCAGCTTTATACCGGCTCTATGATTGCCGTGACTATTTCTTACGTTATATTCTTCCTGTCATTTGAGTGGCTTCCTCTTATCGTTATTGCAGGCCTTGGTCTGTTCTTTGCGCAGGCGTTTATTCAGCTTCTTATGATTCTTTTCCTTGCCGATGCAGTTGAGTACGGTGAATGGAAGCTTGGCAGACGTAACGAGGCTGCAAGCTTCGCGGTTCAGCCCTTTATCAACCAGTTCGGCGGAGCATTAAGCAAGGGCGTCGTGTCCTTTACTCTTATAATTTCAGGAATAAATGCAATAATTGATTCTATCGAGAAAAATCCTGCAAACGAGGCTGAAATTATTGCCGCAATGCCTGCGTCTGCAGTATGGATTATGAAAATTTCTATGATGATTCTTCCTCTTATTTGTATACTCGTTGGATTTATCCTTTATCAGAAAAAGTTCAAGATTGACGAGCAGATGTACGCTAAGATTTTAGCCGACCTTGAGGAAAGAAAAAACGCAGGAGATGTTGAAAGTGAAATTCAGTTTTAAGAAAAATCTTCTCCTTGGCGTAGCCACCGCCGCAACACAGATTGAGGGCGGCGATGAAAACAACAATTGGGCGCGCTTTGCTGCCGAGGGCAAGGTCGACGACGGCACAACACCCGTAAGAGCCTGCGACCACTACGTAAGGTGGCGCGAGGACGTCGATCTAATGGCGCAGATGGGTATTCAGATATACCGTTTCGGCATTGAATGGTCGAGAATCGAGCCTAAAAGAGGCGAGTTTTCCGAGGAAGCTCTCGCTCATTACAGAGCAGAGATTGAATATATGAAGGAGAAGGGGATTAAGCCTCTTTTGACTCTTCATCACTTCAATAATCCTCTTTGGTTCGAGGATATGGGCGGCTGGACCTGCAATGAAAGCGTTGAAATCTTTCTTTCCTTTGCCGAGCGAGTGATTGATTATCTCGGTGACCTGGTTGACGAGTACGTGACCATAAACGAGCCTAACGTCTATTGCCTAAACGGACTTTTCTACGGCATTTGGCCGCCTGAGAAGAAGTCGCTTTCGGCATTTATAAAAGCGTTTTCAAATATGAATGCTGCTCATATTCACGCATACCGTATGATTCACGAAAAACGCGAGAAAATGGGCAAAAAGAGAAGCGAAACACTCGTTGGTTTTGCAAATCATCTTCGTATCTTCGAGGCGAAAGATAAAAATAACTCGATTCACAAAATCTCGGCAAAATTTATGGAGCATATGTTCCAGAGCGCCATTACCGAGGCTATGCATACGGGTAAATGCGTATTTCCCGTGCTTCGACGTAAGGGCGTGAAGCGTGGAAGATATTACGACTTTATCGGCATAAATTATTACTCACGTAGCACCGTTTCGGGTATTGCCGACGGTGTCAGAGAGGACGCATATCACAACGATTTAGGCTGGGAGATTTACCACGAGGGACTTATCACTCTTGCAAACAGACTATCAGACAAATACGGCAGGGAATATCCCGTGTACGTAACCGAAAACGGCACCTGTGATAACACCGATGCCTTTCGCCCCCGATTTATTTATGACCAATTAAAGCTTGTCAGCGAAACAGATAACCGCATTGAGCGTTACTATCATTGGTGCTTTACAGACAACTTCGAATGGCGGGAGGGCGAGTCCGCTCGCTTCGGCATAGTTCACCTTGACTATGAAACGCAGAAGCGTACCGTAAAAAATAGCGGAAAGCTCTATACCTCAATAATCGAAAACGCCGGTGTAACCGATGAGGCTTACGAAAAATACGTTGAAAAAACTAATTATAAGAAATAAGGAAAAAAACAATGAACAAGACATGGGATTTAACAATACTTTATAACGGATTTGACGATCCGAAATTCAGCGAGGATATGACTGCCATTGACGGTGTGATAGCTGAAATTTGCGAGTTCAGCAATAATGCCGCTACGCTCGGGGCAAAGGAGCTGCTGCTCAAATACATTGAGCTGCAGACAAAGATTTCATCCTTGGCTGAAAAGCTTTTTATCTATGCAAACCTTCGTTACAGCGCAAACACCGCTGATAGCGAGGCGGCAAGTGTAATGGGTGTGCTTATGGGTAAAATGAGCGCCCTTGCAGCGCCCGGCGCTGCAATTAACAAGGTGATTGCTAAAATTGATAATCTGCCTGAGATTATATCCTCGGATTCGACACTTTCCGAGCATTCTTATATCCTTACAAAAATCAAAGAGGACTCAAGGCATTTGCTTTCTGATGCCGAGGAATCGCTTTTTGCCGAGATGAACATCTCGGGCGCATCCGCATGGAGCGACCTTCAGAGCTCTCTTACAAGCTCGCTTAAGGTGAATTATAGAGGTGAAGATATAACTCTTTCAACCGTAAGAAATCTTGCATACGACCCCGACACAGAGGTAAGACGCGATGCATTTGAGGCCGAGATCAAGGCTTATCCAGCAGTTGAAACCGCAACCGCCTTTGCCCTTAACAGCATTAAACTTCAGGTTATTGGTGAGGCAAGGCGTAGGGGATATGCATCGCCTCTTGACAAGGCTCTTTCCGACTCAGCAATGAAGAGAGAAACGCTTGACGCTCTTATCACCGCTATGAACGAGTATATGCCTGCCTTCCGTAAGTACCTTCGCGCAAAGGCGAAGGCGCTTGGTCACGAGGGCGGTCTTCCTTGGTACGACCTCTTTGCTCCTATGGGTAAGAGTGATAAAAAGTATACCACAGATGAAGCGAGAGAATATCTTCTTGGTATTTTCGCAAAGTTTGACACCGAGCTTCACGATATGGTAAGAGATGCATTTGACAATGCTTGGATTGATTTCTTCCCTCGTGAGGGCAAGGTAGGTGGCGCATTCGACTGCGCGGTACATTCAGCAGGACAGAGTAGAGTGCTTACCAACTTTGACGGCTCCTTCTCGGATATCGTAACCCTTGCTCACGAGCTTGGACACTCATTCCACGACAGACAGGTATATAAGAATTCTCCCCTCAACCGTGAGTATTCTATGCCTGTTGCGGAAACGGCGTCCACCTTCAACGAGGTTCTTGTAATGAATACTGCAATCGCAGAATGCGAGGATAAGGAAACCAAGCTTGCTCTTATTGAGAGTCAGCTTATGGATGCCACTCAGGTTATCGTTGATATTTATTCCCGTTATCTCTTTGAAACCAGCGTGTTCGAAAATCGCCCCACAGAGTTCCTGTCACCTGCGCGTATGTGCGAGCTTATGCTCGATGCGCAGAAACAGGCATACGGCGACGGTCTTGACGAAAATCAGCTCCATCCTTATATGTGGCTCTGCAAGGGACACTATTATAGTGGCGGACTCAGCTTCTATAACTATCCCTATGCTTTCGGCGCTCTCTTTGCAAGAGGCATTTATGCGAAATATCTTGAAGAAGGCAAGCCCTTCGTTGAAACATATAAGCAGATGCTCCGCGCAACAGGCACAAATAACGTCGAGGATGCCGCAAAGGTGTGTGGTATAGACCTCACCGATGTAAACTTCTGGCGTAGTGGCCTTGCTTCTATGGCAAAGCAGATAGACGAATTCTGCGAGCTTGTTTGATCCCCAAAACTCATTTCATTCGTTTCGAGGTACCCCATTAAGCCTTTCTTTCGGGAAAACTGGACTTTTAGGTGCAACCTAAAAGCTCAGATGAGATAATAAAAACAGACCGACTAAAAATCGGTCTGTTTTTATTATACATCAAGTCTTACGATATCCTCAACAGTCTCGCGCTTAACTGCAACGTAGCTTTCGCCGCCATTCAGCATAACCACGGGGGGCCTCGGAATTCTGTTATAATTTGATGCCATGGAATAATGGTATGCGCCGGTGGTAAGGCAGGCAAGCAGGTCGCCACGCTTTACGTCGGCTCTCATAGGCACGTTCTCTTGGAGAATATCACCGCTTTCGCAGCATCTGCCAACAACAGAGCAAAGCTCGCTGTCCTCACCAACCTCATCTGCCACAGGCAAAATGGTGTATGGCGAGCCGTAAAGAGCAAATCTCGGGTTATCCGTCATACCACCGTCAACCGAAACGTAAGACTTGTATCCGGGAATACGCTTCACCGTGCCAACGGTGTAGAGTGTCAGACCTGCATCGGCTACGATTGAACGTCCTGGCTCAAGTGAAATTCTCGGAAGCTTAATTCCAAGCTCGTCTGCAGTCTTTTTCATCTGCTCGGCAACTGTAAGAATAGTCGCCTTAATATCAAGCACAGGCTGACTTTTCACGTATCTTACACCGAGTCCACCGCCAATGTCAAGGTCTTTTGCAATAAAACCAAGCTTACGCTCCATATCTGCAACGAATTTCAGCATAACCTCAGACGTGGCAAGATAAACCTCGCTGTCGAAAATCTGCGAGCCAACGTGACAATGGAAGCCCATAAGCTCGATATTCTCGAATGTGAGAGCGAGGGCAGTTATAGCCTCGGCTTGTCCTGTTTCAATTGCAGAGCCGAATTTCGAGTCCACCTTTCCCGTTGCAACCGCCGCGTATGTATGTGGGTCGATTCCGGGGGTGATTCGGAGCATTATTTTCTGCTTTTTGCCAAATTTTGAAGCAATTTCATCAATGGCATACAGCTCCTCAGCATTATCAACCACAAAGCAGCCCACACCACGCGAAATGGCAAATTTGATGTCCTCATCGGTCTTGTTGTTGGAGTGAAAATACGCATTTTCAAGAGGAAATCCCGCAAGGGAAGCGGTATAAATTTCACCGCAGGAAACTACGTCAACTCCAAGGCCCTCTTCGTTTGTAATCTCGTAGAGTCGCTTGAACGAAGCAGCCTTTGAGGCATACATAACTCTTGCATCAGCGCCAAATCCCTCACGCACAGCATCGAGGTACACTCGGCAATTATGACGGACACGCACCTCGTCGTAAAGATAGAGGGGAGTGCCGTATTTTTTTGCAAGGGTTGATAGAGGGATATTTGCAAAGCAAAGCTCGCCCGACTCGCTTCTTGATATATTTTCGCAGATCATATCTGCCTTTTGCGTAATAATCATTTTATTTGTCTCTTTCATTTCGAATTTCGAAATCCGAATTTCGAATTTTAAAGCAATTTTGCTCGAAGCTCCTTACCACTCATCTCTGAAAGGTCAGCAGGGCATACGTCAAAGACTGTCTTGCAGCCGAAATTGCCACGCTTTGCCATTCTGCACACCGCTCTGGCATATGCAACAAGCACGCTTGCGGTAAACTCGGGATTAGAGTCGAGCTTTAAGCTGAATTCAATAGTTTCAGTGTTCTCACCATCAAAGCCGGTTTTGCCGTTTCTGATTACAGAGCCACCGTGAGGAAGTCCGCTGTGATTGGCTCTCATTTCATCAAGACTGATAAAATTAACCGTAGTATCGTAATCGGCAAAGTAGTTGGGCATATTCTTGATTGTAGCCTCAATGGCAGCCTTGTCAGCGCCCTCGGCAGCTACAACGTAGCACTCTCTTCTATGCTTCTGCCTTGTGGTAAATTCAGGACATTCTCCTGCGCGTACCGCATCAAGAGCCGAATCAATCGGCACGGTGTACTGCCTTGCATCAACAACTCCTGCAATGCGTCTTATCGCATCGGAGTGGCCTTGGCTGACTCCCTTACCCCAGAAGGTGTAATCTTTGCCATTTGGCAAAACTGTCTGAGAATAAACCCTGGCAATCGAGAAAAGTCCTGGGTCCCAACCAGCGCTGATAAGCGCTGTATGGCCATGCTTTTTCGCTTCGGCATCAACTCTTTCAAAATGCTCGGGAATCTTTGCATGGGTGTCAAAGCTGTCTACAACGTTGAAATCTTTCGCAAGAGCAGGAGTCATCTCGGGTAGGTCGGTAGCGCTTCCACCGCAAAGTATAAGCACGTCGATTTCGCCCTTGAATCTGTCAATTTCGTCGACAGAGTAAACCGGAACTCCGCTGACAGTTTTTACACTTTCGGGAGGTCGTCTTGTAAAGACTCCTACGAGAGACGCGTCACTATGATACTTAATTGCGCACTCAACTCCGCGCCCTAAATTTCCGTAGCCCCAAATTCCGATTTTCATATTTTCTCCTTAAAATTTCAGTCTCTGCTGATAACGGCATCCTCCGCCGCATCAACACCAACAATCATATCGTTCATATTATATAATCCTGCAGGGCAGCCTATAATAAATGCCGCTGCTGCAAGCGCTCCCTCGGCAAACAGGGCGCGGTTGTGCGCCTCGTGCTTTAAGGAAATAGTCTGGTTTGCCGTGCCGACAATAACCTCGTGTTCACCAACAATATTGCCCATTCTTATAGAATGTATACCGATTTCCTCGGGGCATCTCTTACCCTGACCGCTTCTACCTACGTTGGTGTATGCTCCGGGACGCACCTCGCTTATTGCATTAGCCAGCATAAGCGCAGTACCGCTGGGAGCGTCAATTTTTCTGTTATGGTGCTTTTCGATTATCTCTATTTCCGCCTCGGGCATAGCCGCCGCAGTGGTTTTTGCAAGCTCAATAAGCAGAGCAATTCCAAGCGACATATTTCCCGAATAGAAAAGGGGAATTTTCTTTGCCGCATCGCCAATCATGGCGATTTCATCATCGGTGTGTCCCGTTGTTGCAAGTACGAGAGGCAGATTCTTTGCAATTGCAAAGTCAAGCAGAGCAGGTGTTACGCTGTGGTGAGAAAAATCAACGATGCAGTCCACTCCGTCAACACTTATTACCTCGTCAAAGCTTCTGAAAACCAATTCAGCCGAGCTCTCGCTTGCCTGGGGGTCAACTCCGAATGCAAGCGATGCGCCACGGTACCCCTGGTTGCAAAGCTTTACAACCTCACGGCCCATATAGCCGTTAATTCCATTAAGTAAAATCTTCATATCAGATAAGTCCTTGCTCCTTCATGAGCGCAAGAAGTGTTTTCTCGTGAGCTTCTTCCATTACTGTAAGAGGAAGTCTCAAGGAGTTCTCGCAATAGTCCATAGCCGCCATAGCTGCCTTAACAGGAATGGGGTTAACCTCGCAAAATAGCGCGTTAATCAAGGGCAGAAGAGAAAGCTGAGAACGTCTTGCATCATCAACGTTGCCTGACATATAATCATCACACATTTTCTGTGTCGCAGCGGGCATAAGGTTTGACAGAACCGAAATAACACCTACACCGCCAAGCGAAAGCACGGGAACAATCTGGTCGTCGTTGCCCGAGTAAACGTCAATTTTGTCGCCGACGAGAGCGCAAAGCTCTGCAATCTGCGAGATATTACCGCTTGCTTCCTTGATGCCTACAATATTGGGATGCTCGCTAAGCTCAAGAACTGTGGCAGGGAGCAGGTTGCAGCCTGTTCTCGAAGGAACGTTATAAAGAATACAGGGCTTGGTGGAAGCGTCTGCAATTGCCTTGAATGAAGCCACAAGACCCTTTTGGGTGGCCTTGTTGTAATAAGGCGTTACGAGAAGCATAGCATCAGCGCCAATCTCGCAGGAATATTTTGTAAGCTCGATAGCGTACGAAATATCGTTTGAGCCTGTGCCCGCAATTACAGGCACACGTCCCGCCACCTTTTCAACGCAGAACTTGATAGCATCCTTATGCTCCTGGTCTGTCAGAGTAGAGCCTTCGCCCGTTGTACCAACGGCAACGATTGCGGCAATTCCTTCCTCAATCTGCCAGTCAATAAGTCTGCCGAAGCTCTCGTAATCAATCTCTCCGTTCTTGAAGGGAGTGATAATAGCCGTAGCTGCGCCCTTGAATACTGTGTTTTTCATTATATGTTCCTCCATAAATTATCATCACCTTGGAGAGCGGCCTCGCCCTCCCGAAAATTAACGTAGGGAAGTGGTATCCCTTGCGAAAAACAAAAAAGATAGCCAATAAGCTATCTCCCAAAAGCGCCAAAGCGCATTAAAGAATGATAGCCCTTCGCAACAAGGTTGCGACAGCACCACGGATATTCTCCGTACTGCCAGCCAAGATGCCTGCCACAGCATCCGCTTCGGCACCAACGCCTTTCTCCCACAGCCTCGGCGGCATTACAGGGTGGAATAATCTTCGTTAAGTGCGCCTCTATCTTTTATTGTAAATATTTTATCACATAAGTTTATATATGTCAATAGATTTTTTAAAAAAGTATCCTTGACTTTTATAGCTATTTGTAGTACAATATTAGTTGTAAAATTATTGTTTTCAGGAGTATTTTTGAAATGACAAAAATAGATATTTATTCCGGCTTTTTAGGCGCGGGAAAAACCACCCTTATCAAAAAAATGATAAATGAGGGCTATAAGGGCGAGAAAATTGTTTTGATTGAGAACGAGTTTGGCGAAATTGGCATTGACGGCGGTTTCCTTGCCGATGCAGGCATAGAAATCACCGAGATGAACTCGGGCTGTATCTGCTGCTCGCTGGTTGGCGATTTCTCTAAGGCGTTGGTTAAGGTTCTTGAAGAATATAAGCCCGACAGAATTATTATTGAGCCCTCCGGCGTTGGTAAGCTTTCAGACGTTATTAAGGCGACCAAGTCGGCAGAGGAGCAGGGAGCGGTGCTTAACTGCTTTACTACCGTTGCAGACGTTAATAAGTGCAAGATGTATATGAAGAACTTTGGTGAGTTCTATAATGACCAGATTAAGCACGCATCCTGTATCGTTCTTTCTCATACCCAGACCGCAAGAGACGAGAAAGTAGCCGAGTGTGTAAACCTTCTTCGTCAGCACAACGAGGATGCGGTTATCGTTACAACTCCTTGGGATAATCTTAGCGGAACGGATATTCTTTCCGCTATGGAGCATAAGAATACACTTGATGATGCAGTAAAGGCTCTTGAAGAGGAGCATCACCATCACCACCATCACCACGAGCATGGCGAAGAATGTTGTCATGGACATCACGGACATCACCATGACCGCGACGAGCATTGCGATTGCGGATGTCACGACCATCACGAGCATCATCACCATGACCACGACGACCATTGCGATTGCGGATGTCACGACCATCATGAGCATCATCACCATGACCACGACGAGCATTGTGATTGCGGATGTCACGACCATCATGAGCATCATCACCATGACCACGACGAGCATTGCGATTGCGGATGTCACGACCATCATGAGCATCATCACCATGACCATGACGAGCATTGCGATTGCGGTTGCCACGGTCACCACGACCACCATCATGCCGACGAGGTGTTCACCTCATTTGGCGTTGAAACAACAAAGAAATTTAGCAAGGACGAGATTACAACCGTTCTTGAAGCATTTACCGAGTCCGACGACTATGGTATGATTCTTCGTGCGAAAGGTATTGTCGAGGGAACAGACGGCAAGTGGATTCACTTTGATTACGTGCCCGGCGAGAGCGATATCAGAGAGGGTAGCGCAGGCATAATCGGCAGAATCTGCGTTATTGGCGCAGGCATTGATAAAGAAAAAATTAAGGAACTTTTGAAGGTATAAAATGGAAATACCGGTATATTTGTTTACGGGCTTTCTTGAGGCGGGAAAGACAAGCTTCATCACCGAAACTATGAAGGACCCGAATTTCAACGACGGAAAAAGAAAATATCTTATAATAACCTGCGAGGAGGGCGAGGTGGAGTTTTACCCGGATGATTTTGGGGAAAACGTTTCCTTCGCATCCTTCGACGACGAGCAGTCCATAACCGTTGACCGCCTTTCCGCTATGCAAAAAAGAGCGGGAGCAGACATCATTATTGTTGAATATAACGGCATGTGGATGCTTGATAGATTTTACAATTCGCTTCCTGAAAATTGGATGGTTTATCAGGAGGTGTTTATCTGCGATTCCACGACTGCCCAGGTTTATAATGCCAATATGCGAACTTTGATGGTGGACAAGCTTACAAGCTGTGAGATGGTTGTGTTTAACAGAACCACTCCCGAAACAGACAAATTGGCGCTTCATAAGATAGTCAGAGGTATTAGTCGTAAGGCTAATATCTGCTATGAGGACACCACAGGTGACATTGAATTTGATCAGTTCGAGGATCCGCTTCCATATGATATTAACGCTGATGTTATTGAAATCAAGGATGAGGATTTTGCGATTTTCTACCGTGATATGACCGAGGATTTCGGAAAATATAACGGCAAAAAGCTTCGATTTAAAGGCATCGTTGCCCTCGATTCCAGCCTCCCCGGTGGTCACTATGCCATTGGCAGACACATTATGACCTGCTGCGCTGACGATATTGCATATCGTGGCGTTGTTGCCAAGGGAATGGGCAATATGAAGCTTAAAACTCGTGATTGGGTAATCGTTGAGGGCACGGTTTCAGAGGAATTTTCGAAAATTTACGGTGGCAGAGGCCCCGTTTTGACAGTAAAGAGTATTGAGGGGGCAGAGAAGCCTGCGCAAGAGGTTGCGACCTTCTATTGATCCCGGAAAGGAAGAAATATGGCAGAAGATAAGCTTTTCTTCAAGGCCTATTCTGCAGGCGGTGACGGAATAATTGACTCGTCTTATTATGATAAGGCGGTGGAGTTTATTCACGTTACCTCAGGCGAGGTTAATATATCCATAGGTACAGAGACAGTCTCTGCCGCAGCGGGCGATTTTGTTTTTATTCCGCCTTCGCTTGTGTTCCGTGTAGAAAGCGTCGGCGGCTCGGCTTCCGTTCGAGCGCTTGCCTTTGATACAGAGCTTTTCTCGGAGAATATGGAGCATTTTGATAATGAAATATACTATATGTTCTATGTTCAGTCGAGGAGCAACCCTGCCGTGTTCAGAAAAGGACATCCAATATATGAGCCGCTTGTATATTCACTTAACGAGGCTTACGAGGAGTATATTTCCAAGGACGTATGCTACCGTCTTCCCGTAAGAGCGCATATTTATCTATTGATGACTGCGCTTCTTCGTTATTATGCAGGCTCGCGCGACGAGCTTGACCGTATGGTTTACCATAACGTTATCCGTCTGCGCCCTGTAATAGAGTATATAACAGAGAACTATGCCGAGAAGATTTATATCGAAACTCTCTCGGATATGATAACCGTCAGCCCCGATTACTTTACCAAGATGTTTAAGGATAGCATAGGCAAAACGCCTGTTGATTACATCAACGGAATCAGAGTAAACCACGCGTTGCGACGCCTGTCAATGACAGATACTCCCATAAATGAAATTGCTGATAAAATCGGCTTCTCCAACGCAAACTACTTCCACAAAATCTTTAAATCCTATATGGATACCAGCCCTCTTGCATATCGCAAAAGTGCAGGGCAGAACAAGTAAAAAAAAATAAGGTTGCTACCCGCAGGTAGCAACCTTTTATATTTCATTTTTCGGCGTCAGCGCCTCTTGAAGTTTTCATAATCATCTATATAATAATAAATGTAATTTTTGATACGTAACATCTTTCTTCCTAAGTATAAAGTACTTTTCTTTTTAAAAGGGAACATCCTTTTTTTATCTAATCCAAGATTTCGTATCATCCTATATATTCAGTTTTTTGTGGCTGTTAACTCAGCACCTTTAGTTGGAACCTGCCGCTATGCACGAAATACGCGCTATTTCGTTACCTGCATAACGGCAGGTTATAAAGTGGAAGGGTTCATCGTAATTCTGCATCGGCGTTTTCCTCCTTTTCGTAATTTCAGCTTCCAAAGAGAACCTTTTATTTCTTTCATTTCTTCATCAATTTTTTATTTTTCTCTTTGGCTTCTTGCACCTATAATATAGCACAAAAAAAATATCATGTCAATAAAAATAACCAAAAAATATTAAAATAATTTTTTAAATATGTGCAATATAACCAAAAAACATATATTTTGAATAATGAAAATATACAAAAATGACGCCAAATTGCAAAATTCAGCGTCATTTTTATTGATTTATTCTTCCTTGGGAGCTTCAATTTCGCCTGCCGCTTGTCTTATGACGGTAAGCTCGGACTCTCCCTTGACAAAATCACCTGTAACAATAACCTTTTTAACGTCGGTCTCGGAGGGAAGCTCATACATAGGCTTCATCATAAGTCCCTCGATGATGGAGCGCAGGCCTCTTGCGCCTGTTTCTCTTTCAATGGCGAGATGCGCGATAGCGCGGAATGCATCTTCTTCAAATTCAAGCTCGATGCCGTCAAGAGAGAGGAGCTTCTGATACTGCTTATAGAGCGAGTTTTTAGGCTCCTTGATAATTCTGACAAGAGCATCCTCGTCAAGGTTTTCAAGAGTAACAATTACAGGCAGTCTGCCCACAAGCTCGGGAATAAGACCGTACTTGATAACGTCGTGAGCGCAAACGTCCTTGTATACGCCCTTTTCAACCTTTTCCTTCTTGGTCTGCTTTTCGGTGTTGAAGCCAATCTGCTGATTGCCCTTGCGTTGCTCGATAATTGACTCGATACCCTCGAATGCGCCGCCGCAGATAAACAGAATATTCTTCGTATTTATCTGAATAAACTCCTGATTAGGATGCTTTCTGCCGCCCTGGGGAGGAACGTTTGCGGTCGTGCCCTCAAGAATCTTGAGAAGCGCCTGCTGAACACCCTCGCCCGAAACGTCACGGGTGATAGAGCGGTTTTCGCTCTTTCTTGTAATCTTGTCTATTTCATCAATGTAGATAATACCGTGCTCGGCTTTATCCACGTCATAGTCTGCCGCCTGAATAAGACGGAGCAGAATATTCTCCACGTCCTCACCAACGTATCCTGCCTCTGTAAGCGTGGTTGCATCAGCGATTGCAAAGGGGACCTTGAAGCTCTTTGCAAGAGTCTGGGCAATATAGGTTTTACCTACGCCTGTAGGGCCGAGAAGAAGAACGTTTGACTTCTGAATCTCAACCTCGTCGGAGCTTTCGGCAACGATATTCTTCTTGCCTTTTTTCTTAGGCTTCTCAAGGGTGAGTATTCTCTTGTAGTGGTTATATACCGCAACAGAAAGTGCAAGCTTTGCCTCCTCCTGACCGATTACGTGGTCGTCAAGCATATCTTTAATCTGCTTGGGGCGGGGCAGAGTGTCAAAGGTAAGATTGTCTGCATCCACCTCTGCTTGCATTTCAGCAATATGATTTTCAATAAACTCAGAGCATAAATCTATACAATTATCGCAAATGTAGGTTTTGCCGTCTCTTGCAGGGATAAGAAAAGCAATCTGCCCTTCATTCCTGTCGCAAAAGGCGCATTTGCGCAGCTCTCGTTTTTGCGAGTCTGACATATCTTAAAGTTCCTTTTTAGTAATTACTTTGTCAACCAGACCGTAAGCCGCAGCCTCGTCTGCTGTCATAAAGTTGTCGCGCTCGGTGTCGCGCTCAATGGTTTCAAGAGGCTTGCCTGTCTGCTCGGAGAGCATTTTGTTAAGCTTTGCTCTGATTCTGATAATATGGTCAGCGTGAATCTTAATATCCGATGCCTGACCCTGCATACCGCCGAGAGGCTGATGAATCATAACCTCTGCGTTGGGCAGAGCAAATCTTTTGCCCTTTGCGCCGCTGGAGAGCAGGAAAGCACCCATAGAAGCCGCCATACCAACGCAAATGGTGGAAACGTCACACTTGATGTAGTTCATAGTGTCGTAAATCGCCATACCTGCGGAAATAGATCCTCCGGGGCTGTTGATGTAAAGATAAATATCCTTATCGGGATCCTGCGCCTCAAGGTAGAGCATCTGCGCTACAACAAGAGATGCGGTAACGTCGTTGACTTCATCGGAGAGAAAAATTATTCTGTCATTTAACAGTCTTGAATAAATGTCGTAGGAGCGTTCACCTCTGGAGGTCTGCTCAACGACAACGGGTACAAGTGCCATAACTGTATCTGCCTTTCTTAATAAATTTAACAACAGCCGACAGTCTTTGTATTATGACCGTCGGCTGAAATCTTTTTAGTCGAAATTACTCTGCCTTATCGTCTGCCTTAACAGTCTTCTTTGCAGTAGTCTTCTTTGTAGTGGTTTTCTTGGGAGCCTCTGCCTCGCCCTCTGCCTTTTCAGCGGTAGCCTTCTTGGTAGTGGTCTTCTTTGCAGTAGTCTTCTTGGGAGCCTCTGCCTCGCCCTCTGCCTTTTCAGCAGCAGCCTTCTTGGTAGTGGTCTTCTTAGCCTTGGGAGCGCCAACCTTTGCATTCTCGCGAACAAGCTTAAGAGCAGCGCCAACGAGAAGGTCTGCGTTGAGGTCCTCAGCATTAATCATAGCCTTAACCTGATCAACGGGAACGTTGTAAGCCTCAGAAATTCTTGTATACTCAGCCTCGGTCTCCTCCTCGGATACGGTGAGGTTCTCAAGAGAAGCAATCTTCTCAAGTGCAAGTCTTACCTTAACCTGGCGCTCAGCCTGGGGACGCATCTGCTCACGAAGAGCATCGAGAGTAAGACCTGTGTACTTGAAGTAGGTGTTAAGGTCAAGACCGTTCTGACGAAGTCTTGTGTCGTAGTCGCGAACGAAGTTCTCGGTTTCAGCCTCGAACATAGGCTCGGGAATCTCAGCAACAAGCTTTTCCATAAGAGCCTCTGCAAGAGCGTTCTCTACGTCAGATTCAGCCTTGCTCTCATTTCTCTTTTCCATTTTAGACTTAATGTCAGCCTTATATTCATCAAGAGTGTCAAATTCAGAAACATCCTTAGCGAACTCATCGTCAAGAGCAGGGAGCTCCTCAGCCTTGATAGAGTTAAGCTTGGTCTTGAATGTAGCAGCCTTGCCTGCAAGCTCTGCTGCGTGGTACTCCTCGGGGAAGGTAACGTTAACGTCGAACTCCTCGCCAACAGTCTTACCAACAATCTGCTCCTCGAAGCCGGGGATGAATGCGCCCGAGCCGAGAGTGAGGTCATGGCCCTCGCCCTTGCCCCCGTTGAATGCAACGCCGTCAACGAAGCCCTCGTAATCAATATTAGCAATATCGCCCATTGCAGCTGCTCTGTCGGTAACCTCAATGGTTCTTGCGTTTCTCTTTCTTGCGTTCTCTACCTCTGCATCAACATCAGCGTCGGTAACAGCTTCAACCTTCTTCTCAACTGCGATGCCCTTGTAGCCATCGATAGTAACTTCAGGCTTAACAAAGCCAACAGCCTTGAGAACGATGTCACCCTCGTTAGAAACAAGGTCGAACTGGGGCTGGCCTACGATATCAAGACCTGCCTCCTTAACAGCAGCCTCAAATGCCTCGGGAATGCACTCATTAATTGCATCCTCAAACCAAATGCCCTTGCCGTAGAACTTTTCAATGATAGCCTTGGGCGCCTTGCCCTTTCTGAAGCCGGGAATGTTGATAGACTTAACATTCTTCTTGTATGCTTCGTATTCTGCTTTCTCGTAAACTTCCTTGCTAACAGAGAACTCCATTACAAAACCGGACTTCTCGGTAAGCTCCTTTTTAATAAGGCTCATTTTTTTCCTCCGAAATGTATAAATAATATTTTTTATATTCAGCCACAATATTTTACAATAAAAATAATGCTTTGTCAAGTGAAAAAGACATTATTTATATTTTTTTGAATAAAATAATGCTAAATTTCACCATAAGCCAGGCGAAATTGTCTGTTTTGCCTAATTTTTTATATGCTATTTAACTATTTTGGGTGTGAATTTTAGATAATCTGCCGAAACTATGTTCATCTCAATGCCTTCATAGACAAATTTCGGCTCAATGGTGTAAGTGCCGTGAATATGCCCGAAGTACAACCGCTTGACGTCATACTCCTTGAGAGCCTCAATCAGCCCATCACTTGCTTTTCCGTTCCAAAAGGGAGGGAAGTGCATGAAGACGATAATTTCCTTTTCGGGATTTTCGTCCTTTAGATTTTTTGCCTCCTTGAGACTTGCCCTCAGACGAAGATTTTCTCTGTTGACCAGCTTTTCAAAATCCGTATTATCAGGAGCGTTCTGCGCATCCTCGTCATTATACCAGCCACGTGTGCCAGCGATAATGAAATCGTCTACTACGTGAGCGTTGTTGTAAAGGAATGAAATTGTATTGATGCCGTTAGCCTCGAAAAAGGCTTCATGCTTGCGCATAGTGCACCACCAGAAATCATGATTGCCCTTGCCGAGTATTTTTTTGCCGGGAAGTTCGTCCAAAAATTTCAAATCAGAGCGCGCTTCCTCGAGGGACAGCGCCCAGGAAATATCACCGGGAATAATTACCGTATCGTCGCAAGACACAAGTCGCATCCAGTTGTTTTTTATTCTTGTTATATAATCTGCCCAGGATTTTCCGAAGATTTCCATAGATTTGTTAGTCGAATCCAGGGTTGACAAATGCAAGTCGGAGATTGTGTATAACGACATCTTTTATCCTTTCTGTATAAATACTTCCGTCCTGTCAATAATAAACCTACCGCCTGTGCGGAAAAAAGAAAAGAGGTAGTTAAAGTGGACGAAAAGAAAATTAAAAACGAGTGCAAGTGCGACAACTCGAAGCACATTAAGGGTATTGTTTGCGACGTTAAGAACTGCGTTTATCACGCAAATGAAAACGGCTGCTATGCAGGCTCGATTTCAGTAGGTCCCAGAGAGGCAAGCTGCTCTGCAAACACAAACTGCGTTACCTTCAAGCCCAAGGAGTGCTGATTAGCCTAACGCAAAGTCCTTTACTGCGCCGTCCATATCAGCCTTGCTTATCACGTTATTAAAGCGAGGAGATTTAGACAGCGTATTTAAAAGCGGTGAGGGAATAACAACCCCGCTCATGCTTTCCAATGCCTCAAGGGCGAGAACATCGTCCTCGGGCTTGTTGCCTGCAAGAGAAAGAAGCACGTCACCCGCAAATTTATAGGCAGATGCCGTGGAAACCACGAGCATTCTGGATTTCGCCTTAGAGTCACTCATATAACGCTCTGCCGCAGAAACGGCAACCGCTGTATGAGTGTCGATGAGGCGATTTTCATTTTCGTAAATTCTTTTTACTGTATCTCTGCAATCTGCCTCGTCGGTGTAGTAGCCAACAAAGCTCTCACGCACAAGATTTAATTCCTCGTCAGAAAGCTGATATTTTCCTTCTGCCGAGAGCTTTCTCATATATTCTGCAGTTTTCTCGCATCCAAGAAGAACGTATAAAAGCCTTTCAAGGTTTGAGGAAATCAGAATATCCATAGAGGGAGACATGGTGGTGTAGAAACTCCTGTTTCTGTTGTATTCACCTGTTTTTAGGAAATCGGTGAGCACGTTGTTTTTGTTGGAAGCGCATACAAGCTTGTCAATAGGAGCGCCCATAAGCTTTGCAATATAAGCGGCAAAAATATTACCGAAATTGCCTGTAGGAACACATACGTCGATTTTTTCACCCAATGAAATCGCTCCGCTTTGGTACATATCGCAGTATGCCGAAATGTAGTACACTATCTGTGGAACAAGTCTGCCCCAGTTAATTGAATTCGCGCTGGAAAGGAAAACTCCGCCATCGTTAAGCTTGTCGCTAAAGTTCTTATCTGCAAAAATCCTTTTCACTCCGCTTTGAGCATCATCAAAATTGCCTACGATGCCCATTACGGATACGTTTTCGCCCTCTTGGGTCTGCATTTGAAGCTTCTGCACACGGCTTACACCATCAATAGGGTAGAATACCTGGATTTTTGTTCCTGGAACGTCGCGGTAGCCCTCAAGCGCTGCCTTGCCGGTATCACCCGAGGTAGCAACGAGGATGAGAGCTTCTCTGGTCTCACCGCATTTCGCCAGAGCTCTCGAAAACAGTCTGGGCATAATCTGAAGCGCCATGTCCTTAAAGGCGCAGGTAGGTCCGTGCCAGAGCTCAAGCATATATTTTCCACCGCTGAGCTCGGTTATAGGAGCGGGCGATGGGACGAACTTTTCTTCGGAATACGCACCGTTTGCATCCTGAAGAAGCTCGTCATAGGTATAGTCCGTAAGGAATAGTGAAAGCACCCTTGCCGCTCTTTCGGGGTAGGAAAGGGGAGCAAGCGCCTTGATAAATTCAAGGTCAACCTGCGGAATGGTATCGGGCATAAAAAGTCCGCCGTCTGATGCAAGACCTGTTTTTATTGCATAGGCTGATGATACACCCTCGTTGTTTTGTCCTCTTGTGCTTACGTATTTCATATTTAGTCCTTTCCTTTGTATGGGCTGTATGCCGTGTTCCAGTCAAAAGCATTCTCAAGATGCTTTGTTTCACGTATTTTAACAACCTTATCCTTGTCCTCAAGGTAAACCTCTACAATATCAAATCTCATTCGGGTATCGAGATTTTTAACCTTGCTGTAATATTTCGCCGCAGCGATAATTTTTCGTTGCTTCTCGGGGGTTACCGCAGATGCCGGGCGCGCCTCGTAATGACCGAGATGCTTCACGTTCCTCGCCTTTACCTCAATAAATGCAGTAATGTTCTTTTTCCTTGCAATCACGTCAATTTCATAGCCGAGAGCAACGTAATTCTTTTCAAGAATACGGTATCCCGACCTACGTAAATATCTTACCGCTTCACGCTCTCCGAGATTGCCGATTATCCTGTTTTTTGTGAAAATTTCAAGTATTTTCATTTGTCAAGAAACTTCAAAAAGCTCTTTCTGTATATTTCAGTCGCTCCGTGCTCTCGCACTGCATCCATATGCTCCTTTGTAGGATAGCCTTTGTGCTTTGCAATGTTATACTGCGGATACATTTTGTCAAGCTCGATGCATCCTCTGTCACGTGTAACCTTCGCTAAAATCGAAGCAGCCGCAATAGAGTAGCACTTGGAGTCGCCCTTAACGACAGTCTCAGTGGGAATATCGAATCCGCGCGAGCAGTTTCCGTCTATAAGTGCAAAGTCTGCCTTTACAGGCAAAGCCTCGACAGCTCTGCGCATAGCAAGCATAGAAGCATTTAAGATATTAAGCTCGTCTATTTCAGCAGGACTCGCCTCTGCAATTGCGTATGCAATCGCCTTTTCTTTTATCAAGTTGAAAAGCGCCTCGCGCTTCTTTTCGGTAAGCTTCTTCGAGTCGTCAAGCCCCTCGATAACAAGCCCTCTTGGCAGAATAACCGCCGCTGCAACCACAGGGCCGCAAAGCGGTCCTCTTCCAGCCTCGTCTAATCCGCAAACGGCGGAGTAGCCTTCCTCGTAATGCTTTTCCTCGTATTCAAATGTAGGCATATTTCCTCCTACGGTTTCTCAAGAGTAATTCTGCCGATTTTTCCACCTCTGAATTCGTCAAGAAGCATATCGGCTGTACGCTTGTGATTGATTTCGCCACCGCTGATAAGAAATCCGCGCTTTCTTCCCACAAGCTCAAAAAGGTCGTATGAATCAAGTCCCTCGGTCTCCTCCGGAGTGAGCTTGTACCTTGTCATAAATTCCTCGGGAGCAACCTTCATAAGACGGGAGCAGAGAATCATTGCGATTTCCTCTGTGTCAAGAATCTGGTCTCTTATAGCGCCTGTCATAGCGAGATTTTCGCCAACCGTCTGGTCCTCAAACTTAGGCCAGAGCACGCCTGGCATGTCGAGAAGGTCGAAGCCTATTTTCGTAGGTACCCACTGCTTGTCCACGGTGACACCGGGACGGTCCTCAACCTTTGCCTTCTTATTTCCTGCAATTCGGTTAATGAGCGAGGACTTACCAACGTTTGGAATACCTACAATCATCGCCTTCAGCTTTCTGCCATCCATTCCTTTAGAATGATATCTTTCGATTTTCTCCTTGAGAGTAAACTTTACCGCCTCTGCAAGCGCGTCAATGCCTGTGCCCGCAGTGGAATCGATAACTACTGCCTTGTAGCCCTTTTTCTCGTATTCCGCTACCCACCTTTGAGTAAGTGTGGGGTTTGCAAGGGTAGATTTTGTAAAAACTATAATCTTCGGCTTACCGTTAATAAGCGAATCAATCTCGGGATTTTTTGAGCTGTATGGAATTCGTGAGTCCAGAAGCTCAATAATTATGTCAACCTCGGGCAGACATTCACGCATCATGCGCTTAGTCTTGGCCATATGACCGGGGAACCATTGTATCGGATTTGATGCCATTTTAATTTCCTTTAATTAACCTTACCAAATTTGTCAAAGGGATAAAATCTGAATATCACCTTTCCGAGAATACTGTCAACGCTGATAGGTCCAACGCCTGCGTCGCGAGAGTCCTTGGAATTGTATCTGTTGTCACCCATAACAAAAACTTCATTTTCACCCATAGTCCATTCGCCTGCCGAATAGTGATGGAATTTATTGTCGTAATAAGCGTAATCCTCGTCAAGAAGCTCGCCGTTAATATATACGTTGAATCCGCCATTGTCATTCATAACGATTTTCACCGTCTCGCCGGGCAGACCGATTACACGCTTAACAACAGCTTTGTCAAGGTCGGTGGAGTAATCCTCGAATACTATAATATCTCCTCTTTCGGGTGTATAGAACAAATCGGAAATAACAAGATGCTCACCATGATTGAGGGTATTCATCATGGAGTCGCCGTCAACTACGGAATGCTTAAAGAAGAACGCAGTTAAGAGCATAACTGCCATGAGCGTAAGAACAAAAAGCTCCACAAAGTCAAATGCCCAGTCAATAACACGAGGTTTTTCGGGGTCGTATTTTTCCTGCTTTTCTTGCTCCTCATCGTTCTCGGACTCTGTAGGCTCTTCGCCGTCAAAGCTGAAGGAAATCTGGAATTTATCCGACTTTTTCTCGCTAACCTGACCGAGATTGAAGTCAGGTACGACGTCCTCATCGGGTTCGTTGAAAATCTCAGCCTCCTTGCTTAAATCCTCATAAACCTCGGGGGCGAGGGTTATCTCCTCGTGCCATTTTTCAGGATTTTCATCCCTTGATTTCTTCTCCTTGGATTTAGGCAGGGAAACAAGGAATTCGCTTTCGTCCTCTTCGACAGCTTCTTCTCCGTCGGTTGCAGCAGTTCCCTTAACCGAAGCAAGAGCCTTCGCCATAATATCCTTATATTCGGCAAAGAATGCCTCATACATAGCCGTCTCCTCGGGAGTTTCCTTGGAAATTTCCTCGTCAGAGCTGTCGTAAAGCAGGGAATCAAGAGAAACCTGCTCCTCACGCTCGGAATTATCGTTTAAAGTACCGTTATTTACGCTTTTTTCATCATCAGCCGAATATGCCTTATCATTTGCCATTTGCGGTACCGCCTTTCAAATAAAATAATATATATTTTAACATATTTCGCAAAAAATTACAATATATAATTTAAAATTCTTTTATATTTTACGCAAAATAAAGCGCAGTATATTCCCATTCCGTGAAAAAAGGAATATACTGCGTAAATTTTAACTGTTAAGTATCTTGTAAAGCTCGGATTTCGAAAGGCCTCTGTCCTTCGCCGCCTTTTTTGTGGCATCCATTTTTGAAAGCCCTTGATTTACGTAAAACTCAACGTGTTCTTCGGGGGTAAGCGTAAGAAGCGCCTGCATTTCGTCGCTAACAACTTTGCCGCTGAAGCCGTCAAGCACCAAAACGTATTCTCCACGGGGCTCGTTTTCGGAATAGTATTTGCAAGCGTAATTAAGAGTTGTTCTCGTAATTTCTTCGTTTAGCTTTGTTATTTCTCGGCAGAGTGAGATTTTTCTATCCTCTCCAAAGGCGACAAGCATATCGTCAAGAGTTGCCTTAAGCTTGTGCGGAGCTTCGTAGAAAATCATAGTTCTTTGCTCATATTTAAGCTCCTCAAGTCGGCTTCTTCTCTCGCCTTTTTGAGCCGACAGGAAGCCTTCGAAGGCGAATCTCGTTGTTCCGAGTCCTGACAGAGCCAATGCAGAAACCGCAGCGCAGGGGCCGGGAATTACCGACACGGTTATACCCGCTTCGGCGCATAATCTGACAATATCTTCTCCAGGGTCGCTGATGGCAGGCATTCCAGCATCTGTTATAAGAGCGCAGGATTCTCCATTAAGCAGTCTTGCAACAAGACGCTCTCCGCTTGCCTTTTTATTATGCTCGTGGTAGCTTATAAGCTCGTTTTTTATACCCAATGCGCTAAGCAGGCGCAGGGAATTTCTCGTATCCTCTGCGGCAATGAAATCCACCTCGGACAAAACCTTTATGGCGCGCTCCGAGATGTCCGATAGATTACCGATAGGCGTTCCAACGAGATATAAAGTGGATTTTTGTACCTTGTTCTTTTCCTCTGTCATCGCTTGTAACCGGAAGGGAAGCTTCCGTTCTCCATAATATAATTCATATCCTCACTGTATTTTTTGTGGGACTTGTCAGTATAAATAATAAGCGGCCTTGTAAGTGTAAGTCCGCATTTTCCGCCTGCCTTTGCCTCGACCAGCACCATAGACGGCTCGGAGTCCGTATCTGCATGCACAAAGGTCATTCGCTTTGGCTCGAGGTCATTTTTTCTCATAGCGTAAATGAGGTCAATTAAACGGTCAGGGCGATAAACTGCCCCAAAACATCCTCCGAATTTGAGAAGTTTTCTTCCTGCTTTGCAAAAATCCTCGATATTGCCAAAAACCTCGTGCCTTGCAATATTTTTCTTATCCGCGGTATTTTCTTTGCCCGAATTCGTTTTCATATAGGGCGGATTTGTATATACAATCTCAAACTCTTCGTCGCTCTTGTAATCCCGAAGGTCGCAGCTTGCAACGGTGAGTCTGCCCGTGAGATTGTTCAGGCTCGCATTCTTTTTTGTTAGCTCTGCATATTCAGGCTGAACTTCAATGGCGACGCATCTATTAAGCTTTTCTCTTGTAAGCAGAAGCATAGAGATAATTCCGCTTCCTGAGCCAAGCTCGCAGCCGGATTTGTACTTTCCGGAAATATATCCCGCCAAAAGCAGAGCGTCAGTACCAAAGGTCAAACCCTCGGTGTCCTGGATAAGATTAAGATTGTCATTAACGAAATCACAACGTTCCATAAAAACCTCAAAAACTGAAATAGCAGGGCAAGGCATAGTCCTACCCAACTCCCGATGATAGTGAAAAAAGCGGAGAATAATCCCCGCTTTTTTTCTTCCTGTCGGAATAAATATTATTCCTCTGCAGGAGCGCCAACAGGACAAGCATCTGCGCAAGAACCGCAAGCGATGCACTCGTCAGCATTAATTACGTATTTGCCGTCGCCCTCGGAAATGCAACCGGTGGGGCAAGCGTCTGCGCATGCACCACAGCTGATGCACTCGTCGGAAATCTTGTATGCCATTTTGAGTTACCTCCATTTTTATGTGTCACATATATTGTATCATATCTCTGAAAAAAATCAAGTCTATTTTACAAAAAAATCCAAAAAACCACAAATTTCCTTGCAAAAATCAGTCCTCGGCAAGCTCTTCCTCATCCTTTTCCTTGTCCTGACGCTTCGCAGGGCGGGAGAGAACCTTGATTTCGGAGCACTTGTAGACCTTGGGCGCTTCTTTTTCCTTATCGTTGAGCTTAACCTTGACCTGAGCGGCAAGAGGACGCATTTCAATAACAACTCCGTCGCCGTCGGGAGTCTTTACAACAGAGCCGTTAGGTGGAGTCTGCTTGATTGCCTCCTCGTAGGTCTCATGCTCGTAGCGAAGACAGCACATAAGTCTGCCGCAAACGCCCGATACCTTTGACGAATTAAGCGAGAAGTTCTGCTCCTTCGCCATTTTGATAGAAACCTGCACGAAATCCGAAAGGAAGTTTGCGCAGCAAAGCTTTCTTCCGCAAACACCAAGACCGCCGAGAAGCTTGGCTTCATCTCTGATACCTATCTGACGAAGCTCGATTCTTGTGCGGAAGGTGGATGCCAAATCTCTTACAAGCTCTCTGAAGTCAACACGTGACTCGCAGGTGAAATAGAATATCAGCTTCGAGTTATCAAAGGTGTATTCCGCTCCTACAAGCTTCATGCCGAGTCCGTGAGACTCAACCTTTTTCTGACAAACAGCAATAGCCTCAGCCTCAGCCGCGCGATTCTTTTCGTAATGCTGAATATCAGCCTGGGTAGCCACACGGGTAACCGGCTTTAAGGGTGATACGATTTTGTCAGTTGATACCGTCTTGTTTGCAACCTTAACTACGCCGAGCTCAACTCCGCGAGAGGTTTCAACAATAACCTTGTCATCCTGATTTAACTTAAATTCTCCTGGAGAAAAATAATAAATTTTTCCAGCCTCACGGAAGTTAACTCCAACGATTTCTACGCTTTCGTTGGAAACAACCTCTGTGTTTTCATTGTTCTTTATTTCTTCGGACATTTTATTTTTCCTTTACATTTTATAATAAACGCCTTATGCCTTCAGCCTTGTAGCCAGGCAAATCAGCAAATTGTTAACGTTTGCATTTTTTGTGCAAAGCTCGTGAGCCTCTGACACCGCATCGTAAATCATAAGCAATCTCTTCTCGCTTATCTCAGAGCAGTATGCTTCGGCATCCTTTAGGTCGGGGAAGAACACGGTTTTTGCACTTCGGTTGTGTTTTATGACGATTAAATCACGAAGCGCGCTCATAAGAAGCTCGAGAGATGCCATAAGCTCGTTTCGTTTCTGCGGTAGCTGCATAACAGAGGAATAAATCTCCTCGTAAGAGGATTTTTGCCTTGCCGACTTGATAATTCTCAAAATCTCGGCTCTTTCTTCCTCGTTTTCAGCTGACGCGCGTCGCTCAAGCAGCCTTTTAGCCACTCCGAATCTGCCGTCAGAGCTCATTATTATCCCCTTGAATCTTGCCTCGTCGTCTCGTAGCATAATTTTTGCCTCAAGACTATCACGGGTAAGGATTTCAGCAAGCTCATTCTCGCTAAAACGCGTCATAGTGATATATTGAGCGCGGCTTTTTATGGTGGTGAGAATTCTGTCGCACTCGTTGGCAAGCAGAATTATGATAACCGATTTCGGCGGCTCCTCAAGCACCTTAAGCAGTGCGTTCTGAGCCTCAACGGTCATACATTCGGCATTTTCGATAATATAAATCTTGTGCTCTGACTCGGTAGAGGATAAAAACATATCCTCTCTGAAGTTCTTTACCGCCTCAACGCCCAGTGTTGCCTTGTCTTTTTTCTTGGCAAGAATCTTAACATCTGGATAATTTCCGGCATATATTCTGCGGCAGTTGTTACAAACACCGCAAGGAAGAGTATCTCCGCCAGCACAGTTTACCGCTGCGGCAATCTCGGTTGCAAGAGTGGATTTTCCGCTACCCAGGGGGCCGTTTATGAGAAATGCATGGGGCAGAGTTTTGTTTTCGATAGCTTTTCCGATTCTCAAAGCGGTATCTCGGTTTCCCAAAAGACCGGGAAAATACTTTTTTTCCAAAATCCTTACCCCCTATAGCATATGATTCAACATTATATATTTTAACATCAAATGATAAAAAAGTCAATGGAAAGAGCAAAAAAACAAAATTAGGCAAAAAATAATTTCCATCAATAAAATTACACAGTTGACAAGCGTGTTTTTTTCTGTTATAATTAAGTCAATACTTGATTTTTTGAAAAGGAATATTATTATGAAAGAGACTAAAATCAAACTCAGCAACGTTGCTGACATCAGAGAATTTGTTAACGTAGTAATTCTTGCTGATTACGACGTAGATTTGGTGCAGGGCAGATACGTAATTGACGCAAAGTCCATTATGGGTATATTCTCCCTTGACCTTCTTTCTCCCATTGACCTCGTTGCTCATACAGAGAACGCCGATGCGCTCTTTGAGAAGATTGCAAAGTTTACAGTTTAATACCCCAAAAAGCCGATTGCAGTACGCAATCGGCTTTTTGTATGCTTTTACAAGATTGAAAAGCATCTTGAAAAGTTTGAAAACATTTGCTATAATAACTGTTAGTGAAAAATTAGGGGGAAGGAAAATGAGCAAAAAGGTTAAAGCATGCATCAAGGATTCGCTGATTACCCTGATGGTTCTGGCGGCGGCTTTCGGTATAAGCGTGCTTTTGCAGGATGTTCTGGATATTTCCGAGCATATTACTACGCTGTTCGTATTTGCTGTTTTTATTATATCGCTTGTAACCAATGGCTTCTGGTACGGAATCATCTCTACCGTGGCCAGTGTTATCGCTATAAACTACGCCTTTACCTATCCATATTTTGATATGGACTTTTCAGTGCCTGAGAATATTTTTTCGGCAATAGTAATGCTGATAATTTCCTTGCTTACAAGTACGTTTACAACAAAGCTGAAAAAGTGGCAGGCGATAAAATCAGAGGGTGAGCGTGAGCGTATGCGCGCCAACCTTTTGAGAGCGGTATCCCACGATATACGCACGCCTCTTACCACAATTTACGGCGCAAGCTCGTCAATTGCGGACAATTACGATAAGCTGAGCGATACGCAGAAGAAGCAAATGGCGCTGGGCATTAAAGAGGATTCCCAGTGGCTTATTCGCATTGTTGAGAATCTGCTTTCCATCACCAGAATTGACAGCGGAAACGTTAAGCTGATAAAAACTCCCACCGTGCTTGAGGAGCTTATTGACTCGGTGATTTTGAAGTTCAAAAAACATTATCCGACGCAAAATGTAGAGCTTGATTTACCCGATGAGCTTGTGATTATTCCAATGGATGCAATTCTCATTGAGCAGGTTATTATCAATATTCTTGAGAATGCCGTTCATCATGCTGAGGGATTCACAAGGCTTACTCTTCGGGTGTTCCTTTGCGGCAATAATGCTATCTTTGAGATTTCAGATAACGGTTGCGGAATTGACAAGGACAGGCTTGACAGCATTTTCACAGGTAAATCGGATAAGCTGGATAATGCCTTTGATACGCAGAAGAGAAATGCAGGCATCGGACTTTCCGTGTGCGCAACCATTATAAAGGCGCACGGCGGAAGCATCAGCGCAGAGAACACCAAGGAGGGCGGAGCAATGTTCAGATTCACGCTTTCCACACAGGAGGATAGAGCAGGTGAATAATAAGTATAAAATTCTCTTAATTGAAGATGAAATAAACATTCAGACCTTTGTTACGGCATTGCTTGAGGCTAATGATTATCAGGTAATCACAGCCCAGAGCTGCGCTATGGCGAAAACGCTGTATTCGTCATACGTTCCCGACCTTGTTATACTCGACCTCGGCTTGCCTGACGCTGACGGAAGTGTGTTTTTGCAGGAAATTCGTTTTACTGATTTAACACCTGTTATTGTCCTTTCTGCCAGAAGCGAGGAGAGGGAAAAGGTGAAAATGCTTGATATGGGAGCAAACGACTACATAACGAAGCCCTTTGGCTCGGAGGAGCTGCTTGCCCGTGTCAGAACTGCTATAAGAAATAACCGATACAGCTCCTTTGCCGGTAAATTGCCGGGGCAAAAATTCACAGTCGATGATTTGGTGATAGATTACGATGCCCGTCAGGTGTTTATTGACGGCAAGGAAATCAACCTGACGCAGACAGAGTACAATATAGTGACGTTTTTATCCGAGCATTGCGGAAAAATGATGACCTACGCCTCTATTATTAAAGCCGTATGGCGTGAGGTTACCGATGAGGCAAGTATAAAGAAATTGCAGGTGAATATGGCAAATATCCGCAAGAAATTCGGCGCTCACCCGGGCGAAATCAGCTATATTGTAAACGAGCTGGGTATTGGCTACAGAATGAAAGGATAATTTTTAAATAACCTAATTAGAAGGATGCCGCAAAACACTGTGGCATCTTTTTTTACATATTTTGAAGTTTCTTTACCGCATCTTTGCCACTTGTGTGATAGTATAATATGGTAAAATGGCGTGATGGCGGGTTTTTTCAGCCGTAAAACGCCGATTTAGCAATATTTAGCAAAGGAAGGATTGAAAATGAAAGAGCTTTTAGGACTCTTTGAGCCGATTTTAGAGTTCGGCAAGGACGGAAACTGGAAAATGATTGTTATGTGGCTGATAGGTGGAATTTTAATCTATCTCGCCATAAAAAAACAGATGGAGCCAACGCTTCTTCTGCCAATAGGCTTCGGCGCGATTTTGATGAATTTCCCCCATTCGGGAATCTCCGAGCCTCTCGAAACCTTATATAATGCAGGAATAGCAAACGAGCTGTTTCCTCTGATTCTTTTCATCGGAATCGGAGCGATGATTGACTTCGGTCCGTTACTTAATAACCCAAAGCTGATGATATTCGGCGCAGCGGCGCAGTTTGGTATATTCTTTACCCTTTGTACTGCGGCTATGTTCTTCCCCGAGAAGGTTGCAGCGTCTATATCCATTATCGGCGCGGCAGACGGCCCCACGTCTATCGTAGTTGCAAACACTCTGCTTGGCGGAACAGAGCATGCAGGATACATCGGAGCAATAGCAGTTGCGGCTTATTCCTATATGGCTCTCGTGCCTATTATTCAGCCGCCCGTAATTAAGCTTCTCACCACCGAGAACGAGCGCAAAATCCGTATGGCATACGAGCAGAAGAACGTTTCGCAGACTACGAAAATTCTTTTCCCCATTATTATTTCCATAGTAACCTGTATATTTGTTCCTTCAGCGGCATCTCTTATCGGATTCCTTATGTTTGGAAACCTTATCAGAGAGTGCGGAGTGCTTGACTCGCTCTCCGAAACTGCCCAGAAGGTGCTTGCAAATCTTATTACCATATTCCTTGGTATAACCATCGCATTCCAGATGAGCGCAGATAAGTTCCTTAATACATCGACTCTGCTTATTCTCGGACTCGGCCTTGTTGCCTTTGTAATTGATACCGCAGGCGGTGTTCTTTTCGCAAAGCTCTTCAACGTTATATTGAAGCTCTTTAAAAAGGAGCCTATCAACCCGATGATTGGCGCGGCAGGTATATCTGCATTCCCGATGTCGGGCAGAATCGTACATAAGCTTGGACTTGAGGCTGACAATCAGAACTTCCTTCTGATGCACGCAATCGGAGTTAATGTATCCGGACAGATTGCCTCGGTTATTGCGGGCTCGCTTGTTCTTGGCTTCTTTAGCTGATAGGGGGTATTGAAAATGATTTTTGAACCTATGAATTTTGTAAAACAGCTGACACACATGGGTGTTGGAATGCTTGGCGTATTTATAATCGTCGGCATAATCATGATAGCTACCTACGCAATAGGCAAGCTTACCGGCAGTAAAAACGGTTAATAATGATAGGGCGACAGAATTTTCTGTCGCCTTCTTTACTGCGTCTTTGCCAATTATATGATAATATAGTGAAGGCAAAAAAAATCAAAGGAACACTTTATGCTATCAGGTAATGAAACTTTACAGTTAATACAAAGCATGATATGGCTGCTTGCAGGAGTGGGCGTATTCATAGTCGGTATGAATTTTATGAGTGACGCGCTTGAAAAAAGCGCAGGCGGCGGAATGAAAAGACTGCTTGAGAAAATCAGCAACAACAGATTTTCGGGCGTCGGCATTGGAGCAGGCGTTACTGCAATTATTCAAAGCTCGTCTGCCACGTCTGTAATGGTTATCGGCTTGGTTAATGCAGGAGTCATGACTCTTATGCAGGCAACCCCCATCATTATGGGCGCAAATATAGGCACTACGGTTACGGGTATGCTCGTAGCTCTGAAAAACGATTATTTCAATATGCTTATGTACCTTCTTGCCTTTGCAGGAGTTATGATGGGCTTTTTCAAAAGCGAGAAAATCAAGCTTGCAGGTAGTCTTTGTTCGGGCCTCGGGCTGATTTTTGTTGGACTTAACGTAATGAGCAGCGAGCAGGCGTCTGGCAATCCGATGGTGGAGGAAATGTTTACGGGCGTTTTTGGGAAAATTGATTTTCCTCTTCTTTTAATTCTCGTTGGTGTGATATTCACTGCGCTAATTCAAAGCTCGTCGGCTTCAACAGGTGTAGTAATTACAATGGTTGGTACAGGCGTGCTTCCTCTTGAGCTTGCCTTGTTTATCATTTTGGGAGCAAATATCGGAACATGTGTCACAGCGCTTCTTGCCTCGGTGGGAGCAAATGCCAACTCGAAAAGAGTAGCCCTGATACATTTCACCTTTAACGTAATAGGCACTGCGCTCTTTACCGCACTGATTTGGATATTCAAGGAGCCAGCGGTTAACCTGCTTGTCTCAATGTTCCCGGGCGACGACGCTATGTCGCTCCAGATGCGAGTGTCAGTATTCCACGTTATATTTAATGTTACAACCACATGCGTTCTTCTTCCGTTTACAAAGCATCTTGTAAGATACTCCTCGGTGGTTATTAAGGATAAAAGCACGGTTACCGAGTCGCACTCTCTTAAATACGTCGATGACAGACTTCTTTCGACTCCGCCTATCGCTCTTATGCAGGTAAAGAGGGAAATGGACTATATGCTCAGCCTTATTGAAGAAAATATGAATCTGTCCTTTGAAGCCATGGAGTCGGGCAATATCGCAGGCGGAGAGATTATCAAAAATAACGAGGCGATAATAGACTTTACCAACGGTGCTTTAACAAAGTTCCTGATTAAGCTTTCGGGGGTATCTTCGCAAAGCGATGAGAGAATAATAGGCTCATATTTCCACGTTATTAACGACCTTGAGCGTATAGGCGACCACGCAGAGAACTTCTATGAAATAGGCGAGGAAATGCGTGGCAAGAAAATAGAATTTTCACCTGTTGCAAAAGAGGAAATTAGGCGCATGAGAGGGAAGATTATGCAAATGCTTTATATTTCAAAGGATGCCTTTGAAAATATGAACAAAAGCAGACTTGCAGGGCTTACCTCACTTGAAAATAATGTTGACGAGATGAAAAAGGAGCTTATCTCAGACCACTTCTCCAGACTCGCCGATGGTGGATGCAGTATGGAGGTAAGCCCATATTTCTCCTCGGCTGTTTCAGGCCTCGAACGAGTGGCAGACCATCTTGTTAACGTAGGATACAGTATAGTAAACCCCGTTGGCTCTCAAAAAGACGACGTATAAAATACACCATATAGAAAAATGCCAATGCACATTTTTATGCATTGGCATTTTTTCTATTGACAAATCATAAAAAGGGTGATATACTATAAACAGTTGAACAACTATTCAACTGTTTGGAGGAAAATATGAAGCATCAGGAAAATAACGTTCCGCTTTGCGAATGTGAGGAGCTGCACGCGGATATTATTGAAAAGAAAAGGGAAGAGATGCCAGAT